>JBDTPH010000294.1:0-12478 GCA_039932795.1 Chloroflexota bacterium
AATTCATGTGAAGATTTCTTTCCCATTATAATCCGCAAGGCCAACGCCCAAATTGAACTCAACCTCCATTTTCAGTGCGATTCTTCATTTACAGACTCTGCCCTCAAATTCAATTTCATAGTTTCTTGAAAAGCGTCGGGTTTGGGCGTTGCTTCGTTGTAAAGATTGTCACGATGGAAACCCGCGATGAATTCATGCGGAGTGGAAAATTTGAGTGCGGTACAACATCCTCCTGTACACGCGATGTGCTGGCGTTGATCAAGCAGTTCGCTGTGCTCTTGTTCCTGTTTTTTTTCAGTCACGAATACCCGTAAATGAGTATTCCGCAATATGGAGAAATCAGTCTCTACTTTTTAAATTTCATCTTTTATGGGGCCTATGCTGTGAAGAAGCAGAACGGAATTTGTACCTGTATGCCAGATTTGTACCGCGCTGATGATTGTGATGATGCTTTGAAAGAGTAGCTGTTGCGGCATTGCCTGCAAATAGTGTTTCATTCAGGGCTGGATGGGTCGAATGTGGACGATGAGTTCATCAATGTCAATATTGCTTTTCCAATGGCTGTCAACTGGATGGTGTTCAATTGCCTGTAACCGTGACCGGTGCTCTCATTTGTTTGGTACACACACTCCAATATGCCAAAGCGCCTCATCGGGTCAATGACCACCTGTTCAATTACAGCGCGTTTGATCATTTGGACAAAGCTTTGATCCTGACTGTACCATTCCAATCCGCTTTCTGAAATCACTCGATTTGCAAATATCTGGAAAGGAACATTTTGCCTCTCAGGAAGAGCCGACAAGGTATTCAAGGTTGCAGATTTGAACTCGTCTGGAAGTCCATCTGCCAGCCCAGAAACTGGATAGGCAATGGCCCAATCGCATGCGATGATCCACTGAACCAACAGAATAACAACTTGTATCGGAGGTGCAAGCTGGGGGAACAAGATGCCTTCAGATGTTGTTTTCCACTTGCGTCCAGGTCCACCATTCACCAAACCTGAGTGAAAAGCCAGGGTATGAACAAAGATCAATTCCCAGACTTCATCTTCGCTGCGCACTTTGAACGTATGACTACCGATGGTCTGTTCCAATTTGGGTGGGTCGACAAACCGCTCACATATTGCATAAACAGCCTTAAGTGGCAGGTTGCCGGTGGATTGGGTTCCAGCCACCGGGTTTTTAGAGAGGTAATCCAGAAAAGTCACAATATCGTATCGCAAAGGCAGGGATACAAATTTATCCAATAATTCATCACCCAGATTGTTCATCCACTCTGTCAGCCCCGCAAGGAACGCCATCTGTTCCTGCTCAGTGGGGAGCAACTCATCCATCTCTTCATCTTCCGACTCGAGGTAGGTAGTATGTTTACCACTTGCCGATCGAATGCCGCGCAACAGCTCATTAACTGCATCCAGATCAAACTCTTCCGGGTCAAATGAGCCACCGAGCCACTCCAGGTATTCATCATGCTCTTTGTGATTGGGATCGGTAATGGCTTTAAGGAAGTTCTCATATCCCCACACGCCTCCAACATCTTCGGGTGGACAGGCACGTTTACCGGTCAGGCAGACCGGGTAATGAACTCCTTTTTCCGATGGGACGATTTTTTCAACCAGAATGGTATGCTGCCAACTGTCACCAAAATCATATTCGTACTTGAATTTCGACTTTTCTTCGAGACCCAGTTTGTTTAATTTATAGCGTGCTTCGTTTTTTGTGCCCAGATCGCCGAACTCATCATCTTCCTCATCGCCAAAGATCTGCCCGGCAATGGTAAACATGTGCAGGTGATAATCATCCCAGCCCATCGCCCTTTGGATGATTTCATGCAGTGTAAGAAGGTTGATATCCTCCTTCACCAAAAGCCTGCGCCAAATGGGAGGTTTGACACGATCAAGCGTTAATTTGAGTTGGTAAACCTGTTTTGGATTGGACATGGCATTCCCTTTGCAGTGTACGGTTAAGTATGGGGCGTTAGCAATTGTAAAATATTTTCACGCGTTAACAGAGCCAGTTCTTCTGTTGCAGCCAGGAATGGGCGTACATCTTCCAGGGCCTGTTCCTAGGAGATGCTTTCCAGCCGGTCATAAACCACCTGGCGCCAATTATCAACCGTCACTACCGGACCATTTCAGTTGGTTTGTGCAAAGGCATGATTCAACAGTACAAGGTTGGGAGGAATTTATAGCCGTATGCCAGATATATACAGCACTGAAAGTATTATCCTAAACCTGTGAGAAGCTATTCCAAAAGAACAACTGTTCAATGCTAGGTGGATAGAGGACCTGGAAGGTAGATCTTTTCAGCTTGGGAGACCATCCAGCTGGCGGGATTGCGCGATAAGGTTTTTCATATTTTCCTCACTCGCGGGGAACGTGTGTGACAATTATTCAGCGTCTGTGGATGCCATTCCGTCCACTTGGACGCCATCGGCCTGCTCAGGCAGGTGCGGGTGGCCCGAAAAATCAATCCAATGGCCCGAGCGGCGCGATTTTGTCTCGAGATAGAAACGGTTATGTTCGTTGGGTGGAATGATGTGCGGTAAACGTTCAACCACATTGATCTGGTATTGGCGGAGTTCGGCCACTTTCTTGGGATTATTGGTCATCAGGCGCACGCTCTTAATCCCCAATGTATGCAACATGTGTGCGGCCACAGCGAAGTCGCGTTCGTCGTCACGAAAGCCAAGCGCGAGATTGGCCTCGACGGTGTCGAGGCCGCCATCTTGCAATTGGTAGGCGCGAATTTTATTGAGCAGTCCGATACCGCGTCCCTCCTGACGCATATAGAGCACAATCCCAAAAGGTTCCTCGGCAATGCGTTGAAGCGAGACCTTCAGTTGGTCACGGCAGTCACAGCGCAGTGAGCCGAGCGCATCGCCGGTCAGGCATTCAGAATGCAGGCGCACGGGGACATTTTCCAGACCCACCACTTCACCATGCACAATCGCAATATGATCCTTCTCGTCACGATTGTTCCAAAAAGCGACGATGTTGAAGTGGCCGAACTCGGTCGGCAAGTCTGCAACGCCGGCCGCGCGGACACAGACGTTGTCAGGGCCGTAGCCCCCACAGCTATGTTCTTTGTCTTTTTCAACCAGGTCGAGCAATTTTTGTGAAACTTGTTTTTTCATTCTGTCTCCTTGAGCAAGTCGGCCAGATGGTGCCCCGAAAGGAAGGCTCCTTCCAGTCCGCCGGCAGGGTTAAAATATTCGCCGATGATTCCCAGTTTACAACCAGCGAGGTGATAGAAGAGCGGGCCGCGCAGGCGGCTAGCGCTATCGAGGCGCGACTCGAGCCAGCGGTGCGGTCGTTGCCAGTCTGGCTTCATCGCCCAGTCACCGAGAAGCAGCGCTGCCTGGCGCAAGAGGTCACAGGTCCATTCCTCGGCGGGTAAATTGAGGCGCTGCCGACTCCAGGCGGGCTGCGCCTGAATGGACAAAGCGAGTTTTTGCCCGGCTGCGTTCTTACTGCTTTCATTGCTGATCAGTTGAATGGATTCTGAAGTTTCTGGCAAAAGCAGCTCCCAGGCCGGCTGTGCCGGAGGGGTATCGTAGCAGGCGAGCAGGGACAGCGTTGGAAGGTTCGGGGCCAGGCCGAAGAGGGCCATGGCTCCAGCTGTGGCCGAGGCATAATCCGAATCGCTTAACAGGCGCAGGCTTTCAGCATTTGCCGCGGCCAGGACCAGCGTCTGCGTGCTGAGCGAGAAATTCGCGCCGCCAAGCTCAAAACTGCCCTGAATAGTTTTGAGGCTGGTCACTTCTGACTCGCGCAAAATCTCAATGCCCTCAGCCAGCTTCTTGGCCAAGGTGTTAAGCCCGCCGCGCAAAGCGGCATGGCGCACATCCGGATCCAATGCACGCGGCTGGCAGGTGGGCCCGCTGCCCTGCACGCGCTGGGGCCAACCAGACAAAACATCCGCCCCCAACAGCTGGTCAACGGTGTGCCAGAAGAGCGGCGAGCGGGCATGTAAAAAAGGGACGCCATAATCCATTGTCATGTCCGCGTGCCGCCAGGTAGCGCAGCGTCCGCCAACGGCGCGACTGCGTTCCACGATCAAGACCTCGCGCCCGTGCTGTTTCATGGCCCGCGCGAAGCTCAATCCGGCAATCCCGGCGCCGATCACCACGATGTCAACTTTTCTGGTTTGCATATTTTACCCATCCGTGGGGCAATATGTGTGGCTCGTACTGGGGAAAATGATTACCGAAGTACGCTCAGTTTTCTGCATGGAAGAAGCTCCTTTTCGATCAGCAAAATGGTTAGCGTGTGTCGAACAAGTAGTGCGACACCAGGTATTCAGTTCCCCGGCGCAGCTTCCAGGTTTCCTCACAGGCCATGAAAAACAAGCGCCAGTTGACCAGCCAGAGTGTCTCCTGGTCAGCCCCGTATATACCGGCAAGTACCTTGCGCACCTTGGCTTTGTGCTCGTCAAGCTTCTCCAGCCAGGCACGCAGCGTTCGGGCGTAATGCAGACCGCTGACCCGCCAGTGACCGCTCAAGACCAGGTCGCGCTGAAAGTGCAGCAACAAGTCGTCCGATGGCATCAGGCCGCCGGTAAAGAACGTCTGCGCCATCCAGGCGCCGGGATCGTTTGCATCGAACTCGTAGGCAAACTCGCGGTGCGAAAAGATATGCACAAACAATTTTCCGTCCGGTTTGAGGCAAGCAGCCAGTTTAGACATCAAGCGCTCATAATTCTTCATGTGCTCGAACATCTCGATGGAGACAATGCGATCAAAGCTGCGCTCAAACTGTAGATGGCTCACATCAGCCGTGATGGTTTGAATTGTCTGGATGTTCTGGCGGCGGCATTGCGCGTCAATATATTCCTTCTGCGAGTGCGAATTCGACACGGCCACCACGCGGCTGTTCGGATAGTGTTCGGCCACCCACAGGCAAAACGAGCCCCACCCACAACCCAGATCGAGGATATCCATGCCGTCTTCCAGTTGGGCGCGCTCGCAAGTCAACTGAAACATGGCGTCTTCGGCCTGGTCGAGCGAGTTGACACCTGGCGGCCAGTAACAGCAACTGTACTTGCGCCGTGTGCCCAGCACAAGATTAAAGAACTCGGCGGGGACTTCGTAGTGCTGCCGATTCGCCTGATCGACCTCGATAGCAATTGGGCTTTGCCTGAGCTTGGCGAGTAGCGCCAAACGCTCAGCCTCTCGCTCATCCTGGCCGACCCGGAGCCTTCGTCTCACACCCGCTTCAAGACTGGCGCGGATACCCAGGCGAATCAGCCAATCTGGAATTCGATTCGTTTCGACCCATTTCATATATCCCATGCGGTTACCTCGAACGGTACTCATCGCCGCAATCGCCGATGAGGCGATAGAGATCGTTTGACCTGACCAGAACATTCTCGATCTGCGCCAGGTCTTGAGCATCCAACTGCAAACCGAATACGCCGGCATTTTCCTTGTGATGGTCGTTCAGCCCCAGTCGAACACCGATGATCACCCCGGCCACTTTGGGTTTGTCCAGGATATAGCGTGTGGCTACGTTTGTAATTGAAACGGTATGCTTTTCAGCAATGCGCTTGAGGGCCTTAAGCAGGTCTTGAAACAGGCCCCAGTCGCCCCAGGCATCGATCATCTGCTTATACTTTTGCAGGCTGGCCGTATTCAGGTCACGCCGACCGGGTTCTGGCTGGCCCAGATACTTGTCTGACAGGAAACCGCCACACAGCGTGCCGTAGGTCAACAACCAGACCTGCCGTTCCTGACACAGGGCTGCCATTTGTATTTCAGGACGGCGGTCAATCAATGAATACTGCACCTGATTGGAGACAATCTTAATCCCGTGATCGATGATGCGCTGCAAGTGTTCCGAGTCAAAGTTGGTCAAGGCCAGATGCTTGATTTTGCCCGCCTGCTGCAATTGAGCCAGGAAATCCGACGCAGCCAGGTATTGATCGCTGCCATAATCCCACCAATGGAACTGCAGCAGATCAAGCGATTCAACATCCATCCGTCGCAACGACACGCCAATCGCTTCTTCCACCATGCGCAGAGTCATCCGCATGGGGCGCGGCACCCACTTGGTAAAGGCTTGAACTTCAGCCAGCGCCGCTGCGCCTTGCGCCGTTTTAAGTTGTTGTCTGAACTCGCCTATGAAATCTTCTGCCGGGCCATAGTGGTCAGCCAGGTCCCAGGTCGTGAAACCTGCGTTGTGAACCGCAAGCATCGCCTGAAGCGCTGCGCGGCGGTCAATGGGACCGTGCGCGCCCGAAACCTGCCACATTCCGTTCAACAGGCGGTGGATTCGCAAATCAGCTGTGAATTGGATTCGCAGATGTTCAATAGCCTCTATATTGTGCTCCTAAATGTCAGGCCGGGAATACTCGCTGTATCCATCCGGCCAGCGCGGTGAGTAAATCTCGCAGGAAGCCACGCGCCGCTGCGTCTACCATTTTCCCCTCGGCGTCGAAAACTTGCTCGGCGCGCACAACCAGTACCTTAGGCTTGCCAAGCGGTAATGCGCCAACATGGGTCAGGCTCTGGCGGGCTCTCAGCGTGCCAAAGTTGCCTGTGCTGGCACCAATCATGGCAACGGGCTTGCCGTTCAAAGGCTGCTTCGAACCCCAGTGTGGATTGGATCATTCACTTTGGATTGAGCCAATCCACACTGGGGCTGAGGATGGGTTGTTGGGCGTTTTGTTAGACCGGGGCCAAAGTGCCAGTCCAGATCAACCAGCACAGCACGCTTTTGGCAGTCAGGCTCAGGATGATGTAGACGCGTTCCCCGTACAGGTAGTCTTTCCAGGGACCGATTTTCTTGTATTGCAGCACCATGTTGATGGCGAAAATATTGAAGAAGACAAACAGCGTAGGCACGATGGCGTAAACAAAGGCGGGCGGTTTGGCGTCGCCAGAATTTACTGCGCCCACGAAATACAACGCGATCACCACCCATGGGACGAACCCGGCAATACAACCGTAGATGAATGCGGTCCAGTCTGTCTTTTGGGTTTGCTGGTTATGCAACTCCATCATAATGCCAAACAGGTTCATCGTGGCGTTGAGCGTGAAGATCAAGATGAGCGCCCCCAGATCCCAAAGGCCGATCAACATGCCGATCAGCACGATCATCAGTGAAGAACTCAAGGCATATTCATAGAAGCGCACCGGATTCATGCCTTTCTTCAGGTTCTCCACATAACGTCCGTAGCCAATCGTCGCCAGGTAGAAGTGCGCCACAGCCGAGATGAGCAGGAACATCGCAACGGCTGGTCCAAAGGGAAGTTCATAGAAAAGTTGGGTGTTCGGTTTCAACGAGCGGGTAGCTACATCAAAACTTAGATAATTGGTGAATATTGGATAGGTGGTAGCCCGACTGACCGCAATCATGAAAATGCCCTGAACGAGATGCAGAAATCCCATAATAGCGTTGAAACGTCGCAGACCGGTGAACTTGCGCTCCATTGCGCCTGTCGAACTGGCTATTTCAGTACTTTTAGTTGTCATTTCATTATCTCCTTTTGTTCCAATGATATGGTCAATCAAAGCATTAGCCTGAGCGTTTGTTGTCGCTGCAGGGTATAGTGAATAATTCATTATAGCGTTAACTGATCCGCTTGCCCGCAATAAAGCCGACAGCACTTACGGAAACGCTCAAGAATGTTCCCCAAAGCATATCCACAACGCTGAGCAGCACAGGCCAGTCTTTCAGGGTCGCCAGGTTTGTCAGATCAGGTGGCGTAGGTAATGAGTCCGAACAGCGCCCCTCGCAGGAGGGTGGCTTTGAGTGAGCCGCTTGCCAACCCTGGAACGACCACGAAAAACAAGATTCCCACGATGAAGAGCAGATAGAAGATGATCGCCGCAAACCAATTGGGGCTGGGAGCCATCAGAAAGCCCAGGTACTTTTGATAAAACGAGCGTGCCACCAAGCCCAGCCAGAGTATATCAATGGCGAGGAAGGCAGCGAGTACAACGAGGTAAAGTTTGAGAACCTTGATCATTTTCTTGCCTCATTATCGTTTTTGATCTGGATTAGTATTTCATTGCGCGCCAGAAATCCCGGCACCCAAGGGGGATTGTAGCCAGCCACGATAAAATCGCCTTCGGTTTCAAGCCCTTGTTCATCCAACCATTGACGGAGGCGCTGCTTGTTTTTCTGGATCGTATCTTTCTGGAAATATCCGGAGAAACGAATGGCAGCCATTGATCGGGCTGGGATGGGCATAAAGTGAACACGAGTGTCTTTCGGTTGAGGCAGTGTTTCCAGGGTATATCCCGCAGGCATAATAAAGGCCACGGTGAAGCTCGATGCGCCGGTGACTGTCACCGGGGTGGTCATGGCAATTTTCTCGGATCGAGAAGCCTGGACAGGCGTAGTCATCTCGATTTTCTGCCGCGAAATATTATTGCCGAAAATATATCCCGCCAGCACATTGAACCCTTTTTCAATGGCTGATTTATAATTCTTTTCGTCGATAGTCACCTCGGCTTGGATATAACCCGGATATTGCCGAATTTCAATTTCGTTTTGTTTCTTGGTTACGGAATACTTTGGGGTCTCAGTCATTTTTACCTCTTTTTCTTCTTATTATCCTACGTTCTTGCTCTCTGGGTAACAACTACGGCAAAGGCAGGCTCCCGGCATACCCCGTCAACTCGATGTAGCCATTCCCATTCACAGACTTGCCGGCGCACGTTCCTTCAAAGCGGACGGCTCCCTCCCAGTATGTGACTGCCGGGAAATTGACTTCCTGGTCGGGCATCCACGGGCGGATGTCGAGCCGGCAGTTCGGTTCTTCCAGTTGAATCTGCCACGCAGACGGATACATCCCACCCGTGTGCGGACTGCGCCACTGGTCAAGGACAGTGATACTGAAGTTTTCATTTTGTAGGGACTGTGTCAAACCATCAGTGTTGATCAAAGTCCCGCTCGACGAATCAGACGTCCCGCCGTCTGATTCGCGCAACTGAAACAGCATCAAAGCTGAACCATCGTCGAATTGCAGGGAGAACCAGTCCCAGCCGATCTGTCCTTCATCCAAAACACCGGTGCTGAACTCGTGATCCTTCCATGCCAACCCGCTGACTTGATGGGTTTCGCTTTGCACCTGTACTGTCCCTTCGGCGCGCAAGGCCGCCAGCGTTTCCGGGTTCCGCTCCCCCATCAAAATCATGCGAATGATCTTCTGTCCCGTCACACCCATCACATCCGTCACCGCCTGCGTCAACTGGATGTTCATCTGCAACAAAGCCTTCTGCATATGTTGAATGTGCGGCGCCCGATGCTCAAGTAATTGCGCCCGATGACGCAGCAACGTCCGCAACGCCACCAAATCTCCCTGCGGTCGGAACGACCCTTTCAACAATCCATAACTATGCAGCGTTTGGATCCACTGCGCGTCTTCCACATCTGTCTTTTGCCCGGCTACTTTCCGCAGCGAACGGGAACTGATGAGCAGGCATTCAAATCCCTGCCGCTCCAGTTCCTCGAACAATGGGATCCAATATACCCCTGTGCTTTCCATCGCCACCGTCTTGACCCCATGTTCATGAAACCATTCACAGATCGCATACAAGTCCACCGTGTAGTTCCCAAATGCTCTCACCAACTGCACTTCTTCTCCCCCCGAAACACACGCGACAATCTCTGTTGCCCCGATGTCCACTCCTGCCGCATTCTCGTTCACTTTGCTCAACCCCTCAAAGGGCCGCGCTTCCTCTATCCCCTTCGTCCGTTTGCTTTTCTTTTTCATCTTTTACTCCTTGTTTTTTGATGGACAGAACCCGGTCATTTACGGGGATTAGCCGCTTCGCGTCATCGGGGTCTTTTCCCCCCTCGCCACCAGTGTATAAATCAATTGGACCGGTAACCACGGTGCACCTCGGGGCTGCCTCTTCGGCATACCTCCACTGCTTTGCCCGCAGGGGAGCTTATCGCTCTGTCTTTTGGGAGTATACTTTGCAAAATCGCTGGACGGTTTCTCGCGTGAAAAATGAGCTCCGCTCTTTCGAGGTGCACCCGACTGGAGGGAGTCAGCGCGTTTTACAGGCATTTTTCTGGCTTCAAGTTTTTTCTGCTCTCAGGCAAAGTCCACGCCCACCCACTTGCGGGTAACGCCAACCGTTAGGCAGGTACTTTCCGAGTCAAAAAGTGTTAAAATAACCGCGTGAAAATCTACCTCGATTTATGCGCCATTCAAAGACCGCTTGATACTCCAAATCAGGTTCGGATTGTTCTTGAATCGGAAGCCGTTCTTGGAATCATTACCTTTTGCGATAGCGGCCAGGCTGAATTACTTTCATCGGAAGCGTTGTTTTATGAAGGTGAACAAAGCCCATTGCCCATTCGCCAAGAACACACTCGGTCAGTTCTCGCAAAGGCAAAATCGAGTGTTAATGTTAGCGAAAAGGAAAAAGTCAGGGCCGCAACCTTGATAACGTTCGGTATCAGACCTCTTGACGCTCTTCACATTGCATTGGCTGAAGCAGGAAACGCTGATTATTTCTGCACATGCGATGATAAGTTACTCCGGAGCGCAAAGCGTCTCAAAGATTTAGCCGTAAAAGTGATAAATCCTGTTGATTTGGTTCAGGAGATTGAAAAATGATTACAGATGCTAGACCCTTAATAGAAATTAATCAACAAGCCATTAACCTGCTCTATAAAGAGCTAGGCGTGGTTGACGCTGTACGTTTCCTAAAGCAATTTACCCAGGGTTATGGGAATTACACTCAAGAACGGGTATCTCTTTTTGCAAACAAATCCCTTGAGGATATTGTGAACGAAATCGAAAAAAGGCGAAAGACAACATAACAAGAGTCCTTGAGCGCAGGCTTTATTATCCGGGCTTGCGCTCTTTCTTAATGGCTAAAAGTCTTACGGGTAAAAACCCGCCTAACACAGCGTGCAGCTGACGGTGGGTACGCGCCGCGTTTTTTGAGTGTTTTCCTGGCTTTGGGCATTTGTTCGTTTCGATGGCGAGTCTCAACTCCCACCCACCTGCCACTAACGCAAACCGTTGGGAAGGGAATAGATGTGTTTTCCGCCCGTTGAATACGACGCTGAGCTCCATCCCGCGAAAAGTCGCCGATTGTGGCAGCCTGTCCGCTCCCCAGGAGTTGTGGCTAGCGGCGTGGGTTCCTTTTTATTCTATCTCTTCCAGACATTTAACCAACGCGTCTGCCCAACCTATTCTTCGGCTCCAACGCCGCTTCTGCCTGGATTAAGACATCGATTCCCGCGTGGTGGGCCCTGTAAAAATTCAGTGCTTCCTGCACTTGCTCTACTGTCAAGTCATAGTCTCCGGCTATTTCTGCAGGTGACATGTTTGCAGATGCAATGACAATCGTCTGAACTCGGATGCCCGTGCCACGTAGCACGGCTGAAAGAACTCCAGAAGCGCCGCGGCGATAGGTCACACTGGGAAAATTCGAGTCATCTCCTTCTGCCTGAAGGAGAGTGCCAACCTTTTCCGCAACGGACCAAAGGATGAATTGGTTAAGTGAAACGCCTTGTTCTTTCGCAAGTCGTTCTGCAACACGTTTCAGCGCAAGGGGGAGATTTAGGGCATACCGTGTCATTACAACCTGATTTATGATATTGTATACGATACATCTCACCTGCGTGGTTACTTCGTATCGGTGGGACACTTGCAGGCATAGTCAAAGAACTCCGAGAGTTTTGAATTCTCGGAGTTCTGCTTTTACTTGATTTTTGCTCGGGCTTCCAACCACTTCTTGAAGGATTTTTGGCTTTCACCCGAAGGCTTGCCCAAAATCAAATTTTCAACACTTATGTCTTCATCCAAAGCTGGCCAGTGAATCCCTTCCCCATCTCCAATGAGTCGCCATTTATTGCGTTCCTCTGGAGTCCCGTGTAACAGGCGCGGAAACCAGGCTAGCGGTACGGACACAGTCCTCCCATCACTTAGATCAACAATCAGCGCTTCGTCAGTCACCTGAACGTTTTGCGCTGAAACCATTCGAAGTTCAATCGCTAAAGTAGTCATTCCATTTCTCCAATAGCATCTTCTGATTTTCCTCGATCAATCTCTGAATACGATTGATTTCATTCCGACTATACCCGCCGCTATTTTGCAATCGTACCGGATCCAGCCAGAACTTTGCCTTATTTCTTTCACGTTCAACATGGACATGCCGCGGTTCATCACGATCACCTGAGTAGAAAAAGAAGCGATAAGGACCATGTTCCCATACAGTAGGCATAGATAGCGAAATTATAGCACTCTCCTCAGCATCGCTTAGAGTCCCCAGATTTATGGTCGGAAGTGTTTTATTTACTTTGTCTTCCGTCAGTTGACATTCATGCCGAGAAGGAATAATATTTGGTTACAAAAGTCGAAAAGACTTCCCCACCCCGCGAAAAGTCGCCGATTGTGGCGGCCTGCCCGCTCCTCTGGAGTTGTGGCTAGCGGGGTGGGTTCAGTACGTACGTGTCAATGCAAAGTAGAAATGTCCCCTAATCTGCAAAGTAGAGATGTCCCCTGGC
>JBDTPH010000295.1:0-19633 GCA_039932795.1 Chloroflexota bacterium
AATCTTTCCGCCGATGCTGGACACCATAAACTCAAACGGGATACTTCCACCCGCAGCGAGACCATCGTCCCATTCCCATCTGCGGACTCCAACTACGCGTCCCATGTCATCGTAGGCTGTTGCCGCCACCCAAACCTGATTCGCCACCCGAGCCTGACTCTGCGAAAACACCATCCCACTGACGCGTGCATTATGCCCATTGGCGTTGACTTGTACCAGCGTGTTTGTGATCGTCGCTGGGACATATCGCTCATCGTCTGGTAACAAGCGGATCGCGGTCAACACCTGGACTTGTGGTTTCGCATTAAACGGAACCTCTGGCGGGAAAAAAACAGTCAATGGCAATGATGTGTTTGGTGGAAGAATATTCAAGGGTAATAGTGCAGCCTGGCTTGCAAGCGAGGTGTTATTCCCATCGACCAATGTCACTTGCGCGCTGAGGTTCTCCATAAAATCAGGGAAGTCATTATGGACGAGCACAAAGCACCACATGCCTTTATCCGCTGTTGGGTAACACTGAACCTGTTCCACGGTAAACGGCGCAGGCGTTGGTGTCGGTTCGCCTGAAGGGTTACCAGGATTGCTGGGGATTTTGATCACTGTCCCAATGGACATGCTGTTGGGTGAGATTTCCGGATTCGCAGCCTGCAGGTCATCCATGGATACACCGAACTGCAGGGCAATGCTGCTAATCGAGTCACCTGCTTTAATGGTGTAGGTGAAAGGCGTCGGGCTGGGGAGAGGCGTTTCTGCGGCGACCAGGCCTTCGGGAGTCTGCGTCATCCAGGTAAGGGGACTCGGCCTGCGGGTTGAGGTAGCGTACGGGATCAGGTCAACCGGCGGGGGTGCAGATTGAGCTCCTTGAGAGGCGCAAGCCGTCAAAAGAAAAAATAATAAAGCGAGAAGACGGGATGCAATAGGGGGGCGGTGCATGCGACGATTATAATGGTATCAATACATTCATTCGGAGGGCAGCATGGAATATCGTCATTTGGGCAAGGCAGGGATTCGGGTCAGTGAGCTATCCTTTGGTTCATGGGTTACATTCCACACCCAGGCAGATGTAACTGCCGCTGTGGAAATGATGGCGGCAGCGTACGATGCCGGCGTGAATTTCTTCGATAACGCGGAATCGTATGCGAACGGCAAATCCGAGCAGGTAATGGGCGACGCACTCAAAAAGTTAAAGTGGCGCCGCGGCAGCTATCTCGTTTCAACAAAATTGTTCTGGGGCTTGCACAACAGTGTCAATGAGCGCAACACACTCAATCGCAAACGTTTGATCGAGGGTATCAACGGTTCGCTTGAACGCTTCCAACTGGATTATGTGGATTTGCTCTACTGTCACCGTCCCGATAAGACCACACCGATCGAAGAGACCGTTTGGGCGATGCACAATATCATCGAATGGGGCAAGGCGATGTATTGGGGAACGTCTGAATGGTCAGCGGCAGAGATCGCTGCTGCAATCGAGATCGCCGAGCGACACCACCTGCATAAACCCATCACCGAACAACCCGTCTATAATTTGTTCGAGCGTCATCGTTTCTCAAGTGAATATGAACGCGTGTACAAGGAGTATGGATACGGGACAACCATCTGGAGTCCGCTTGCTTCGGGGTTATTGACTGGCAAATATAGCAGGGGTATTCCCGAGGGCAGCCGCGGCACACTCGAAGGATATGACTGGCTTCACGATCAGCTTACAGACAAAGAGAAGCTGTCCAAGGTCCGGGCGCTGGAGCCGATTGCAAAGGAACTTGATTGCACACTTTCACAACTGGCGATTGCCTGGTGTTTGAAGAATCCCTACGTGAGCACTGTCATCACAGGAGCCAGCCGCGTGGAACAGGTTCATGAGAATATGAAGGCAGGCGAAGTAGCAAAGAAAATCACACCTGACAACATGGAACGGATCGATAAGGCGTTCGGCGTAAAGAAGGAAGAAGAGGAAAATTAGAGTCAGGATTATGGCTGGCATCCCGCTGGAATTTGAACCTGCGGGATGCCAGTTCACAAGATGCAGTTAAGTCACAAGTGGGGCTAAATTTCTTGTGCAGCTTCCCCAAAAGTAGGCAAATATGCGAATAGGATAAATTTGGGGCATTTACATGACATTTATCAGACTCGCTTCTCAGTGAGTATTAATCTCCCCATGTACAATATACGAGCACTCAAGTACATTCATTTTTATGTCAATTGACATTGGAGGCATACATGCAAATCAACAAGTTTGTGATCGGCGGCATTCTCATCCTTGGGGCTGTCGTTTTTTTAATTTGGAGTTCCACGGCTGCAACCCAGGAATACTTCATGACCGTGGATGAGCTCAATGCAAAAGGATCGGGCGCGGTGGAGAAAAACCTGCGACTCTCCGGCGCGGTGATTGGTGATTCGATTCAATATGACTCCCAAACACTGACCCTGAGCTTTGACGTGGCCCACGTCCCTGGCGACGCTGTTGACATCGACACCGAGGGTGGGCTCGCTGAAGCTCTGCATCAGGCCGTGAGCGATCCATCTCGTCCACGTGTCAAAGTTGTTTACGTTGGACCCAAGCCTGACCTTCTGCGTAATGAAGCACAGGCGATCATGACCGGGCGCCTCGGTGAGGACGGCGTTTTTTATGCCGAGGAACTCCTGCTCAAATGTCCCACTCGATATGAAGAGGCTTTGCCTGAGCAAGCTGGTTAAGGAAGAAATAAACCCTAAAGGTCGGTGTTAACCTTTAGGGTTTATGCCGCTTTTACAGTATTTACAGAATGATGGTTATCCAGGCGGCGCTCTGTAATTGAAGGAGATTTACATGATAGCAAACTTTGGATTTGGTGTTTTAGTCGTTTCATTTTTGGTGACACTCTATAGCGTGTTTGCCGCGATCTATGGCGACCGCACAAAAAATGCCGCGATGGTGGAAAGTGCACGCCGCGCCATGCTTCTGACATGGCCCCTGCTCACACTCACCGCAGGGATTCTTATTTATCTGCTCGTCAATAATCATTACGAAGTGCAATTCGTTTATGAAGTGACCAGCCGCAGCATGCCCACCTACCTCAAGATCACAGCCTGGTGGGGCGGACAATCTGGCTCGCTGCTGTTCTGGTCCTGGTTAATGTCCGCATTTGCATCGCTGGTTACCCTCCGTAAATGGGACCGCGACCGCGAGTTCCTGCCGTGGGTGATCGTTGTCGCGTGTGTGACGATGGCGTTCTTTATCGGTATGAATGTATTCTTTGAGAATCCTTTCATGCAGCTCTATGAGACTTTTACCGGAATACAGCCAGCCACCTTCCAACCGGCGGATAGTGTGCTCTTTACTCCTGCCGACGGCCAGGGGCTAAATCCGCTCCTTCGCCACCCTGGCATGATCATCCATCCTCCCATGCTCTATCTCGGCTTTGTCTCCTTTGTTATCCCCTATGCTTTCGCCATGGCCGCCTTGATCACGGGACGAACAGACGACCGTTGGATCCGTCTCACGCGCCGCTGGACGTTATGGGCATGGCTGTTCCTCTCCTTTGGTCTTGTGCTCGGCGGACGCTGGGCATATGATGTCCTTGGCTGGGGCGGATATTGGGGCTGGGACCCTGTTGAAATCGCAGCGTTCATGCCCTGGCTGACTGGCACCGCATTTTTGCACTCGGTCATGATCCAGGAAAAACGCGGCATGTTGAAGCACTGGAACATGATCCTCGTCATCCTGACATATGCCCTCGTCATCTTTGGAACATTCCTGACCCGCTCAGGGGTCTTATCCTCGGTTCATTCATTTGCACAGAGCGCGATTGGTCCGTTGTTCTTTGCATTCATTGGCTTCACATTGATCACCTCTGCAGCATTGATCATCTACCGCTGGGACCGTTTGAAATCTGAAACCAGGATGACATCCCTGCTTTCACGTGAGGCGCTGTTCCTGCTGAATAATCTTTTGTTCATGAGCATTCTGGTCGTATGTTTCTGGGGCGTGATCTACCCATTGGTCTCTGAACTCTTCACGGGTCAAAAAGTGACCGTGGGACCGCCGTTCTATGAGCGTGCCACCTCCCCGCTCTGGGCCTCATTGCTGTTCCTGATGGGTGTTGCTCCCCTGTCTGCATGGGGACATTCCACGGTCAAGACTCTGGGACGTGCCATGTGGAAACCCCTTGTGGGTGCGATTGTCATTACCGCCTTCATCTTCGCGACCTATACGCAAAAAGTCGGTGCATTAATTGGATTCTTTATTATCGCCCTCGTCCTCCTGGTAACCGTCTACGAATATTGGCGGGGGGTCAACGCACGTCAGCGAAGTCAGGGTGAGAACATCTTCACCGCCTTCTGGAATCTCACAGGACGAAACCGCCGCCGTTATGGCGGATATATCATTCATATCAGCATGATGTTCATGGCGATCGGCATTATAGGTATCGAGATGTTCCAATCGGAGACCCAGGGTACTCTTGCCCAGGGACAATCCCTTAACATTGCAGGGTACGAAGTTCGATACAACGAAATCGCATCCTGGGATAATATGCCCGCAGGCGTCAGATACACACGCTCCTCGATTGACGTGTATAGAGACGGCGAATTTCTCGGCGAACTTAACCCGCGTATTGACTATTACTTTGACTCACAGCAAACGATGACCATTCCTGGTAATCGCTCCACGCTGAAAGATGATCTCTACATCCTGCTTGTAGATTGGGAACCCGTCTCCTCCTCTGGAGCGACCTTTAAGATCTATGTTAATCCCCTGGTCAACTGGCTGTGGTTTGGAAGTCTCTTGTTTCTGGTTGGCATTGTTATCGCTGCGTGGCCTGAGAAGGAAACGGAGCGGGTTGCTGCCAAAGCCAGGGTGCGCGCCACCGCCAAGCAACCCAGCGCCGCCGATTAACCAGTAAATTGGGAATCAATGATAAAAATTTTGAAGGCTGCAAGTACGAGTACCAAATTACCTCTGGCAATCCTCATCGCCCTGGCATTCACTCTCACTTTGACTCTTATGGCATCTGCACAGGGACCGACTCCCACAGATGACGAAGTAAACCGCATTGCCAAGCAGTTGTATTGCCCGGTATGCGAAAGCACACCCCTGGATGTATGTCCGACGGAAGCGTGCCGCCAGTGGCGCGATCTGATCCGCACCCAGCTGGCAGAGGGGAAAACCGAAGAAGAGATCAAGCAATATTTCGTCGAGCAGTACGGCGCGCGTGCACTTGCTGACCCGCCGAATCGACTCGCCTCCTATCTTGTCCCGGCAATCGCGATCCTGTTTGGAGTACTTTTGCTGGCACGCGGCTTCCAGATGTGGATGAAACCATCCACAACGGAAACAAACGCATCTGACCCGAGAGGGGAAGCGAAGTCCGTTGATCCATATGTTGCAAAGTTGGAAGAAGAGCTAAAAAAGCAAAAATAAGCAAACCTTGTGCAGGCTGGGAACCTTTGCAGGGTGCTGGAGAACTTCATGACAGAATCAACAATCGCCGCGCCACGCCGTGGAGTGCCACTCTGGGCACAGATCATTGTATGGGTCTTACTGGTCGGGCTGCTCGTCATCGTCGCCATGGGACTTAACCGCGCACAACAAGGCACCGTCCAGCCCGGACATAAGATTGACAATTTTACATTGCCACTTTTCAGTGGTTATGAACTGGATGGCAAAAGTGAGATCAATTTTGAAGACCTGCGCGGCAAGGTCGTCGTTATCAATTTTTGGGCTTCATGGTGCAAGCCCTGCGAACAGGAAGCCGCTGAATTACAGGAAGCCTGGGAGCAATATGAACCCAGCGGGCAGGTTGTCTTTCTCGGTGTGGATTATGTTGACACCGAACCCGAAGCACGCGTATACCTGAAAAAATTTGGCATTACATATGCCAATGGTCCCGATCTCGCCACACGCATCTCGCAATACTTCCGCATCAAAGGTGTCCCTGAAACATACTTTGTTGACAAGGAAGGCGTTCTGCAATACGTACAGGTGGGTCCGTTCACATCCATTGACCAGATCCGCGCACAAATAGACCCATTGCTAAAATAAAGGGATGACATGCAACTCACCGCAATTTTCTTCACACTTGCCATATTTATGCTGGTCGCGATCTATCTGTATGCCCCATTTCTGGAACGACGCGCCCGCCGCGTCACGGAAGAGGAACATGACCTGTCTGCCCTCATGGCGGAACGTGACCGCGTCATCAACTCCCTGCAGGAACTCGATTTTGATTTCAACCTTGGAAAAATTCCCGAAGAGGATTATCCAGCTCAACGCGCAAATCTCCTGCAGAAAGGCGCGGACATCCTGAGGCAGATCGATTCCATCGCCCCGCAGCCTGCCTCCGCGCAGAACGCGGATGCCCGCATTGAAAAAGCGATTGCCGCACGCCGCGCCGACGCATCCATCAGCACACCTGAAGTTAACGACGATGATATTGAGTCAATGATTGCCGCACGGCGCCGGGGACGCAAGGAAAGATCATCCGGCTTCTGCCCAAAATGCGGAAAGCCTGTCATGGTCTCAGACCGATTCTGTCCATCCTGTGGAAAGTCATTAGCTTAAAAATAATTGGTGATTCTCATTTACCAATACCTTTATGGAACCCCTCATGAAATTACGCAACCTCATCCTGTTCACTCTACTCACCATCATCATTAGTGCCTGCAACTTCACGCTGGCTGAAGACGTTACTCCCCCGCCCAACTATGTACCACCCACGCCCGAGCCACAGCTGGTGCTTGTCCCTGCGCAGGTACCAGGTGTGGAAAACGGCAAAGCGATCTTTGCTGAAAAGTGCGCAGCCTGCCACGGCGAGACTGGTTTGGGTGATGGCGAACAAGGCATCCAACTCGGCGTCACTGTACCGGCATTTGGTTTGCCGGAGATCGCGCGTCCTGCGTCACCGGCGCAATGGTACACGATCGTAACACGCGGCAACATGGAACGCCTGATGCCTCCGTTTGCGAGTCTCAACGACCAGGAACGCTGGGATGTCGTGGCATACGCGATGACGTTGCACACCACTGAAGAACAGGTTGCAAAAGGCCAGGAAATCTTTGAAACAAGGTGCGCAGATTGCTCAACGGACTTCTTCACAGATCAAACAAAGATGTCCGCGGTGAGTGAAATTGAGTTGGCGCGTATTGTCAAACAGGGTAATGCGGAAATTCCAGCGTTTGGCGCAGACCTCAGCGATGATGACATGTGGGCAGTCGCGGCGTACTTGAGAACGCTTTCCTTTAATACGGATGATGTTCAAGTGGTGGAAGCACCCGCGTCAACACCCACGACTGAGCCTGCCTCAATCACACAGACCCCTGTCTCAGCCGACGCGGGAACACCATCCGCCGAGGGAACGCCAGTCGAAGGCACAGCCCAGGCTGAGATTACGAATGAACCGACTGCCGTTGTGCTGCAGGAAGGATTCGGAAGTGTCAGCGGGTCGGTTGATAATAAAACGGGAGCCGATCTTCCATCCGATCTGAAAATTACATTACGCGGTTACGATCATGGCGCCGACCCAAGTGCAGGTCCACAGGAAGTGTTTGCGGAGGAAGGCACTTTAAACACAGACGGCACGTATACATTTGAAAACATCGAAATGCCTGAAAGCCGGATCTTCATCAGTGAGGTGGAAGTGGACGGCATTATCATGCAGTCTGATTTTGCAATCGTGGAGGCAGGCGTTTCATCCCTGACACTGCCACCGCTCACACTCACTGGAATGACGGACGATACATCATTGCTCATTGTGGATGAGGTGCGGCTGTTCCTTGATTACAGCGACGCGGAAATTCAGGTATTTGGCGTTTATTCATTCCACAACCCAAGCGACAAGACCATCGTGGTCGAGCTGAAGGATGGCACTGAAGTCCCGTTCATCAAAATGCCTGAAGGCACAACTGGGCTTGGCTACGAGGCGCTGCAGGATAGTGAACCGTTTGTAAACACAGATAACGGAATGGCGATCCCACCCAGTGAAAACGCGTATGGGATGATCGCTTTTACAACCGTACCCAAAGAGGAAGAGTTTGAAATTTCCCAGCCGTTCGTCCTGCCTGCAGCCAGTCTCACAGTTTTCCTGCCGGAAGGTGTAAAAGCAGAAAGCGCGACACTGACCGATGAGGGCCTGCAGGCGATCCAGAATTTCAACTTTCAGGTGTACACTGCGTTGAATGTGCAGGCAGGCGACACTATTAAATTCACTGTATCGGGTGAGCCGAAGGAAAGTGCCGAGGCGGCCCCGGAACCGGCAGTAGATTCAAACAGGAACCTTTTGATTGGTGCCGGCGCGCTGGGCCTGGCCTTCATCCTTGCAGGCGCCTGGCTATATATGCGTGACCGCAATCGTGTGGAAGAAGATGACGATCAGGCAGAGCAGGAATTTGATTCATCTGAAGATGTCCTGGATGCCATTGTTGCGCTTGATGACCTGCACCGCGCAAGGAAAATTTCTGAGGAAGCATATCAAAAACGCCGTGCCGAACTGAAGGAAATTTTGAAGGAAATGATGTAGGACATTCGCGCTGAGCGGAGTTCGAAGAACGCAGACGAAGAGCTCAAAGCGAGAGAACCTTATGATCACAGTCAAAAAACTCGTCAAACGATTTGGCTTAAAGACTGTACTGCGCGGCGTGGACTTTGATGTGCAGCCGGGTGAGTTCGTTGCATTGCTGGGTCCGAACGGGGCGGGCAAAACGACGTTTCTGCGGATTCTCGCGTCTTTATCACGCCCCTCGCTGGGCGAAGTAAGCGTAGCGGGTTACCGCCTGCCTAACGAAGCCGCAGCAGTGCGGGCACGGCTTGGGGTGGTATCGCATCTTCCCCTGTTGTATGGCGATTTGAGCGCCGAGGAGAATTTACGCTTTTATGGACGCATGTATGGCATTGTTGATCTGGAACCGCGCATCACTGAAGTCCTGGAAATGGTCGGGCTGGACAACCGCCGCCGTGACCTTGTCCGCACTTTTTCGCGCGGCATGCAGCAGCGTCTCGCCATCGGGCGCGCGGTCCTGCACGACCCGGACGTGATGCTCTTCGATGAGCCCTATACGGGCCTCGACCAGGACGCCTCATCCATGCTGGATGAGGTGTTGAAAACAGTTGCAGCAAAGGGACGCACAGTTGTGATGACATCCCATGATCTGGCGCGCGCAGAGGAGCTGGCAACACGGTTTGACATCCTGTCACGCGGCGTGATTACAGCGACGGCAACCCATAAGCAATTGAAGAGGACCAACCTGCTCACATTCTATAAAGAAGCATTGGTGAGCTGACATGGCCAACAAGGTGAATACAGTCATCGATAAAACCGTAAAGGCCAGCATCCGCCCACACGTCAGGGAAAGGGCCCGTCCATCGGCTAGTTTCGCCAAAGCTGTTTCGGCAGTTGTATGGAAGGATCTACAGGCGGAATTCCGTTCCCGTGAGCTTTTCTCGGCCATGCTGGTCTTTTCACTGCTGATCATCCTCATCTTCAACTTTGCCCTCGAACTGGATATCAAAACGCGTCAGTCTGTCACGGCGGGTGTGCTCTGGGCAACTTTCGCTTTCGCAGGCACTCTTGGCCTGAACCGGTCGATGGCAATCGAAAAAGACCGTGGGTGCCTGGATGGCCTCCTGCTTGCGCCGGTGGACCGTTCCGCCATTTACTTCGGGAAAGTCATCAGCAATCTGGCGTTTATGCTCATCGTGGAGATCATTGTCCTGCCGGTCTATAGTGTGTTGTACAATGTCAACCTTTTCCAGCCGGGTTTATTGCTGGTCATCCTGCTGGGCTCAATTGGGTATGTATCTGTTGGCACTCTGCTCGCTGCCATGTCTGTGCAAACCCGCACGCGCGATATCCTGCTCCCCATTCTGCTCTTCCCGGTTGTCATTCCTGTCCTGTTGGCCGCTGTCAAAGCCAGTAGTGGATTTCTCGACGGCGCAACACTGGCAGATGTTCAGATGCCCATTAATTTACTGATCGCCTATGACATTATTTTCATAGCCCTGGCATTCATGGTTTTTGACAGCGTTGTGGAAGAATAATAAAACACGTCGAAGAACATTTTGAAAATTTTATCGAAGGAGTATTCATGCAAGCAAAACCTGTCACTCTTAAAGTTCTTGATATCGTCTCCATCCTCCTGCTGGCTGTCTCAGCATACCTGGCGCTCGTATTTGCACCCACAGAACTGGTGATGGGAGACGTCCAGCGTGTGTTTTATTTCCATATTGGTACCGCCTGGACCGCCCTGATCGGCTTCGTTCTTGCAGCGGTATTCAGCGTGGTGTATCTCATCACCAAGGACCTGAAATGGGATCGCCTTCAGGTGGCGGCAATTGAGGTCAGTCTCGTTTTCTTTCTCATCACCATCGTGCTCGGTTCGATCTGGGCACGCCCCGCCTGGAACACCTGGTGGACGTGGGACCCACGGCTCACCACGGCGGCGGTCACCGAGTTGATCTATATTGCCTACTTTATGCTCCGCCAGGGCATTGACGATCCCGATCGACGCGCCCGTTTTGGAGCGGTCTATGCGCTGGTAGGTGGCATCAGTGCGCCGATCACCTTCTTTGCCATCCGCCTGTTCCGCACGATCCATCCAGTGGTCATCGGCGGCTCGAACGCCGAAGCCGAAGGCGGCTTCGCCATGACGGCTGATATGCGGGTGGCCTTCTTCTTTGCGCTGTTTGCCTTCACCGTCATTTTCATTGACCTGTTCTGGAACCGCATCCGCCTGGGCGATCTGCAGAACCACGTTGAACAACTCAAATTAAAAGTAACGCTATAAACGGAGATAACCATGTTTTTTCAGGAAGCCACCCCAGACACCTCAGGTTACATGATTGCCGGCTATCTCATTACATTCCTTGTGATGGGGCTGTACGTTGCCAGTATTTACCTGCGAAGCCGAAACTTGAAACAGGACATATCTGTACTCAAAGAGTTGGACATGCCCGCCCCTCCCGTTGAAAAGAAAAAGACGGCAAAGCCCCTGGTTTCGGCAACATCCAAACCTGTAACCAAACGGAAAGCAAAAAATTAGCTCAAATCGAAGGGAGTCCGCTATAATGGAATAGCGGACTTTTTTTTATGCAAAAAGGCAACAGGACTCAGTATCAGTGGCGGAAATGGCTCATTATGCTGAGCCTGTTTTTGATTGTCCTGGGAAGTAGCATCGCCCCCCGCTTACAGGCAGCTGCCGCACCCTCTTATGCGCCACCAGGCCCCGATAGGTTCTCTGTCACAACCGTGGATTACACAAAATATTTTTGGTGGATGATCCGCTGGGGTGAAAATGACACCGTCTGCGAGATGGAGATCGATCATGAAGGCATGCCAACACCCGGGGATGTTTATGTGGATTGCGGCGAGAATATTTATGAAGATTGGGTGGAGCAGAAACCCTGCACGGAATTTGATGTAAAGCTCTGTAAGTGGTTTTATGTTTTCCTGGTGGACAGCAAGCCCGCACAAAAACAGATCTCCACCAAGCTGCCGCCGCCAACCGTGCAGGTAACATTGGAAAATTGCCGGCCTGTGTACAGTTCTTCCACAAGCATCTGCGAGTATGAACCTGTTTTGGTTTTAACCGGTATTGAGCCTCTGCCAGACCATCAGATCATTGGCATTGAAGGGTTATATGAGGGACAGCCTTTTGCCTGTGACGCGGTTTGTCGTTTGAAACTGCCGATCACCGGTGAACAGGGTTTCACCCTCCAATTCTGGGCCTATTCAAGTTATGGGGATAGCAGCGAAATATTCGACGCCCAGATCCGTGTAGCTGTGTCCGATGCAGGCGACCCGGACCGTTCATTCTGGTACGTGGATGTGCTAAGCAGTCAATGGGTCGGCGTGCCGCTTGCCAGTTGCGTAGGCACGTGGGGAACTCTGCCGCCCGTGGGCGGACCTCCCGAGTGGTTGATCACACCTCCTGAAAGTGAAATGCTGAACAGTGATATTCCATACACCTACCTGGCAGCGCAGTTGATCCAACAGCAGGCGGTGGACGTGAGCATGTGCCCGGATGGTGGACTGATGCCTGATAACACAGTATCTGCCTGTGGGATGGAAGCGGCACGTGAAGAGGTAACAGCGTGGCAGAACCAGTTCGATGAGATCATTTGGAATGTCGGAAGAGATACTGGGGTACCGGCGCGTTTACTGAAGAATCTTTTCGCCAATGAAAGTCAGTTCTGGCCCGGGGCACACCTCAAAAGTGATATTGGTCTGGGTCAACTTACTGAAAAGGGGGCTGACACAACACTGTTGTGGAATCCACCATTCTTTTATCAGTTCTGCCCGCTTGTGATGGATTCAGCGGAATGCAGCAAAGGGTACCTGAACCTGGATGATGAACAACAGAAATATGTACGGCTCTCTTTGATAGACGCCGTCAACGCCAACTGTGACGAATGTCCATTGGGAGTTGATCTCGATCGCGCGAATTTCAGTATCGGTGTCTTTGCTCATACCATGCTGGCAAATTGTGAACAGGCCGGTCAACTGGTGGAAAACGTTACCGGCGGTACGGCAGGCGCGGCTGCAAGCTATGAAGACCTCTGGAAGTTCACACTCGTCAACTACAATGCGGGGCCGGGATGTTTGGGAAGTGCTCTTGAAGTCACCGAGGGTGAAGAGTTGGAACTGACCTGGGAAAATCTCGCGCCTCATCTCGAGCCGGCCTGTCAGGGTTCGATCAATTACGTGAATGAAATAAGCAAGTAATCTTAAGCAGACGATCATTCCAAAACACGCGGAGGCTCAGCCTCCGCTTTTATTTTCTGTGCTACACTAACCATGACCCTCACCCCCACCCCACTCCCTGAAAAGAGCGGCGAGTTGATGGAGATAATTCATGCTGAGTTCCATTGAAAAAATTCTTTTTGCAATTGCGGTTCTGGTCTCTCTATATTTTACATATCGCGGTGTTATGCGGATCGTTGGTCATATTTCAAGCGGACAGGGCAGGCCTGATTGGAGCCTGGCGTGGAAAAGGATCGGCGAACTCATCGTCAAGGTGGGTTTGTTTCAACCTGTTTTCCGTTTTCGTCTCGGTCCAAGCATTTTGCATGCGCTGATTGGCTGGGGGTTTCTCACATTTCTACTCATCAACCTTGCCGACCTCATTTACGCATACACAGGATTCAAACTGCTTGAAAATACCGGCGGATTTGGAAATTCATACCGCCTGATCGCGGATGTAGCGGGAGTTGCGATCCTGGTTGGGATCATTGGGATGGCGGTCCGCCGCTTTATCATCCGACCGAAGAATCTTTCCACGCGTGAATCGACTCTGCTCCACCCGAAAGCGCGTTCCGGCATCCGCCGCGATTCGGCGATCGTGGCGGCCTTTGTCTTTACCCACAACGCAGCGCGGTTGTTGGGCGAATCCTTTTACGTGGCGGAGGCGGGAGTACGTGACAGCTGGCAGCCATTCATTTCAACGGTGGCAGGCTTATGGTCCGGCGCGGATGCAAATGCGCTGTTAGCTGGCGAACGGCTGATGTTCTGGGTGTCCATTGGCGCGGTAGTCGCATTTCTTCCCTATTTCCCCATTTCAAAACATATCCATATATTCTTTGCCCCGATCAATTTCGCACTAAAACCTGAGCGCAAATCCATGGGGCAATTGAACTTCATTAATCTGGATGACCAGTCCATTGAACAGTTCGGCGCGGCCACGATGATGGACCTGCCGTGGGAGCAGGTCATGGACGCGTATGCCTGCATCATGTGTTTCCGCTGCCAGGAAGTGTGCCCGGCGTATGCCACAGGAAAGGTGCTCTCCCCTGCTGCACTGGAGATCAACAAACGCTACCATCTGAACACAGGCGGAACGATGGATGTGCCGATGCTCGATTTGATTCCCGCAGAGGCAGTCTGGGCTTGTACGAGCTGCGGCGCGTGCGTGGATATTTGTCCGGTGGGAAATGAACCCATGCGCGATATTATGGATATTCGCCGCAATCTCACGTTGATGGAAAATAATTTTCCGAAGCAGCTGGAAACCGCTTTCAAAGGTATGGAACGCAACGCCAACCCGTGGAATGTGTCACAGGCGGATCGGATGAAATGGGCAGAGGGACTCAATGTTCCGACGGTCGAGAAGAATCCTGAACCTGATATTTTATGGTGGGTGGGCTGCGCACCTGCCACAGACTCACGCGCCCAAAAGACCGCGCAGGCTTTTGCAAAGATATTGAATGCGGCAGGAGTCAACTTCGCTGTACTCGGACAAAATGAGCAGTGCAGCGGCGATTCTGCCCGCCGCGCGGGACGCGAGGATATTTTCTTTGGGCTGGCCTCTGCCAATGTTGAAATCTTGAATGAAGTGGTGACAGGGTCATCCCGTCAGGTAAGAATTGTGACAACCTGCCCGCATTGTTTGCATACCATCAAGAATGAATATCCCGCGTTTGGTGGCAACTATGAGATCGTCCATCACACGCAGTTCATCAACGAGCTTGTGGGCGCGGGGAAGATCTCGATGAATTTGGAGGGCGACAACATGCAGGTCACCTTCCATGATCCGTGTTATCTCGGACGACATAATAAGATCTTCGAGGCACCGCGTCAGGCGTTGAAATCTGCTGGTGCATTGACCGTTGAAATGCCGCGCAATTCGTCCAAATCCTTCTGCTGCGGCGCGGGTGGCGCGCAGATGTGGAAGGAAGAGGAGAACGGCACTATGCGCGTCAATGAAGCGCGCTACAAGGAAGCCAAGGAGACGGGAGCGAAGACCGTCGCGGTGGGATGCCCCTTCTGTATGACGATGTTGAATGATGCATCCAAGGCAGACGGTGGCACCGTACAGGTCAAGGATGTGGCGGAGTTGGTGGCGGAACGGATGAAGTAAAGGGGCATAACCATGATCGACTTGAACTCGAAATTTGGACGCGCTGTAAAGCGTCTTCTCAAGAATCAATATGTCATCTGGCTGACGACCACGGATTCAAACCTCACGCCTCAGCCACGTCCTGTCTGGTTTATCTGGGAAAACAATTCCTTCCTGATCTTCAGCAAACCAGACACACACAAAGTCAGGCACATCGCGGAAAACCCAAATGTTGCACTGCACTTCAACACCGATGAGAGCGGTGACAAACATGTGATTATTTTTATAGGGGAAGCACTTATGGATGTGAACTGTCCACCCGCTCATAAAGTCGCTGCTTATTTCAAGAAATACAAAACAGGTATTAGTGATTTGGATATGACCCCTGAAGAGTTCAGTGCCGAGTATTCAACTGCGATCAGAATTACACCCGCGAATGTCCGTGGATGGGAGTAAAATTGCATCCCTACCAAAGGAGGTGACAGTGAAGGACACGATTCGTACGCTTCATCCCGAAAAGAAACAGGGCGTGAATATCAGCCGGGAAAAGTATGAAATTATTTGCGAGGCCATCTTATCAACATTACGCGCACAGAAGCAAATGACTTTCATGAACCTTTCGCGCGCAGTGGAAAAAGAGGTGAACGGCACTTTTGAAGGTTCAGTCATGTGGTATGTGACCACTGTAAAACTGGACCTGGAAGCGCGCGGCCTGGTGAAACGTGTACCCGGCTCGAGGCCACAACTTGTAAAGCTCGCCTGAAGAACATTTTTATGCCTATTAAACCATCGTTCAACATTAATGAAGCCCATGTTTATTTCTCCACACGGTCTTTCAACACAACGTGGCGATATATCGAGCAGCCAGGTCGGCGTTCCACGGAAGAGGATATGGCAATGTTGCACACTGCCATCGTATCCCTGTGGCATTGGACGCAACGCGAGGATGTCAAACATGAGAACCTATCGGTAGGATACTGGCAGGTTTCGCGTGTCTATAACCTGATCCGTCAGCCGCATAATGCACGCACCTATGGTCTGCTTTCCTTGAAACATGCCCGGGAACTCGAGCCCTTCTTCAAAGCCTATGCCTATGAAACCCTTGCCCGTGCCGAAATGCTTGCAGACAACCGGGTCATCATGCTGGTGTATCTCGAAAAGGCCTGCAGGATGACAGAGCTTGTTGCGGATGAAGAATGTAAACGGCTTCTGTTGCGGGACCTGGCATCCATTCTATAAAAGAATAGTCTGCAGATCAGAAAGGCCCGCTAATACGGGCCTTTTCCTTTTTCCGATGAATTCCTTTTATCTACCTCTTTTTATTGCCTTCTCCACTTCCATCGCCGCAAACACCAGTGCCCCTGTTCCAATGGCAATGAGGAGATCAAATCCGCTTAATGGTTTGACGTTAAAAAACGAGCTCAACGGCGGGACATAGATAACCAGGAACTGCAGGGCGATAACCACTGCCGACATCCCTGCCAGCAGTGGGTTCCCGGACAATCCCATTTTGAAGAATGAATCCTTTGACGAGCGCGATGCCAGCGCCTGAAAGACCTGTGCAAATGCAAGGAATGTAAAGACCATCGTCTGCCACTCTTGGCGGCCGGTGAAGTAATACAACGAACCCAGCCCCAGAGCCAGGGCACCGATCAAAACACCCACCCAGATCACCTGTGCGCCTCCACCGCGTGAGAATACGCCCTCGCTGGGGGAATAGGGCGGGCGCTTCATCGTATCGCTTTCCGCTTTCTCGACACCGATGCCAAGCCCAAGCAGGCCATCCGTCAACAAGTTGAGCCAGAGCAATTGCAGTGGCAGAAGCGGGATCGGCTTGCCCAAAAATGGCGCCAGCAGCATCACTAGAACCTTGCCAATATTTCCTGCCACGCTGAAGCGCACAAACTTGCGGATGTTATCGTAGATCGTGCGCCCTTCCTTCACCGCGGCAACGATGGTCGCAAAGTTATCGTCAAGCAGCACCATATCTGCTGCTTCCTTCGATACATCCGTGCCCGTGATGCCCATCGCCACGCCGATATCCGCCCTTTTCAACGCAGGCGCATCGTTGACGCCATCGCCGGTCATCGAGACAATATGTCCGCGCTCCTGCAGCGCCTGCACGATCTTCAACTTGTGTTCCGGCGAAACACGGGCAAACACCTGCACCTCATCCACCACACTCTTCAATTCATCAAAGGAAAGATTCTCGATCTCTTTGCCGGTAAGAACTCGTACACTTGCTTCATTGTCTGCATCGATGATCCCAAGCTGCCGGGCGATCTCGGTGGCGGTCAGTGGATGATCGCCGGTGATCATGATCGTGCGGATGCCTGCCGATTTTGTGATGGCAATCGCCTCGCGGACTTCATTGCGCGGAGGGTCGATCATGCCAAACAGCCCGACAAACGTGAGGTTCTGTTCCAGATCGGTTTCGATAACATCAGGGATCTGGTTGATCAAACGGAATGCGACGCCGAGGACGCGCATCCCTTTTTGAGCGAGAGTCTGGTTCGCCGCCTCAATGCGGACCTGGAAGCCGTCGTCCATTTTTTCGAGTTTTCCGTTGACCCAGACATGACTCGCCAGATCGATCAGGCCATCCACGCTTCCTTTTGTGAAGGCAATATAGCGGTGATTGTTTACATCCAACCCGGCCAGCACTTCGGGGTCATATTGCTCCAAATGATGGACTGTTGTCATCCGTTTGCGTTCGGAATCAAAAGGTAACTCAGCTGCGCGCGGGAACGATGTATCAAGCGTCGATTTCCAATATCCCATTTTTGCTGCGGCAGTCACCAGTGCACCTTCGGTCGGGTCCCCCAATGTATGGAAGCGGTCATCGCCTTCATCCACGAGACGGGCATCATTGCACAACGCGCCGCCGATGGCTGTCAGTGAGAAAGCAGATTGGGCTGGCGCGCCCAGGTTTCGGGTGGTGGTGAATGAACCGCTTTTGTCCATTGCTTCCGTTAGATCGAGGGCGTGGTTGGCAACATCCAGCACGACAACGGTCATGCGGTTTTCGGTAAGGGTACCGGTCTTATCGGAACAGATCACGGTCACGGAACCAAGCGTTTCCACTGCGGGTAGCTTTCGGATGAGGGAATTCTTTTCGAGCATGCGCTGTGCACCCAGCGCGAGTGTAATGGTGACCACGGCAGGCAGGCCCTCGGGGACGATGGCAACTGCCACACTCACCGCGGTTAGAAGCATGTGACGCAGTTCATCGCCGCGCAGAAGCCCAAGCACCCCAATGAAAGCCGCGATGACCACACCGATCACTGCCAGATTTTTACCCAACGCGTCGAGTCGTTTTTGCAGAGGAGTTTCATCACTGCCACTCTGCTGAATAAGATCGGCGATCCTGCCGAGTTCGGTCTGCATGCCGGTGGCAACCACAAGGGCAAGCCCGCGTCCCTGCGTGACGATGGTGCCCATGTAGCCCATGTTGCGGCGGTCGCCCAGAGGCAGGTCATCGCCTGATAACGTTGCGCTCTGTTTTGCAACGGGTTCAGATTCGCCCGTCAGTGCGGCCTCCTGAATGCGGAGGTTGACTGCCTGGAGCAGGCGCACATCTGCAGGCAGGACATTCCCCGCTTCAAGCTGCATGATATCCCCAGGGACCAGATCGCGCGCAGATACCTCCTGCAGCTTTGCAGAGCGCAGCACACGCACATTTGGCACTGATAATTTCTTGAGCGCGGCAATGGCCTGCTCGGCACGGTATTCCTGAACGAAGCCGAGAATGGCGTATAAGACCACGATGGCAGAAATTGCAATCGTATTCTTCAGGTCGCCCAGCAGCCCGGCGACAACGGCAGCAGCAATGAGGATCAATACCATCGTCGCGGTGACCTGCTCCCAGAGGATCTTCAGTGGAGTCCGCCCGCCTTTGTCGATGAGTTCATTGCGCCCATACTTTGTCAGACGCGCGTCGACTTCATTTTGTGAAAGACCAGTTTCCGGCTGGGTTTGAAGCGCTTCGATGGATGTTTCAATGGATTGCAAATGCCAGTTCATATGTTATTCCAATTCCTTGTTGTTTTGGCGCATCCATCCAGAAAATGGAAGGAATGCACGGTAATGATACCCGAGATAAGCTGCCACGATAAGAAGCCCTGCAATAAAAATAAGTGGCAGGTGCGTCTTGATATATTCGCTGATCAATTGCCATTCATGCCCAAGGAAATAACCTGCACCAATCAGAATCGTACACCAAACATACGCTCCCACAAATGTAGCCATAAAGAATTTGGGAAATGGGATTCGGACGAGTCCGGCCGGGATGCTGACCAGTGTCCGCACACCGGGAATGACGCGCCCGACCAGCACAATGCCTGCGCCCCATTTCCTGCACTGGTCTTCTATTTTTTCAATATACTTTAAGTTGATCCGAAAGAGTTGTGCGAACTTATCAACAATGGGACGACCGCCCAGCCGGGCCGCCCAGTACGTAATGGATGCACCAATTGCGCTGCCCAGACCTGCATATAAACCCGCCAGTGGGATAAATGATGGCGAAATGCCATGCCGCTCGATCAACATCCAGCCTGCAAAGGCAAGAATGATCTCACTCGGCGTGATGCCTGTGGCGTTTTCAAATATCATCAAACCAAAGACACCGAGCCAGCCAAATTTGTCGAAGATCAGCTGCAGGGCAGATAAGATTGTTTGTTCAAAAGCATCCAGCATTTTGTTTTCCTCACATACGTTTCAGATAGCTTCACCACTCGCAACGACATCCACCAATAAAAAGACCACCGCCAAAATAGATTGGCGATGGTCTTGCCTTTTGCTGAACAGCCGGGAACGAATTCCGTATTGACGA
>JBDTPH010000296.1:0-3269 GCA_039932795.1 Chloroflexota bacterium
TTACCGATAAAGTCTATTTAACTTCGCCAGATCAGTGTGTGATAAATAACGGAGGTTGCGACCAGCAAAGCGATCACGATGCCTGTGATCCTGGAAACAGGTCTTCGCTCTGCTTCCGGCTTGTGAAGCTGATCGGCATTGAGTTTTGCCCCCACTGCGGCAGTTGCAGGGATTGCAGCACAGATCATGCACATGGGGTTCTCCTATTCCTGATCCAGGTCAGCGCTTTCACTCGGAAGAATTTCCTTTTTGAGCAGGAAGTAAGCACCCGTGAAGAGGCCTTCCATGCTGCCGACCAGTCTTGCGCCTCTACTTGGAATCATGTGAACGATCTCCCAGCCGGTCAGTCCATGTTCTTCCAGCCCGGGCACGGCGAACCCTTCACCGAGCGGATCATCCTCCATCAATGCGCCGGCAGGCAGGTAAACCATTTTATAGCGAAAAACCTTGCCGCCGTTCTGCAAACGCTTTTTTGCAGACTGGACGCGGTCCGCATGTTTGCGTCTTTGCTCTGCTTCGATCTCTGAGCGCATGCGGGCGAGTTCAGGTGAATCAATGATCTCCTGGGCCACTTCGAGAATGTCCTCGTCATCGCTCAGAGTGGAAGTTATGATGAATTCATACCCGCGGCGGTCACCCAGTTTGACGAGACCCTCTGCCGCTTCCAGTTGGGTCATCCATTCTTCATCTTCTGTCATCAACTCATGGAGTGTGTCAATATCACGCATGCTGACAAGGTTATCGATCTGGGAACTCATATTTTCATCCTCTTTAATTTATGGCTCAATGGGATAGCCGCTGGCACGCCATTCGTTCAAGCCGCCCGCCATGCTGCTGACCTGTTCGAATCCTGCGTTTAGAAGGATATCACGCGCCTGTTGCGAACGGTTGCCTGAACGGCAAACGACTACGATTTCCTTATCCGTGGGGATCTCACTCAGACGTGCAGGCAGTTGATCGAGCGGAATAAGCGTGGTGTTGGGTGCGTGAAACTCATTCCATTCCTCCTGCGTGCGGACATCCAGCACGAACACGCCGCTTTCATATTTGGTGTATGCGTCACCTACGCTGATCTCGCTTGGCACGCTGGCGGGAGCATTGTTTCCTGTTCTGCCACCCACTTGCAGGATGAGATAAATAACCAGCGCCACAACTGCCAGCAGGGCAATCTGCGTGCCGGGACGACGAAAGGCGGAAGTAAAGCCTCTGCTCGGGCGGTTGTACTCCTCACGACGATTACGGCGGGTACGACGTTCTTTATTTCTTCGATACATGGAACCTCTTTTGGAATTCAGAATGATGCGATGGCGCTATCAAGATTTTGAAAAACGTTGAAGAAAAGTTTCAATCCTGCACGTTGAAGTATTTTGTCCACTTCAGGCTGAGGGTTGAGAAGCTTAACATGCCTGCGGGCATTGTCGCTGTGTGTGATATCGAGGTTGGAATTCTCCACCACATTCTGCGGCATGCCACTGTAGAGCAGGGCAATCCTATGGATGATAACCAGACCTGCACTGCTGATACTGGGGACTTCGCTCAAATCCAGAATGAGATTGCGGGCCGGGTTCCTGTAGAGTTCATGCGCCTTGTCAGAGAACTCAATGAAGCTCGATCCGTTGATCTCGCCCTGAGGCCGCATGATGGCGACAGGTTCCCTCCCCTGGTGAAAGGTAACATTGATTTCCATGTTTTGCTCTGCAGCCTATTCTAACGGAAATTGAACTCTTCGTAATGGATGTTTCCACCCGGCATTCCAAGAGAGGCGAACTTTCTTTCAAATGCCTGGATCATGGGCAGCGGTCCGCATAGGTAGATATGGTATTCGCTTAAGTTTCCATTTGTGTTTTTGACGATATCTTCAACGGTAAGCGAACCCTCCGTTGCCGAAAAGCGGATGTGCACCTTCAAGCGCGGATTCCTCTCAGCCGCGGCCTGGATCTCATCCACGAACAGCGCCTCCTCAGGGTGGCGGACAGTGTAGTAAAAATCCACATCGTGGACGAGGTTCCCATCCATATCGCGGATAAAGGACAGGAACGGCGTCAGGCCGATGCCTCCTGCGATCCAGATCTGTTTCTGTCCACCTGTTTTGTACTCAAACATGCCATACGCGCCCTCGATGACTGCATCCGTGTTCGGTTGCAGCTGGCTGAAGAGGTGGCGGGTGAAGTCACCGCTTGCTTTAATGGTGACACGCAAAACCTTCTCCTGAGGAGCGCTGGAAATGGTAAATGGATGAGATTCGTCCAACGTCCGATCGCCTGAAAACCGCACGAAGAGGAATTGTCCTGCACGTTGTTTTTTGATGGGTTCTTTTTTGGCACGCAGGGTCACCTCGGTTGTTGAGGCGTTGGGATGTTTGACTGCATCCACCCGATAAGGCAGGTATTTTCTAAAGAAGCGCCCGAAAATTTCAGTATACAGATACGAGACAGTGCCGAAAATGAAAAAGAGCTGCACCCAATTGATGGCAATAAACGCATTGAGGGGATCACCGATCGTCAACGAGTGGATGAAGGCAATGATAAAAAAGATGCCGATATACCTTTTGATATTCTTCCAGCCTTCATACGTGCCCCCTGTAAGCCTGTTCAAAAAGGGGATGCGCGGTGCCAGCGTAATCAGCACGATCGAAACAATGCCGATGAAGGCGATCACGGCCAGGTAGTTACCGAGTTTCCAGCCACTCAATGAGATGGGAACAGTGAGCACATGGATGAAGATCAACAGGAACGCTGCAGTCGCCACCTGGCGGTGTGTGATATACATTTTGTCCAGGCCGCCGAAGTAGGGCTCGGCCCATTTTGGGCGTGCAGATAGGAATAACGCAAAGGCCATCAGAACAATGTTGATCGAGCCAATGATCTCCCCCGCGTACTGGCGCTCAAAATTTGGGCGGCCGTCATATTCAGGCGGAAAGACAAACCAGACGATCACGGTCAACACAACGGATAAGATGATGACAAGGTTGCCGATATGCCGCTTCATATATCTGTCTCCTCAAAAATGCTGCTCTTAATCAGGTTAACTTTATTTGGTTTACTTTTGATTGTGCCATGCTGAGCCCTTCGGCTTCGCTCAGGATAAACTCCGCGAAGCATCTCTACGACTGAAAACCGAGACCCTTCGCTGTCGATCACACCGTTTGTGCCGCGAGCACGTCGGTGCGAGACGGCATCGTCCCGACACCTGCACACACCGTGATTTGCTAAGCAAATCATGCGGTGTGTCCTTCGGGAGGGTGACAATCTATAAGGTAATTTCAGTAA
>JBDTPH010000297.1:0-15341 GCA_039932795.1 Chloroflexota bacterium
ATTCCGCTAAGTTAGCACTCTTTGCCATTTTTGTCAAAACACAACAGTCGAGTAAGGTTCTACTCTTCGGAACAGATTCGGCTGGCAATATTTGGTACACAGTAAAGCAGGATGGGTTCGAAGATAGTTATCTTAATGGTGCCGGTGATAACCCGCCCGGTTGGGAAGCGTGGAAAAAGCTTCAGTTCCCGGATGAAAATGACGATCCATCGGTGGTCAAAAAGGAAAAAGCGACGCTGACGTACGTTAACGATCCAACCAAGTTCGTCATGCGTTCGTTGTACAAGACAGCCGCTCTATCTGCTATGGCGCCCGTGCAGTTAGTTTCAGGGCCGGGCCACTTATATGTCTTCCGCCAGTCTAAAAACAACACAATTTTGGTGGACCGCTTTGTTCTAAACGGCATGAACAATATATTGACTCGCAAAATGGAAGTGCGCTTCAAGCGTAGCCGGAAACGCTACGAGCCCAGCGGGAATCAAAAGAAGAAAGGTGGCCCCTTTCTGATCGATTCGCTGGATTATCGGGACATCAACGGGAATTACTTTTACGAACCGACCACCGAACTTAGCCTGGTAGAAAATGTCACGGATGGTTCCTTTTCCATGGTGTTGGTGCCAACCAACGAGCAGGATAAGTACCGCTGGCATATCTTTGCCTACAATTCAGCCACCCAAAAAGTGGAGGTGACCACCCTGCGCGCCTCGGACGATGGCCTGTTCGAGTTCCAGGATTACACGCTGCTCGATCCTGCACCGCGCCGCATTTCCGGAATTATCAGAAGGACCCTGGATATGGGTCCCGATGCGATCTTTTCCAAGGGACTGAGTGCTAGCCGCTACGATGTGCAAAAAGAGCGGCAAACCGATGTAGGCATGCAATTGTTAAGAGAGTCTGTGCGGGTGATGTTGGTGTATGGCACCACCCAGGGCAATACCGCTGCGGTCAGCTTCGGTGTGGCTTTGGACGGGACCCTTTCTCAAATCAAGGGAAAGCCTCATAGTGAAGATATCCGCAGCTTCTCACGCCCGGTATTTTTACCTGCCAGCAGTCTGGATGATATCCGGGCCTATACCGAAATTTCCAACCCCCACGGAACGATCGACGCCATGGAGGAAGGGGATGGTGGCGAACTGGCGCTCCGGCTCAGCGGATCGAACGTGGAAGACATCGAAGAGGATCAGGCGATCAAAGTAACGACAGATACTGACCTAAACCATGTCTATTCTGAAGTCACAAAAATTGATGAGAATACCTTTGAAATTAAACACAGTGCCGAGTCCCTCGGTACTTGGGAAAGTGTGCCTGAGGATGAAGAGCTGCTCTATAACGGCCGAATCACAGCTTTAGAAAAGACTTCACCCAAAACTGTGAAGGTGACAGCCCAAAACCACGGACTGGAAACGGGCGATACCGTGCAGATTGTGGACACAGGTGATTACAACGGGGTCTTTACGGTCAACAAAAATGGGAATGCCTTGAGCCTGGAGGATGCCTCCTGGCAGGCCGGCGCAGCCTTGAACATCAGAACATTGCTTGACCAGAAGCGCCGCGGCATGGTGTTCGATGGGGTCGATGATCACATCGAACTGCCGGTGATGAATTTTGATTTTTCATCCGGTATCACTGTCGAGGTATGGGTACTTTTTAACAGCTTCAATAGCTGGTCAAGGATTCTTGATTTCGGAAACGGATCGCAGAAGGAAAACTTTTACCTTGCCAATGATGGAACCTCCGATACCCTTATTTTTAATATAGTGTGTGATGGGCAAACCAGCAGTATTTTAGCGCCGAAAGCACTGAGGGTAGGGGAATGGATGCATGTTGCGGCTTCAATAGACAAACAAGGTGCTGCTTTTTTGTTTGTTAATGGGCTACAGGTTGCACAAAATCCACCAAATGGGAAGATACCCCCCTCCGTAAATCGCACTTCGAATTTCATCGGCAAGAGCAACTGGAGTGGCGATGGGTATTTCGAAGGACAGCTTGCGGAAGTCCGGGTCTGGAGCAAAGCCCGCACAGCCGATGATATTAGGAACAGCATGTATCTATCCTTGAACGGCGGGGAGACGGGCCTGTGCGGGTACTGGCGCCTGAATGGGATTATTCGGGGTGCAGAGGAAGGTAACACCACCCACGATTTTTCAGTGTTCGGAAATGAAGGCACAGTGGTCGGGGGAGCATATATCAGCGGCCAGCTTCTTAACCGCTACTTGGATGGTGTACAAACCCCAGCCACGATGTTCAGCAACGACGATGTGTTTGCCGTTACCGAAAGAGCGACCTACACGGAAAAGTTGGAATTCAAACTCACACCGGGCAGTGACGGTGCTGATGGTTTATTTACATTTGTCTGGAACGGCAAAAAGAACCGTAGCTCTCGCGCCTGGGAGGAGTTGAGCGGCACGAGTACTCAGATCGAGAAGCTAACGGGCTCTGATTGGTACACAGCCAGCGCCAATTTCACCGTACCAGACGGCATCTCGTTGGTGCGCCTTTTCGGGATTGAAATCAATACATCAGAAGGCGGAAGTTGGACGGAACTGGAAATTCGCAATCACACCATCGTGCAGGTGTCCGACACCATTTCGAAAGATGTTTATTCGGACAGTGTGGAACTGCCTATCCTTGCCGACGCCCAGAAGGACCAGCAGGCTATTTTGAAACAGATAGCGGATTTGGAAGTTCAGCAGGGACGCCTTGAACTCGAAATCAGAAAACATATTCAAGAGAACGGCACGTACGAAGACATTCAGAATCATATTGAAAGCCTAACCAATGAAGTAAATACAGCAAATCAGAATGTCGAGAAGCTGACTCAGCAAAGAGACAGGCTAAAAAACCAACATGATCTTTATAAAAAGCCTGATGCTCACGTGACTTTGTACTTTGATGAACACTGGAAAGGGTACACCGGCAACTACGATCTCGGTGAGTATAAAGAGCTTGACAACATCACATTCAAAGTTTCGGAGGGAATGACTTTGAAAGGAGCGTTTAGTATAAATGATTATTGGGATGACAACATCGCCTCCATCGAAGTGCCCGAGGGCTATGTTGTTATTTTGTACAGCGATGAAGATTTTAGCGATCAGTCACTTGAGCTTACATCAGGCAAGTATAACTTGTCTGACTGCCATAACTCGAACTTGGACGGTGATAATTGGAAAAATGAACCGTCATCCATGAAAATCTTGACCGCCGAAGGCCGTTATTCGTCGGGCACTGATTTAGAAAAGGCCATTGAGACCAACAAGAACGAACTGACTGCAGCGACAAGTGTACTAAGCCAAAAACAGGAAGAGTTGACTAATCTAAAGAATACAGCAAAAACACCCCTGGAACAAAAACAGGCGAGTTTAGCTGGTGTGATTAAGCAGCTACAGAGCTTGGCGCAAGATTTCTATCGCGATCTACGTATACCTTCACCGCAAGCCCTTTCAAACCTGGCGACGAACAGCGAACTGACAACATGTGGCGCAGTGCTGGAATTTGTGCGGCCGGTTGGACGCTTGCATGCCTTGGAAACTTGTGAGGGCAACGTGCAGTTGAGTTATATTGATGCTCAGAGCCGAATGCGCCAGGTGAACTTCGATGCCGCATATGATTCGATAAACACCACTGCCGAGCAGTGGGTACCGGAGGCTGCCCGATCCTGCCTTGATTTTTCCGGCAGCGACATGAAGATGGTTTTGGATAAACCGCTCGAATTGCAGGATGAGTGGTCGGTGGAAGCGTGGTTCTTTTATCCCCTGCCCGAAAATGCCTCCAAATGGGCAACATTAATCGCAGGAGAGGAAAAGGATGACTTCATAAGTGTCAATTTGGATGACTCGACAGAGTGCTTTGGTATTTATTTGGGTTCGAAATACAATTATAAGTTTCAAGATTTCGACTTCGATTTGCGCAAATTATCACCGGGTTGGCATCACCTGGCTGTCGTAACTGGGGGAGAAAATGACGATGCCAAAACGGAAATGTATATTGACAGTCAGCTTATGGGAAGGGTTGAGTATAAAACCAACCCCAATATCCATTACATTGGCAATGATGCGGGTGGAGATAGACCCTTTGGCAGACTAGCTGAAGTTAGGGTTTGGGGCCTCGCTTTAAGCCCTGCGGAAGTCGCCATCAACAGCCAAACCAGCCTGACCGGAAATGAGCCAGGGCTTTTGGCTTGCTTCTCCATGACCGAAGGCAAAGAGACCACGCTTGCCGACAAAAGCAGCAACAACTACACTGCCAGCTTGGATCGTGGGACAGCCTGGTGGCCCTGTGCAGCGCCGTGGGGCAGCATCGTCGGACAAATGGCGCGGTCCGATGGCGCAAATTCCCTCGTCAGTACAGAGTATCTAACCATTGGCCTGGATCAGCAGACAGGTGAGAAATCGTCTATCATGCGGCGGATGTTTGCCAGTCCATCTTCCAACGGTGTCCGCATTCTGACCGATAAACGCATCGAGCAGTTGGAACTGCAGTGGATTGGGAATGGGCAGTTTGCACCCACGCTGCTGGGTTATATCGAGGGTCCACCGCCGGTGCCAAGTGAAAACCTGACGGTCGAAGATGATTATACGGGCGCTACTTCCGTGGAGCTGGCTCATTCAGATGATGTCGAGTTCAGTTGGAACCGCGCTTCCGATCTCGGAGTGGGGGCGCAAGCTGAACTGTTTTTGGGTGTTGAGACAGAAGAGTCGGTCGGTGCGTCAGTTGGTGTGTCGGAAGAAGAAAAAGTTGCTGAAGTGCGAGCCGGTGCGAAAGGAGGTCTCGATACCAGCTACCTTTTCCAAAATGAGAGCACCATCACAGCCAGCTCTTCCCAGGCGATGACGGACACTCTTGAGCTGCGTGGCACCGCAGAAACGAAACCGGCTTTTCCCAATCTTGGCAACCGGTTTATTCCCAAGAACGTTGGTTATGCCTTGGTCGTTTCGGCATTAGCCGATGTTTTTATCAGCCGGCTGGCCCGTACAAAACGGATGATCGGCTATCAGACACTCCCGGTCGAGGGTATCCCGCCCGATATCAACACGATCACCTTTATCATCAATCCGTCTTATACGATGAGCGGCAGCCTGGACGGCATGACCGGCAGCAGTGCCACCAGCCAGCGCTATTTTAAACATGTGCCCGCGATGCGTGCGGAAATCGGCTCTTTATATCCGGCCAGCTACTACCGCCTGCAGGAAGCCTACGATTTGAAACAGCAGATCGAGCAACAGGATAAGAACCGCCAATCCTATTTCGCCCAATTCGATACACGGTCGGGAGTGTTTTCCCTGGACAGTGAGATCGATCATGGGGCTGAACCGAGTGGAGTCGCTGTCCAGCGCGAAGAAGACAAAAGGGATACCGAGCAAACAACGGCGCAGCGCGAAGCTGCTAACACCGCAGAGTTGGAACAGGTGAAAAAGGATAACCAAGAGAACCTGAAGAACCAATCTGAGGCGGTTAAGAGAAGAGAAGCTGACATCAAGGCCAAAATTAAAGATGCAGATGCCCGGGCCCACGCTTCCACTTGTTTTGCTACTTGGCAGAAAAAAATGGAAGATATTCAAATCCGAGCCGGGAAGCGAAATATTGTTAATACTTACGTTTGGGATGCGGACGGCGGTTTGCGATCTGAGGCGCAAAGCTTTGCAAGTACGGCCGAACACACGATTGGCGGCTCGTTCGAGCTCAGTGCAGAACTTGGCTTTGAGGGAAACTATGGAGCAATCGCTACAGCCGAATTGACCGCCATGGCCAGCATCCATATGACCCAAACCATGAATAAGACTGAGATCCATAGCCGGGGCATTGAGCTCAATATTGACCTACGCGGGGTTGAAGGCAGGAACGTCACCGATTATGACGACCATCCGCTTCAGCCGGGTGAAAAGGTTAAACGCTATCGCTTCATGAGCTTTTACCTGGAAGGAAGTACAGATAACTTCAATGACTTTTTTAGCTATGTGGTCGATCCTGAATGGATGGCAACCAACAGCGAAGAGGCGCGGGCTCTTCGACAGGCAAGAGGTAAACCCAATAAAGCCTGGCGTGTGCTCCACCGCGTCACTTATGTAGAGCGTCCGGCCTTGATGGGCTTTGGTCGTGCCCTGCAGGCGCTCTCAGACATACAGGAAAATTCAGACCCAGAGTCAAATCTCAGTGATATACGTGACGCAATTGTAACTTTACAGAAGGAAAACTCAATACTTAAGGAAAAGCTAAATCTCATCTTAAGTAAGCTGCAATAACCCTTCGATTTCAGTTAAGTCTTTTGATAAGCCCCTGGGGGTTTCAATCAATTTAGTAACAGTGACCGCTTCTCTAGCCGCCACCGTTACTGTTTATTCTTGTCAAAAGATGTTTTCATCCATTGTGTGTCTGACATGGCTCTTGCACAGTGCATTGTGTCTGGACTTTCTAAAAAGATTATCAGCTAAAATAAATTTGCCTCTAGAACCAGCTTTGCGGTTAGTTCAACCGAGTTTTGTCCATCGCTTTTTAATGAACGCGATATTATCTCATGCGCAATATCGGTGCCGGGTACAGTTATTGGCCATATGCGCCATAGAGGCACAATGGTTTACGATTTTCCAAAATTGGGGAATGAATGACTGGCTGACGTGTACAGGGATATACATAAGCGCGGATCTCTTCTCCCGAATCCAATTCGACGCCCAAAACTTTCCCCTTCGGGGACGATGTTTTGCCTTCGATCAGAATCCGCTTCACTCTGGACTTCAACCTGATCTCACCCCCAGACCTTTTCAACGCCCGAACAAACGATGCGGAATCGTGAACGCGCCGCCCAGCGGATAGTAGCCGCCGTTGAGGTAGTGATGGGTGATGCCCGCATGCATGAAGGCCGAGACCTGCGAAGGCGGCAGCCCGTGATCGCCCGATTGCCCCGCGCAAAACCGGATCGCTGATGTGCGCATTGATCTGGTCCGCGCCTGTGGCACGCACCCACTTGAGAACGTTGCCAGCGCTCCTGGCTGTTTTCAACGGCTCCTTCAAATTGCCAAGATTTTTCAGCCCATCTGTCAGACCGATCAGGTCAGCGAAGTACGCATCGATGCCCTGCGCCTCCTGCGGAAATCGACTCTTGAGCATCTCAATTAAATTCTCTGGGCCTTTGGGAAAATCAAACCGTTCATCGCCAATAAAGATGTGATCGTATCCATCTGGGTTGAGTTCAACAAAAGTCAGGTCCTGCGAAACCCCCAACCCATCATAAATACGCCGCAACCCGCCGCCCTCATCGAGCGAGCCAATGTAATGCACACCCGGGCTAAAGCGATATCCGTTCAACGTGAACGAATGTGTCCACCCGCCGGAACGGTCATGCTGTTCGAGAACAAGAACCTTCTTCCCTGCCTGTGCCAATGCGACAGCGGCGGTCAATCCGCCTGCGCCCGAGCCGATGATGATCGCGTCGTAGTCTGTGGTCATGTGTGCCTTGTTTTTAGCTCCGTTGAAACATTGTATTGTCACGAAATTCAATTTACATAACGTATTAAGGATTCATGTGGCGCGGCATTCAGCAAAAGACCAGTGTGGGGAAGAACGCAGCCGCCACATAATCCTTCTTGAACTAAGCCGTGTGCAGGGATTGCGAAACTATTTGCGAAGCAACTGTGCCTTGCAATTGGAATTTAAGGAAGAGCCGCTGGCAAGCTCAACCCCATCAGCGCGGAATTTTGAAAAGTCTTCGAAACAAAGATAATCATGGATCATGAGCAAAGAAGGGCGTCGCTTCATCCTGAGAATTATTGAACGAATTTTTTTGCCAATTAGCAAAAGGAAGACCTGGACACGCAGAAATAAAAATCGTGCCGAGAAGTGAAACAATCCATTTCCATTCACGAACGTCACGGTGGCGAAAGTCCAGAAGCGGGAATAAGAGAACCAGGCTGCATGGGATGGCCACAAACAGGACACAAGTGAGAATGTACGGATGAATCTGCTTCTGTCGATCGAACCTTTTCATCTCGGGTTTCTGGTCGAGATGGGAGGGCAGAAGTGTCAGCTTTCAATTTTTGCCGGAGAGCAGCCAAGCGTTTTCGCAAGCCCGAGCTGAACAGACCGTAATAACGGACCTTCACAAAGCCTTTAGGTAATACATGCTGTAAGAAACGATGGATGAAGTCTTCAGCTTCCAAAGTGCAAAGCCTTTCTGTCCCGGTTTCGGTATCACGATAGCGAAAAGTCACCCCTTCATTTTCCAACTTCAGAATGCGGTTGTTGCTGATCGCCACTCGAAAAATATAGGGCGCCAGATATTTGAGAGCGCCTAATCCAGATCCGACCGGCTCAGAGTGCACCACCCATTCCTGCTTCCAAACTTTTGCAGGGATGCGTTCATAGCATGCAGTGCCACGTAACAAATCCTTCAGTTTGCCGCGGAAGATTCGAGAGAGCGCCTTCACCGGTAGCAAAAAATTCTGGCGAGCAGGGATCCAGGCCCTGCGCTTTGAAAACGATGCACCGTGGGATGAGATCGTGAAAACGGGCATCACCGATATCACCCGCAATGTGATCGTGATCTCACGCTCCTTCAATGAACTGGCAAGCGAAGAAGGTCTGCGGTACCTGAAGCAGGCACTGAGCGGCGCCCTGGCTCAGCGGGTACGCGGCTTTGGCATCCTGATGAATCGCTTTGCAGTGGGCATCATGAGCCTGCAGCCGAATGAGACCTTCCGACATGCGCTGCAGGAAAGATCGGCTGCCACAGCGATGGGCAATGCCGCAGCGGAACGGGTGCGGCCCATGTTGGACCAGCTGAATGACCAGGACCAAAGGAAGGCATTTCTGACGCTGGTCATGCAAATTGCTGCCGCGGTCGCCAAAAACGGACAATCACCCGATATCCTGTTCCCGTCTGCGGAGGATTTCCTGTCTGGGGCCGAGCTTGGCAGGACGGGGCAGGGGCCGATGGGTTCGAACATGCGAAGAGTTTCCCCGCCTCGCAGGCCCGACTCTGTGGCTGGAGATTAACGGTTCTCTGCGAATCGCCGTGATGCTCGGCTGGATTGACAAATCCAGCCGCCAGATTCGGAGCAAATGCCAGTGTATTTCCTGCATGGACGGGATTTGGCAATCCCTCGTTAGCAGAATCACGGCAACTCCCAATGAGCCAGATTAACAGGTATCCCGCCTGCCAGCAAAATATGCTATAAAGGAACGGAATGAAACAACGAACTCAACCAACGAGGAACGTATGAACCTGGACTTGCACGTCAAAAATGAAATTCTGCCCATGCTGCCAGATATTGTGGAGGGCACTGTCGTACACCCGGAAATGGGACAGACCGTTTCATCGTTTGGGCTTTCTTTACTCAAGCAGATGCTGCAAGAGATCGGTCCGCTCCCGGAGGAAGCCCTGTTCCTGGGGCGGGCAGAGGATGGTTTGCCCATTCCACTGAACTTGTGGGATCCCCAGCCGGGTCCCATCCTGGTGGCTGCGGATACCCAGGCAGGCCGCACCGAATTCCTAAAGACCATCACACGCTTTGTTGCCTCCACACATCGTGCGCGTCAGATCCAGTTCGGTGTGATCACAAGTCGTCCCGATCAATGGGATGGCTATGAGGGCGATCCTCATTGCGTGGGCGTCTTTTCGCCAGCGCAGAGAGGCGTAACCGACTTCATCCGGGCACTTGCGGTCTGGATCGAAGTCAATCAGACCACCCGGCAATCGGTTTTGCTCCTGATCGATGGCCTGGATGACTTTCTCACCTGGAACAACGGGCTGGGTCACGCGCTGCAGAAAATATTATTGAAGGGTCCTGCAAAAAGGATCTGGCCGGTGGTCACCAGCAGCCTGCACTGCTGCCAAAACCTTGGACCCTGGCTGGATTATTTTCACACACGGGTGTTTGGATACACCCAACATGCTGGCGCAACCCTTGATGACGGGTATCCCTTTTCTGGCTTTCATAAAGGATCCAGACGCGTGGAATTCAGTATGAAACAGAAGTCTCAATGGATCAAGTTTCATATACCGGGCATGTAAATTTCGAAGAGCCAGTTCCCGCAGGGTACGCAAAGCCCGCCGTGATGCGGGCTTTTGATTCCGCTAGATCAACCCCTGAATGGACAGGATGATCATGGCGCTCAGCATATAAACCGATGCGTAGCGGAACAACATGAAATTCATTTTATCGGTATGGATGTGCAGGGTGGCGAATGCCAGGACCAGCATCACTGCGGTCAGCACGGCGATCATGCTCAACAACCCAGCGCTCAGCCCGATCAATATGCTTGCCCAGCCAATTGCAATCGCTGCCAGGATGGATGAAAAGGCAATGGTTGCCCGTGTGAAACCTTCGCCGTACGTTTCAGGGAAGGTGGGGATGCCCGCATTCTTATAGTCCACGCGGAATTTCATCGAGTAGGTCAGCGTGTGAGTGGGGATCCAAAAGAGGATGGCAAGCGCCAGCAGTATTCCCACCAGCTCAATTTCACCGACCGCCAGCACGCGCCCCGAAAGGATCGGCATCGCACCCGAAATACCGCCCCATAGAATACTCCAGCAGGTGCGGCGCTTCAGCCACACGGTATACACGATCACATCAAAGAACCAGCCTGCAAAAACAACCAGTCCATAGAACGGTCCTATCGCCACCGCCCCGCCAATCCCCAACATGGAGATGATCATCCCCACGATAAAGACCTGCCTGCGGTCCAGCTGCCCCGAGGCCGCCGGGCGCATGTGTGTCCGCTTCATTTTCGCATCGATGTCGCTGTCGTACCACATGTTCATGATCGTGCTTCCACTGATCGCCAGGAAAAGCGTGATCGCCAGCGCGAGCAATAATGGAATGCTAAACGGCGGACGCGAGCTTAAATAACCCGCCATGCCTGTGGAAAGCAGCAAGCCAGTTTGAAGCGATTTGATGAGAGGCCAATACAGGCGGATTTTTTTGATCATTGATCTATACCTCAAAGAGAGTGTTTCTTAATTAACCACGAAGGACACGAAGGTGCACAAAGGCTTAACAAAACAGGGAAAAATCTCCGAAAATCTGTGTAATCCGTGGCTGAATCTTGTGTCAGTGCGCACGTCAACCCGGTCAAAACGGAATTTCAAAACACTCTCTAATGGATTTCGGCGTACGCGCAGATTATACCCGCTGCGTTCAGGCATTCCTCTTCAAGAGGTCCTGCACAGTTTCCCTCTCGATCATCAATTTTACGCTGCCCTCTTCCAGCATCAGCACGGCAGGCCGCCGCGCCCCGTTGTAATTTGACGACATGCTCAGCTGATATGCCCCCGCCACCGGGACAGCGATCCACTCTGCCTCTTCGACATCTGGCATGGGCAGGTCTTCGATCAGGATATCTCCCGACTCACAATAGGGACCTGCAATGGATACCTTCCCCTTTCCTTCCCGCCCGACGCCTGCCACCGTTAAACAGGAATATCTCGCCCCGTAGAGTGCAAAGCGCGGGTTATCGGCCATGCCGCCATCGCTGAGCAGCCATGTCTTTTCGCCGCGCTTCTTCACCGCGCCGACGCGATAGAGGGCAACCCCGGCCCGTGCAACCAGGCTCCTGCCCGGCTCCAGATGCAGGTGCGGCAGGGTAAGTCCGCGCACCTGGCAGCCTTCGACCACGGCTTCTGCAATCCCACGCACATAGCTCTCGATGGACGGGTTGGGTAGCTCATCTTCATGGTAGGCCACGCCCCATCCGCCGCCGGGACAGAAATGCCAGTCGCCGCTGAACCCGATTTCCTTTGCGAGATCCAATGCCATGTCGATGGCAGGGATCAACGGCTCGGGGTCACGGAAGTTCGAGCCTTGATGGAAATGGATGCCCCGCAGCGGAAGACCATTGTCGCTGCAGAACGTTGCCGCTTCCAGGATTTCTTCGCGGGTCATGCCAAACTTGCTGTCGTGTTGACCGGTTTGCGTGTGCGAGTGATGCGTATGGACGGCAACACCGGGCAATAAACGCAGCCAGAGATTGGAGACTGGAGACGGGTGCTGGGTAAGTAGTAATTGGATTTGTTTGAGTTCGGTGAGATTATCTACGACGATTGTTCCTGCATGTTGGATGGCAGATTGCAGATCAGAGGTGGATTTATTGACCCCATGTACCAGAAGATGTTCACGCGGCACGCCACCTGCAACCGCAATACCGATCTCTCCTTCGCCGGTGCAGTCTACCAAAAGACCGTGAGTCTGTGTCCACTCGGCGATGGCTTTGCAGAGGAAGGCTTTGCCTGCATAGGTGATATGCGCCGGTGCAGGATAATATTTTCGTAAGGCGGATTGGTAATCTGCTACGGAATGATCCAGGGTGAGTCGATCGTATATGTATAACGGGGTCCCATGGTCGGCTGCGAGGGAAGTGAGAGAGTGTGCCGCGATAAAAAGCGAATCGTTTTGGATGGAGGTCGAATCAGGGAACAGGTTAAGCCGATCCGCCAGTGGGATGGATGGCGTGGTAATTTTTTGCATAGATGAAGTCCTTGGGGAAGGTTTCTCTGCCATGTTTGCCGTTCACCCCCATCCTTCAGCCACCAGCGATGGAAGGTTTATTTATCAAAGAACAGGGTCCACCACACTTCCCAAGCCTGCATGGGTGTAGGTACTGGGACCGGTGTGCTTGCCTCAATGGGCGGTGCGCCAGGTTCCCCGAGCGGCACCACAGGCAGGTCGCCATCCTGGATGTAATGCCCATCGGTGCGTGCCCATTCCTCCACGGCAACGTTCGAGCCGGCATAGGCAACCTGGGTTTCCAGAGCGGCCTGGGTTTGAATGGCCTGTGTGACCTGCCCCTGCACGAGATTGTTCTGCTCGTTCAGCATGTTAAGTTCTTCCAGCCTGCGGTTAAATTCAAGCACAATAAAGACCAGCATGAGAATGCCGATCATCACTGCCACGCGGCGTACACTAACGGGAATACCGATCATCATGTGTCCTATCTCGACCAGACTGAATTGTATATCAAGAAGCGACTATAATCAACACCGTTAATCCAAAAATCATACTACTGGAGTGGGAAGGTTATGCCCCGTATAAAACAGATCAATCATGTAGCCGTCGTTGTAAATGATATGGATCAGGCACTCACGTTCTGGCGCGATGCGCTGGGGATCGAACTGCATGAACTGCGTGATGTACCTGCTGAAAAGTCGCAGGTGGCCTTTCTCCCGCTGGCCGGTTGCGAAGTGGAACTTGTGAAGCCGACAAGCGATGACTCGGGCATCGCGAAATATCTCGCCAGGCGTGGACCCGGCATGCATCACATTTGCCTGGAAGTGGATGATATTGACGGGATGATGGCTCAGTTAAAGTCGCAGGGCATCCGCCTTATTAATGAGGAACCGCGCACAGCCGTGGATGGAAAGAAATATGCCTTCATCCACCCTGAAAGCAGCGGGGGAGTACTGGTTGAGCTGTATCAGATCTGACCTCGCGCTGAGCGGAGCGACGAATGTTCTTTGAGGAGCACAGACGAAGCACAGGTTACATGCAAAGCCGCGCTTCGTCTACGAACTTCATAAAGAGCGCTCAGTTCTCCGCTCGGCGCGAATGAGATTACGATGCTCGAAAACATTCATTCCATTCTCAGTGAACAGTGCGGGCTGACCCGTGACCTGCCGATTGTCGCGGGCATTTCAGGCGGACCGGATAGTCTGTGCCTGATGAGCGTCCTGCGCAAGGCTGGCTATCGCATTGTCGTGGCTCACTTCAACCATAAACTCCGCCCCGATGCAGATGCCGATGCCAATATCGTCGAACAGACGGCCGCGCGGCTCAACCTGGTGTCGGTCATCCAAAACGGCGATGTGCGTGCCTTTGCAGATGCTGAAAAGCTTTCCATCGAAGAATCGGCTCGCATCCTGCGGTACCGTTTCCTGATGGAGCAGGCCCGTCATTTCCATGCCCAGGCTGTGGCGGTGGGGCACACCGCGGACGACCAGGTGGAAACCGTTCTCATGCATTTCATCCGCGGAGCGGGGCTGGCCGGGCTGAAGGGTATGAACTACCGTACGGTCATCAACATGTTCGACCCTGAGATTCCCATTGTGCGCCCGCTGCTGGATATGTGGCGTGAGGAAACGATTGTCTATTGCGCGGAGAATGGGTTCCGTCCGCGGCATGACCCGAGCAATGCCTCACTGGATTTCTTCCGCAATCGTTTGCGTCACCTCCTGATCCCAACCCTTGAATCCTATAACCCGCGTTTCCGTGAAGTCGTCTGGCGGACGTCCCGTTCCCTGGCGGGGGATTATGAGATCCTTGTGGATGTTTTGAATGACGTCTGGAAGGAATGTGTCGTCCAGGAAAATGAGGACTTCATCGCCTTCGATTCTGCTTCCTTAAGCAGGCGCTCGGTGGGACTGCAACGGAACCTGATCCGCCGTGCAATGGCACACCTCCACCCCGACGATGTGGCCATCAGCTACGCCACACTGGAGCGCGCTGCGAACTTCATCGCGGACCCAAACCCGCCTGGACGGCTGAACCTGCCGCACGATCTTCATTTGCTCCGTGAAGGATTGTTGACCTATGTGGTCGCGGGGGATGCCACCCTGCCCGTTGAACGCTGGCCCCAGATGCCCGAGCAAGGCCATCCCATTTCCATCAAAATGCCCGGCACTGTGTCACTCTCCGGCGGCTGGACATTACACTGTGAGCGTTGGAATATTGCATCCCTGGCAATGCAACAGGCCATATCGAACGATGACCCGTTCCAGGTCTGGCTGGATGCCAGGGACATTTCAGATGCTGTCGAGCTGCGCGTGCGGCAGGGTGGTGACCGCTTCGAGCCTCTGGGTATGGATGGTCACGAGATGAAGATCTCAGATTTTTTCATCAACGTCAAACTGCCGCAGCGCGCCCGCGACCGCTGGCCCCTGCTCTGCATGGGAGAAAAGGTCGTCTGGGTTCCAGGCTATCGTCCCGCGCACCCCTACCGGCTGACCGAGTCTACACGTCAGGCTTTGTACTTCTCGATGACAAGGGGATAAAAACAGGGTGGTCGAGTAGAGCCGTGTTCTCCGGCTCGTATCGAGACCACCATGAAAGCGAACATACTTTTTTTATAGGTTGGTCTCGATATGCTCCTCGACAATCACTCGGAGCTACCCGACCAACGATTTTCCTGGTTATTCCTTGCTGCCTGCCAGCTGTTTCAACTTGATATACAACTCACGCCATTGGATCTTCGATACGCCAAGTTTCTGGCGGATCTTCTCGGGTTCTTCACCGGCGCGGAAATCGTTCAGGGCAAATGTCCAGCGGCACATATCGAAGGATAGGTGTTTTGTGAGGCCAGCTTCATTGCCGGTATCCTCGAGCAGGGATCAAAGCTGGCAATGCCAGCCTACAAGGGCG
>JBDTPH010000298.1:0-6231 GCA_039932795.1 Chloroflexota bacterium
AGAGATGCTTCGCCTCGCTCAGCATGACATGACCAAGAGTCAACCAATTAAGGTTCAACAGAATAATTGATGAAGAGCATCCTGAATGTAGTGTTATGTGTCTGTTTGGTAGCCTGCGCGGCGGAAGTCACACCTCTCCCACCGACGCGGCCTCAACCATCTCAAACCCCTACCTCGCTGGTAAAAGCATCCAATTACCAGGTGCCGATCGCTGAGCCTTCGCGAACCTCCAGGCCAACACCCATCCTTCTACAGACGATCACACCCACAGCAACTTTTTTGCCGAATGTGACCCCCCTCGACCCTGACGCGTGGAAGAGTCTGCCCATCCTCTCAAATGTGGATGCAAGTGTGCGCGAGATTTATGAGTATGGACAATCGCTCGGCAACGATCCGCACGCGTTTTCGATCTTCGGCGATTGCCAGACACGGCCTGATGAATACTTTGGCGTGTTCGAGACCAACGCCGAACTCGTGGAAAGTCTTGAGCCTGAATTGCGCGAAGCGGTTGATTATTTCCAGGGTTCGTTCAATCGTGAGAGTCCCACCACACAGGACGGCACCACACCTGGCTCATTGCTGTGGATCCAATGGCACCGCGGTGACTATGGCTGCACGTTTACAGAGACACCTGTGGAATGTGAGCTGCGTATCCATCGCCCATCGTTTGTGATCATCCAGGTTGGCACGCACTTCGAGTCGCGTAACACGGAATACCTGCGCAGGATCATTCTGGAGTTGATGGATGCGGGTGTTGTACCGATCCTTGCCACCAAGGCGGATAACCGCGAAAAGGATGAACGCATCAACCGCGACATGGCCATGCTCGCCGCCGAGTATGATCTCCCGCTCTGGAATTTTTGGGCGGCAGTATCCGATCTCCCCAATCGTGGACTCTACACACGTGACGACCGCCCACTGCAGGGCGATATCTATCTGACTGAAGAAGCCACTATCCGCCACCGCATGACGGGGCTCGCGGCGTTGAATGCGGTTTGGCGCGTGGCGACGGAGAAATAAAAAGCCATCAAGCGGCCATCCACGGTGAGGACGCCGCCTGGAGCGTCAGATAATAAAAGACTCCCAAATGGGAGTCTTAACTTTCAAACGTGGATGTCATTGCGACCCCGAGCGTAGGGAGTGGCGAAGCGAACTCCTGCAGAGACATCCGCTATTTCGCGATCGTTGCAACAGTTACGCCTGCGCCCCCTTCGTTTTCCTTTGGCTCCTCGAATGACGCGACATACAGGCTTGCCTTCAATGCATTGCGGACTGCGTCACGCATCCTGCCTGTGCCCTTGCCGTGGACGATGCGCACAAATAATAGTCCCGCTGAGAAGGCGCGCTCGAGATAACGCTCCAAATCCTCGAGTCCCTCTTCGACAAGCTTGCCGCGCAGGTTCAATTCAATTCCAGGGGATCTTGTGCTGCTCGCAGCCGCCCGTCCGCTGCCCTGTGCTTCTTTTTTTTCTTCTTTCGGCTTTCCTTCCGGACTCTCCACCTCCTGGCCTTTCCTCTGCAAGTCGGCAAGTCTCGCTCGTACGCGTAGACTCCCAACCTGGACTTCCGCTTCCGACTCACCCAGGGCTGTCACCACCCCATCCGCGTTCAACGTGCTGACCGTGACGCGCTCACCAAGAGACAGTGGACGATTGACCACACCTGTACCTGCGCCAGGTGCAAGTGTGGACATTGATGGTCTACGATCCATGGTCGATCGTCTTTCTATGGGCGCTTCCACTTTCTCTTCGATCTTCTCGATCTTCTCTTCAATTGTTCTGATCACGTCCAAAGGTTGTTTTGCTTTTTTGAGCTGTTGTTTTAATGTTTCAATATTTTGCCTGAGTACGGCAATCTCAAGTTCGCCTTCTGCGCGCGCCCTGGCGAGTACTTCCCGGCGCTCGTCTTCAATCTTCTCAAGTCTCTTCTGGAGTTCTTTTGTTTGTGCTTCCAGTCGGTCGCGGGCTTTTTCCAGTTTCTGACGTTCGCGCGAGGTGCGGTTGCGTTCCTTGCGGATGTCATCGAGCAGTTTGTCGGCGCGCAATTCATCGGGGTGGATCTCTGCCTTGGCGGAATCAATGATAGGCTGGGGGAGACCGAGTCGCTGTGCAATGAGCAATGCGTTGGAGCGCCCCGGCAACCCGATGGTCAGGCGATAGGTGGGACGCAGCGTCTTGATGTCAAATTCCAGCGAAGCATTGACCACGCCTTCGGTCGCGTGCGCAAATGTTTTGAGTTCAGGATAATGCGTGGCAACGAGAGTCGTGCAGCCGGTTTCAAGCAGATGGTTGAGGATGGCGCGCGCCAGGGCTGCACCTTCCTGCGGATCAGTGCCTGCGCCCAGTTCATCGAAGATGACGAGCGAATGATGATCGATATATTTCAAAATGCGGATGATGTTCGTGATGTGACCGCTGAATGTGCTGAGCGATTGCTCAATGGACTGTTCGTCACCGATATCGGCATAAACGGCATGGAAGAATGGAAGCTCAGAGCCGCTCTCTGCAGGGATGTGGAGTCCACTCTGTGCCATGAGAGCCAACAACCCAACCGTTTTCAGCGAGACAGTTTTTCCGCCCGTGTTCGGACCGGTGATGATGATGGCCCGTGTGCCTGATACCGGGTCAACATCAATCGGAACAACCGTTTGAGGATCAAGCAGAGGGTGACGCGCTTGAATTATCTTTATACGAGGCAGGTCAGTCGTCACCGCAGGTTGAACATCATCCTTCCCTTCGACCTTGCTCAGGACAGGCCTGTGAGCTTTTGCCTTTGGCCTTCGACGTAGCAGTGGTTGGGTTGCTTTTAATTCCTCTGCATATTTTGCCTTCGCAAAGATGAGATCGAGCATGGCAAGGTTCTCAAGGCCATAGATCAGTTCTTCGCGATGTTCAGCAATTTGGGCGGAAAGCTCATACAGGATGCGTCGTTCTTCATCGCGTTCCTGGAGTTGTAATTCGCGGACGGTGTTGTTCAGTTCCACGATGGGCAGTGGCTCAATAAAAAGGGTCGCGCCGCTCGACGATTGATCGTGGACGACGGCTTTGATCTGCCCCTTGAATTCGGCGCGCAGCGGGATGACATAACGTCCATCGCGCTGGGTGATGATTGGTTCCTGTAATTTGCTCGCCGATTCGGTCAGGTATTTTTGCAGGCGCGACATCAAACGGTCATGCGCGACCTTGATCTCGCGGCGCAGTGATGCGAGTTTAGGTGAAGCAGAATCCAGCACCTCGCCGCGGTCCGAGAGGACGCGCGAGATCGCATCCACCATTCCATGCGATTCGGGCAGTCCCTCCGCGATCTGCGTGAGGCGAGGGTATTCATCCGTTTTGCGCTCGAGCGATTTCTTTAACTCGCGGCATGAGATCAGCGTGGATTTGATATCCAGCAGTTGCTGAGGATCAAGCACACCGCCGCGTGCTGCGAGCTCCGCTGCGGGGCGGATGTCATGTGCGCCGCCGACGCCAATGTTATCGTTTGTGGAAAATAACCTGCGGGCTTCGCTCGTTTCAGTGATGCGGGCAAGAGCAAGGTCAAAGGATTCGGTCGGCTCGAGGGAGCGCGCCAATTCCATCGAAGCGGAGAAGTCGCAAAAGGCGACGAGCCGCTCGAGTATTTTCGGGTATTCAAGAACGTGAAGGTTTTTTGCATCCATTGCGAGGCGAATTATAAACCACCGTAAGGTTCACGCAATGGATTATGAATGTCAACAATTAATGGCTTAAGCATTCTTTAAAACTTGCAGGATATTCTTTGTCCATTCGACCTCGAATTGATATCTGCGTATGCCGTATTCAAGCGAGAACATGGCACGGGTCACTCCTTTTTGGAGGGCATCCGTTGGAAGGGGGACTGGCATATTCCCATTGGCGGTACGCCGCTCCAGTTCAGCAAGGTCCTGACGCAGGCTCTGTAATCGCTCTTCCTGTACAGCGATTTGTTCCTTTATTGAGATGGCATCACTAAAGTGGAGTTGCGCCAAAAAAGGATTATGTGAGCCGGAAGCTTTTCCTGGCTCCGCGTATGAAAATATCTCAATCCACTAACTCTGTGGTACACTTTTGTCGCTCTGATTGGAGCAAAAATATTTGGGAATTGTTTTGAGACTCTGAACACAGCCCGGTGAAAGTTGCTTCGGGCTTTTTTGTTGGGCGGGTTCATCTGCAAAGATGGACTTTGATTGGCAAGAAGAAGGTTAAACGGAGTCATCGAAACATCCCCTATGATCTGTCATTGCGAGCCGTAGGCAAGAACATTTTTCTCGCAAAGACGCTAAAAAGGAAAAGATGACAACCGATTTTACTTCTCTACACCTGCGCGAAGAAGTCGTGCAGGCCATTATCGACCTTGGTTATGCCGAGCCAACGCCCATTCAAACAGCCATGATCCCGATCATGCTCAAAGGGGCAGATGTGATCGGCCAGGCGCAGACAGGCACGGGCAAGACTGCCGCCTTCGCACTCCCCATTCTCCACAACTTCACATTACAAAGACAACCGCAGGCGCTTGTGCTTGCACCGACCCGTGAACTTGCCCTGCAGGTTGCCGATTCGATGGTCGCATACGGCAAGCATCTTAATGTACGCGTGCTGGCGGTCTATGGCGGTCAGCCCTATGGCCCACAGATCAGCAACTTGAAGCGTGGTGTGGATATCGTCGTGGGTACCCCCGGACGTTTGAATGACCTGCTCGAACGCAAGGTACTCAATCTCAGTGAGGTCAAGACCGTCGTCCTTGATGAAGCGGACGAAATGCTCAATATGGGTTTCATTGAAGAAGTGGAAAAAATCCTGGCGGAAACTCCAGCTGGCAGACAGACCGCTTTATTCTCCGCCACCCTGCCTGCGCGTATCCGCTCTTTGGCGAATCGTTTCATGCGGGACCCTCAATCTGTCAACATTAAACGAGATACCCTCACACTGGCATCCACGGAACAGCGTTACTATCTCGTCCACGAATCGGATAAGACCAATGCGTTGACGCGTCTCTTCGAGATCGAGCCGATCAAGAGCGCCTTGATCTTCGCACGCACGCGTGCCGAGACAAGCACCCTCGCCAATGAACTGGTAGTACGCGGCATCCCCGCTGAGGCCATTCACGGTGACCTGGATCAGAACGCCCGTGAGCGTGTATTGGGCCGTTTCCGTTCAAACCAGCTCAAAGTGCTCGTCGCAACTGATGTCGCGGCACGCGGTCTTGATATTGATGACATCTCGCATGTCTTCAACTATCACCTGCCAGATGACGCCGAAGTTTACATTCACCGCATTGGACGCACAGGCCGCGCTGGCAAGACCGGTATTGCAATCACCCTGATCTCGCCGCGCGACAAACGTCGTTTGCGCGAGGTGGAAGCATTGACCAAGCAGCCCATCAAAAAAATGGAACTCCCCACCGCAGGCGACATCGTGAAACACCGCGAGACAGAAGTGGTCGAAAACCTCAAGATCTGGCTGGGGCGCGGTCGCTACAAACGCGAACTCGAAATGGTACAGGAGCTGATTGAAGCCGGGCATGAGCCGTTGAACATCGCAGCTGCAGCCATCAAGATCGCGCGTTCTGATGAGAAGCAGCGTCCCATTGCGGATGTCGGCGAAGTAAAGGATGACCGCAGCAAACGCCCCGAGCGCGAAGCCATCCGTGGCCCCAAGCGCGAACCTTTTGGTGGGCGGCGCGATAATACATCCAAGGGATTACGTGCAGGGCGTCGCAGTGAAGCGTCCTCTCACGAAGAGGGCATGGTCCGACTCAAGTTGAACAAAGGCAAGGCACACGGAGTCCGCCCGAGTGACATCGTCGGCACGATCGCTTTCCATGCCAATATCCCGGGCTACACGATCGGCAAAATCCGCATTGACGATAAGTTTACCCTCGTGGATATCCCTGAAGATGCGGTGGAGCAGGTGCTGAAGCAAAGCGGGAACTACCGTATCGGGAAAGAAAAGGTTGCCCTGACGAAGGCATCATAATAGCAACGATCCCCGAAATTTCGGGGATCGTTTTTTATTTCATGAGCTTGATATTGATCATTCCCGTATTCATGGCCCCAAAGAGTCGTACCCAGAGCAACAAATAGGCTTCCGTGCCGCGCGCAGTGGAAAGATCCCCCAGATCAAAAATATTGAGCCAGCCGAAGTTCCGCAGCAGTTCGATCACCTGTGCTTTTGCATCCACATCATTCGCGCTGATGAAAACATGATGATCACCTTCCGCCACTTCGAGAGGATG
>JBDTPH010000299.1:0-13235 GCA_039932795.1 Chloroflexota bacterium
CCACCCTTATGCGGTGAAACCAACTTCCACCTTAGTCGCTGAAGCGATTGGCGCCGTTCCCAACACGCAGGCCGCAGACTGGGAATTCGCCTGTAAGGCAGGCACCGAGGCGATGGTCGCCGCGATGGGCCTGGTCGGCTCGGGCATGGGCCACTATGCCATGGCGATCGGCATGGACACTGCCCAGGGCAAGCCAGGCGACGCACTCGAATACACGGCTGGCGCGGGTGGCGGCGCATATATCATTGGCCCCGCCGAAGAATCGCTGGCCGTTATCCATTCTGCGTATTCCTATGTCACCGACACGCCCGATTTCTGGCGGCGCGAATATCAAAAATATCCTGAACATGGCATGCGTTTCACTGGCGAACCTGCCTACTTCAAGCACATCACCGAAGCTGCCACCCATTTGATGGAGGCATCGGGCACGACCGCCAAAGATTACAAGTGGGCGGTTTTCCACCAGCCCAATACGAAGTTTCCTCAACGTGTCGCAGGTCAACTTGGATTTTCGATGGAGCAGATCGAACCGGGGCTTCTCGTTCCTGTCATTGGAAACACCTACGCGGGTGCAGCCATGATCGGACTCACTGCGATTCTCGACATCGCCCAGCCCGGGGACCGCATCCTGATGGTTTCTTTCGGGTCGGGAGCTGGTTCGGATGCCTTCGACATCCTCGTCACTGACCAGGTGACTGAGCGCGCAGGTCTCGCCACAAAGACGCAGGATTACGTGAAGCGGCGGACCGAGATCGATTATGCAACATACGTGCGATTCCGCGGCAAATTAGCGATGAGATAAGAAATCATCCGCTGGTCGAGTAGCCCTGAGCGTTCTTTGCGAAGGGCGTATCGAGACTCAGCAATTGTTATAGAGATTATTATGGCATGGATGTATATTCTCGAATGTTCAGATGGGACTTACCATGTTGGCTCCACAAAAGATTTGGAATTTCGCCTATCGGAACATCACGCAGGCAAGGGCGCAAAATATACATCACGGTGATTACCAGCCAAATTAGCTTATTCAGAAGAATATGAAAGAGTTGTTGACGCCTATACGAGAGAAAAACAGGTTCAAAATTGGAGTCGCGCAAAACGTGAAGCATTGATAGATGGAAATCAAGAATCATTGCCAAAACTTGCAAAGAAAGATTTCACCCAAAATAGAAAGCAACTTTGAAAGTGGTGGTCTCGATACGGGATGGCAAAACCGTCCAGCCCTACTCGACCACCGAGGATAACAAACACCATGGCATTCTTCGACCTGCATCTCAATGAGCTCAAGACCTACTGCCCCGACCGCGAAGAACCTGCGGACTTTGATGCATTCTGGCAATCCACATTGGAGGAAGCGCGGATACATCCACTCGGTGCAACCTTCGAAAAAGTGGATTATGGGCTTGTCGCGCAGGAAACTTTCGATGTCACATTCAACGGCTTCGGCGGGCAACCGGTCAAAGGCTGGTTGATCCTACCAAGTCAACGCAAGGGCAAATTGCCCTGTGTTGTCGAATACATCGGCTACGGCTGCGGACGCAGTTTTGCGATTGACTGGCTGCTCTGGGCAAGCGCAGGCTATGCTCACTTCGTCATGGACACGCGTGGACAAGGCAGCAGCTGGTCAGCAGGTGATACACCCGATCTATATGCCGATGGCGGGAATGCCCATTTCCCTGGCAGCATGACCCAGGGGATTCTCGACCCGAAGCATTACTATTACCGTCGCGTCTTCACGGATGCCGTCCGGGCCATTGACGCGGCGCGCAGCCACCCAGAAGTGGACGCGACCCAAATCGCCGTGACAGGCGGCTCGCAGGGCGGAGGCATCACCATCGCCGCAGCAGGACTCGTCCCGGATGTGGTTGCCGCCATGCCCGATGTGCCTTTTCTCTGTCACTACCGCCGCGCCACTGAGATCGTGGATACCTATCCCTATAAAGAGATCGCAGAATTTTGTCACGTCCATCGAGACAAGGTGGATACAGTGTTCAATACATTGTCCTATTTTGATGGAGTCAACTTCGCCACGCGTGCAAAAGCAAAAACACTATTTGCAGTGGGGCTAATGGATCAAGTCTGCCCGCCTTCCACCGTCTACGCCGCCTACAATTACTGGGCCGGCGAAAAGGACATGAAGGTTTATTCATACAACGGTCACGAAGGCGGACAGAGTTATCAGACGCTTGAGAAGATCAAGTTTATAAAAAGCATATGGAAGTAATGAGACCATTCGAAATCGTTGCTCATCGCGGCGTAACCGATGAATATCCCGAAAACACAATTCCAGCTTTTGAGCGTGCCATTGAACTTGGAGCAGATTCTGTAGAACTCGATGTGCGACTAACTTCAGACCATGTTCCTGTAGTGTTTCATTATTTTTATCTCGATGAGATTACACCAATCCATGGAACCATCTTCAATTACACTTTTAAACAACTTAAGAGTATTGAAGTTGTAGGCACAAACAAAAAGAACAAATCGAAAATCTCAACCCTGTCTGAGGTCTTAGAAGCCATTGGCGGAAAAATCGGTTTGGAAATTGAAATCAAAGGACCCGAGCTCGAATCTGTAAAAATTATTGCAGATACACTCTCTAATTACAAAAGCATCTGGGATAGTATCGAAATCACATCCTATGAACCTTTGTTACTTATTGAATTTCAGAAGTTATGCCCTGACATCCCAACTGACCTACTACTCCCACACTCAGAATCTTGGATGAAATTGGACGTTGTTACCTACATCGCTATTCATCGGTCAAGATTAGCACAAGCACGTGCAGTTCATTTGCATCCAACACAACTCGCGCATGAGGTCATATCCAACATTCGAAAGCAAGGAATACAAATCCATGCATGGGATGTGAATGACGAGCAATCACTAAAAACATGTGCAGAATTGGAAATCCAAAAAATCTGCACTGACAAATTTCAACAAGCAAAAACATTTCGCCAGAGTTTATTGTTGGCGAGTTAGAGGATAAACATGACAGAAGTCGTAATCGCAGGTATCGGACAGACAGAAGTCGGCGAGCATTGGAGCATTGGCTTGCGCGAGCTTGCCTTTGCCGCCATCCAGGAGGCAGTAAAGGATTCGGGCGGGCTCAAACCACAATCCCTTTTCGTAGGGAATATGTTCGCGCCCAACCTTTCCAACCAGGCGCACCTGGGTGTGTTGCTCGCCGATTACGCGGGTTTGCTTGGCATCGAAGCCGTGACCCTTGAAGCTGCGGGTGCGTCGGGTGGCGCGGCGCTGCGACAGGGTTATCTCGCCATCGCAAGCGGTATGGTGGATGTGGCGCTTGTAGTCGGCGTGGAGAAATTCACAGACACGCTTGGCTCGGGTGTGGAGGAGGCGCTGGCTACCACAAGCGATTCCGATTTCGAAGCCGTGCAGGGGATGACTTCCACCGCGCAGGCCGCCCTGCTCATGAAGCGTTACATGCATGAGTATGATGTGCCCGCTGATGGATTTGCCGGTTTCGCATTAACTGCCCATGAAAACGGCGTCGCCAATAAGAATGCCATGTTCCGCAAAGCGATCAAGCCTGAGACCTATGCCAAAGCAGAAATGGTCAGCGATCCGATCAACATGTTCGACATGGCTCCCAATGCGGATGGCGCTGCCGCGCTCGTTCTGATGCGCCGCGACCTGCTCCCGTCCAATTATCCGAATCAACTCGTGAAGGTAGCCGGCTCCGGCGCCGCGTCTGACACGCTTGCCCTGCACGACCGCAAGGACATGTTGTACTTCCACACGGCACAACTCTCCGCAGGCCGGGCAATGAAGCAGAATGGTTATATATTGGATGACATTGATCTTTTCGAATATCACGATGTGTTCAGCATTTATGCCGCGCTGCAACTAGAAGCAATTGGTTTCGCCATCAAAGGCAAAGGCTGGAAGCTCGCCGCGAACGGGGATATCGGGCTAAGGGGGAGAATCCCCTGCGCCACAATGGGAGGCATGAAAGCGCGCGGATTTGCCGGGGGCGCTGCCGGCTTGTATCAGGCTGTCGAAGCGGTCACCCAGCTGCGGGGCCAGGCGGAAGCGAACCAGGTCCCCAATGCAAAGACTGCGTTGATCCAGTCCCTCGGCGGACCTGCATCCACGGCGGTCAGTCACATCCTTCAAAAACTGGATTAAGAAAAAAAACGCCGCGCTCATCAGGCGGCGTTTTGGATTTAATGTACAGTCTATCGTTGACGATTGGTCGTCATCTGAATAAGCGCTGGAATGGTCAGCGCGGCCAGTACTGCTGCCAGCCCAAAGAAAATCGCGGGGATGAGCCAGCGGGCATTTACCAGGAAACTCTGCCAGAGCAAAATAACCTGAATTCGCATTTGCAAAAGTATGTGCGGAGGCAGGGACCGGAATCCAAAGATAATGGCACCCAGCACAACCGCAAGCACAGCAGCGAGAAGAAAGTCATTGCGCGTGAATTCAAAACGCGGCGCAGGCGTGGCGCGTATCTGAGACATTACATTTGCCGTAATATCACGCGGCATCGGTACACTGGGATAGGAGTAAAGTGCATCTTCGATGCTATTGTTTTGGTTTTTGGGGGTCAGGCGGTCGTCCATCGTTCCTCCGAATAAAAACGTTCCAGGGCAAGACGCATTTTTTGCTTTGCACGAAAAAGACCCGTCTTCACTGTACCCAGCGGCAGGTTGAGCAGGCTGGCGATCTCTTCATACGAAAGCTCGTCCTGATAACGCATCACGATCAACATTTTATGGTTTGCATCCAACCCATCGATGATGTGATGCAAATACTTTCGAATCTCATTTGATTCCACTTCACGGGCAGGGTTCGAATTTATATTATGGGTGTCGGGCAGGTCAGACATCACGTCATCGCCGAAATCAGTGAGGCTGCGGCGCAGGTTTGGCAACCGGTTGTAGCAAAGATTGGTGACAATGCGATACAGCCACGTGCGGAATTGGGACTGTCCCTTGAAATTCGGGAGCGCCGTCCACGCACGCACAAAGGTCTCCTGTGTGAGATCTAGCGCTTCGTTTTCATCTTTAATGACGTGCAAGGCAAGGTTATAGACGTAACGTTGATGTTCATCCACCAGCGCGGCGAAAGCATCATGGTCGCCGTTCTGCGAGCGATGGATGAGGGTGTGTTCGCTTTGTGCCATAAAGTCTCTACAGGATTAGACAGGAAAAGCTGGAAAAAGTTTCAGCGAATATGTCATTGCGAGGGCTGGTGGTCGAGTAGGGAAAGTGCTTTTCTTGCCCGTATCGAGACCCCAGCCCGAAGCAATCTTCTCGTCGAGTAGGGGATTGCTTCGCTCGAAGAGCGCTCGCTCGCAATGACATGAAACCATTTGAAACTTTTTTGCGAATCGCCTGTCAAACGTAGTGAAAACATCCTACCGCATGATGCGGCACTTTGTAAACAAGGAGAACGAAGATGAAAAGACCCATCGTTATTGCCCTATTGGTCGCGGCACTGGTATTTGTACTGGCCGGCATCGGAGCTGTGATCTTCTTCACTGCCAATGGCGGCTTCGCAACCAACAATCCGTTCGATAGGCGGAATATCTCCTCGGAGTTGGAGGAAAGCAAGACCCTTAAAGTGGACACAGGAAAACCACTCACCCTGAAAGTGGCTGACGCGGCAGGCGATATCAGCATCACAGGTGCAGATGTTGAATCTGTGCAGGTACAGGTGGTCAAAACTGCCTATGATTCCTCCCAATCGCGTGCAGACGAGGAAGTAAAAGGCATCAAGTACACCATTGAACAGAATGGCAATACCATAACCCTGAAATATGAAATTCCCGATTCCATGAACTTCAGCAATAATGTCAACACCGTGGATTTCATGGTCACTGTCCCCGCTGAAGTGACCGTGGATGTGCAGACGGGTGGGGGTGAAGTCAATGTTTCCGGCACGAAGGGCTCCGTGGATATCATCAACAGCTTCGGTAACATTGAACTGGAGAACCTGTCAGGTGCTTTGAACGTCGAAACGCAGAGTGGGCGCGTGGACGCCAGTTCGATCATTGCAGGAAATGCCGACATTATCCTGAACTCTGGCTTTGGTAATATTTATCTGATCAAAGCGACGGGTGCCAATGTCAAACTTGAATCAAACAGCGGCACACTGGACGTGGAAAATGTCCGTGCTTCCAAAGATATGGAACTCTCATCCGATTTCGGGAACGTAAAATTTAAAAACGGTTCAGCTGCATCATTGACCATCTCCACGAACAGCGGCACAGTCGATCTTACATCCGTGAATGTCAGTGGAGCGTTGCTCGTCAAGGATGATTTTGGCGATATCCATCTCGAAAAAGTAAAAGCCGAATCCTACGATACGCAGACAGACAGCGGCTCCATCACCATTGACGGTGCGCAGGCGAAGGTCAAGGCTCATACCGGCTTCGGCAATATCACCATCAGGAATGCTGAAAATGCCGTGCTCGACCTGAACACGAAAAGTGGTGCGATTGACTTTGAAGGTTCGATCGGTGAAGGCGCAAACAGTGTCCATTCCGACTTCGGCGGAATCAAACTTTCCATCCCAGCCGATTCAGCGCTCAACGTGGATTTTGGAACCGATTTTGGCAGCATTCGATCCGACATCCCCATCACAGTCATACTCAGCGGCAACGTGGATCAGTCACATCAAAATGGTTCGATCAACGGCGGTGGCAGTGATTTCAAAGTCAGCACAAAGAGCGGCGACATCACGGTTAAAGTTCTGGGCCAATAAAAAAGCGGTTGCGAGAGTTTGAATTCCGGCAACATCATAACCATGAGCGGATGAGGCTGATACAATAAGCCTCATCCGCTTTTTGTTTTGGAGAAAATCATGGACACGCTGATCTTCTGCCTCGGCATTGTTGGCATTCTCGCGATCATCTTTGGCTTCATCGCGTTTATCCGTTATATCAATTACAAGGAAACGCTTGCGCTCGCCGAAAAGGGACTCTCCCGCCCCGAGACGAAAAACGGTAAAGCACTTCTGCGCTGGGGGATCATCATCACTGCCCTGGGCATTGCCTTAACCCTGGGACTCTACCCGATCGGTTTCTTCTCCGGCAGCAGCTATCCGCTTCATCTCGGACCGTGGATGCTGGGAGGCTTCGTCCCGCTTTTTCTAGGTCTCGGCCTGGTATTGCTTCATTATCTTACTGAGAAAAATTGATCGCCAGTTACGCTTCTGCATGGATCGGCGTCACAATATGGATTGCTTTTGGCCGAAGCTTAACGGTAACAGGCAGGTGACCGATCAATTCACCGTCGCCCTGTACAGGTAATTTTTCCCTGCAGTGTATCTCCACTTCATCCAGTGCTTCCATGCATAATATATTCCAGTTCCTCTTCTGTTCTCCTCGTAGCATGCTGACTGCCAGCCTGAGATACTCGGTTACGGTGTTGGCATAAATACGGCAGACATTCAGCTTGCAATCATCCATACGAATGTTCGGATCCAGTTGCAGTGCCTTAAAAGCAAGGATGGCGGTGTTCGTGACCATTAACTCCGATGCCCGGTATGCCGTGGTACTGCCATCAATTTTCACCTCGAATCGGTAGGAACGAAATTCCAACAGTTGGGACAGGCTTTTCCACAGATCAGCCAGTTTGCCAAAACGGCGCTTCTCCTGGCGTTTGACATCCTGTATCGCCCGCGCCCCAGCGCCTGCGCTAACGCTCAAAACATAAAATCTTTTGCCAATTTGCATGGCGTCAATTGCTCGAATTTCATGCTCCTGAAATAACAAATCAATTGCTTCATCAATTTGAAGGGGAATATCGAGTGCCCGAGCGAGGGCATTCCAGGTGCCGGCCGGGATAATAACAAGCGGTATCTGTGTGCCGACCAATCCATCTACCACTGCTGAGAGTGTTCCATCTCCACCTGCCGATATGAAAAGCTTAAACCCGTGTTGAACGGCATCACGAACCAGCTGTCTTAGATCTTCCTTGCCGGTCGTTTCATATATTTCGCAGGGGATGTCGCGAGCCTGCAAAGCCGACCCGATCTTTTCACGTACGGTTTCAACCTGTGAAAGACCTGCCACAGGATTGATCACAATATATGTTTTTGGCTTTTGTTGAAAATCTACTTTCATAGTCCTCCATTCTAAAATCAGAGATGCACGTCAATGGTTTTCCACATCGAAAGGTGTTATCGGCTCAAAATTATCCCGAGACAGATGGAATCTGATTACACCATGCAACCTCTATTTAAATAAAACGATAAAAACCCATGAATGCCACGATTTTAGAAGGGAATATCCGGTCTGTTGCTTGTTCCCTGGAGAACTTGATATAAATCATTACATGATTCATAACAAATAGGGTTGTACGATACTAACTTGCTGTCGCAAAATCAGGTAAAATAGAGAATGTTCCAAAATTATATATAATATATAATCTGGTGAGGTGTCTATGCCTGGTTTTACTCCCGGTCGAAGATGGCAGCCCGCGTACTCTCCATTCAAAAAACAGGATTTCGGTGAACGCGCGCTGCAGATGCTCGAATATAGCGTGAAAGGTCCTTTGTTTGGGTGCCGAATGTGCGGGAATTGCCTCCTGCAAGAGACCGCATTGATCTGCCCGATGGAATGCCCGAAAGGCCTGCGCAACGGACCCTGCGGCGGTTCAACCTCCGAGTATTGCTATGTGGATAAGACCCGTCCCTGCATCTGGTACAAGATATATGAGCGATCATTCAAACTGGGGCGTGAAGAATTATTGCTGGAAGTGTTACCCCCGCTCGATTGGGACAAGGTGGGACAGGATTCATGGCGGGATATTTTCAAAAGTGCTGCAAAACTTGGTGTAAAAAAAGCTGTAAGCGGATTGCTCTCGCGCTCTGCTGAAGTACGCAAAGAAACATGGGATGGGATTTTCCGCCCAGTGCGCCAACCCGATTGGTGGCAGGGAGATTCAAAGTATCATGCCCCAGCTTATACAGAACCCGCTTCAGAACTGGAGCGAAGGCTGGCCGCCGGTGAATTTGTGGTTACAAGCGAGGTCACTCCCCCGTTATCCTCCAACACCGACAAGTTGATCCAGAACATCGAGAAGATCAAACCCTACGTCACCGCGCTCAATTTTACGGATAACGCATCTGCAACCCCGCGCATGACGTCATGGGCATGCTGTCAGGTTGCGCTGGATTATGAGGGAGAGCCCGTATTGCAGATCTCTGCGCGCAATCGGTCACGTCTCAACTTGCAAAGTGAAGTCATTGGCGCGACAGCCCTGGGCGTGCGGAATATCCTGTGCGTCACAGGCGACAGCGCAAAACTCTCCCCTTCTCCGCGCGATAAAATGGACATCAACGATCTCGACGCGATCCAGATGCTTTGGATCCTGCGTCGAATGCGCGACGAAAAGAAATATCTCGACGGGCGCGAGATCAAATATCCGCCCAGATTTTTCCTGGGCGCGGCTGCTTCGCCTTTTTCATCGAACCCCAAATTCCAGGCGCTGCGCGAGCAGAAGAAGGTCAACGCGGGAGCGCAGTTCTTCCAAACCAACCTGGTCTTTGATATTGACGGAATGGAAACCTGGCTCAATGAACTTGCGAAAAGAAACATTCTCGACAAGGTATATATCCTGATCGGCATCACCCCAATGAAGAGTTTGAAGATGGCTCGCATGATCTCTGAAGTACCAGGGGTATATCTGCCGAAGAATATTCTGGATCGTATGGAAACAGCCGACGCCTACGGCAATGCACAGGAGGAAGGCGTTCAAATTGCGCTGGAGTTGATCAATAAAGTAAAGTCACATCATGGGCAGGGAGTCAACGGAATCCATATTATGCCTGTGGGCTGGGATGACATTGTCCCGCGTATAATCAGGGATGCAGATCTGTACCCGAAGGGTTTTTCCATCCCGGAAGTGACATCACAAAACCTTGCGAAGGTTTAAGACCGTAGTTAGATCATTCTAAACAAACATCGGAGGGCGTATGCACACCATATTGAAAAACACTACAAAGGAAGTTGTGATCGGGGCGGACAGGCCGTTCGTGATCATCGGGGAAAAGATAAATCCCACGGGCATCAAGAAGCTGGGGCAGGCTTTGGTAGAGCAGAATTTTGAATATGTAAAGCGACTGGCCCAGAGACAGGTTGCCTGGGGGGCAGACGTCCTGGACGTGAATGTGGGACACCCGCAGATTGACGAAGCGTTCATTATGCCGAAAGTCGTTGAAGCAATACTGTCAGTTGTGGATGTTCCACTTTGCATTGATTCAAATGAGCCGAAAATTCTCGAAGCAGGGTTGAACGCCGCTCCGGGCAAGCCGCTGGTGAATTCGGTCAACGGCGAGGAAAAGCAGCTTGCCACGGTCCTGCCCATCGTCAGAGCGAGAGGCGCGGCGGTCATCGGTCTGACCATCGGCGAAGAGGGCATTCCTGCAACTCCAGAAGGGCGTCTCGCTGCGGCGGGCATTATCATCGAACGTTGCGCAAAAATGGGCATCCCCATTGAAGACATTATCATCGATCCGCTGGTGATGACGGTGGGACATAATAGTAATGCGGCCATGGTCACGCTGAGGACGATTGAACTCATCAAAAAGGAATATGGGGTCAACATCAGTCTTGGGGCAAGTAATGTCTCGTTTGGCCTGCCAGACCGTCACTCTGTAAACAGCGCGTTCCTGGCGCTTGCCATGCAGGCAGGTGCCACCTGCTCGATCACCGACCCGATCAAGCTTGGAAATACCATCAAAGCGGCCGACCTGCTTCTCAGCAAGGATGCGAATTCAATGCGCTATTTAAAATATTTCCGCGCCACGGAGAAACTGAGGACAGAAGAGGCTGCGGTGAAGGTGTGATGAGGAAGGTAGTAAGCGGTAAGTGGTAAGTAGAGGGGAGACTGGAGATTGGAGACGAACGGCAGGTCACGCATGGTGGTTGGTAGCCGAAGGCTTATCGAGACCAGGCGTGACCTGCTTTTCTTAATTCATCAAGGTTGATCTTCACATTCCAAATCCCTGAACTGATATTCAACATTTTCCCCAATATTTCAACGGTATCAGATTCAAATCCGAAAAATGTCCAAAAGCAAGCGCGCGGCTGATCTGTTTCCAACAGCGCGGAAATGGCAGGTTGCTTCTCTCCGTAATATTGAGAGCGCCAGCCGCGTGTGCTGTTTTCATCTCCGCGAACCACTGAAAAAGCAGATTTTCCTTCCAACAATCCAAGCTGTATTTTGTACTTCGCTGAATCATCAACTGCCAGAAGAATTGAATTCCCTGTTTGCACAAATGGGAAATCATTGAGCAACCAATGCAGTGCATATTGATGAGACTGAGCCGCAGCGAGATGATCCACAACCAGCCAGCGATCATTGTCCAATGACAGTACGGCTCGTCTGTGAGTGACAGGGTCGGCCAGTCGCCGGTATCCAGCATGCTCACCCTGCCAGATGTTTTCATCGTGGTGAAGGACGTTTCCGCGTGCCCAGTTTGTCCATGTGAAACGGCTGACCATCTTCATTTGATCCTGGCGATCAACCGTTACCGTGTTATGAACCGCCGTGCGGGCAAGCCCGTTACGCCAGACACCATCGCCGCTGTATAAATAGGTCCCGGCATCACAGGCGATGTTTCTGCCGCGCAGCCATAGAGCTACGTGGAGCTGGTCGGCATGAGAGGGACGGGATCGAAAGTCCGTGCAGCGGATGATCGCTTTGCTGCTTGTGCCGCGCAGGAGGTAGGTACCGCCAAAAGGGAAGGAGGATTGGGATTTCTCCATCATCCAGCTTCGACTGCGGTCACTTCGTTCCCTCCGCTCAGCGCGAGGAAGCACTCGGTCACCGCATAACCAAAATACATCTTCATCCCAGGGGCCAGGTTCAAAGAGAAATTCCTTCTTGGTTATATATGCACCCAGTTGCAACAGCGGACGATAATCAGTGAAGTCACAGTTGTTGAGAGGCAAAATCAGCGCACCATCGTTTGAGCCGTAGCCGGGCATGTTTCCGGTATCGGGATCGATCAACTGAGAAAGGTAATCAATCGAGGCTGAGACACGGTCAAAGACGAGACTGGAGATTGGAGACTGATTTAGTTCTGCAAGGCGTATCACGTATAGATAAATATGAAGAACAAAGCGATGATAGTTGAGCGAATACATCGAATACGTACCATCGGGGAAGATCTGCGCGGCGGCCTCCTGCTCCAACAGCTTGCGCCCAAGGGATAGATACGTTTCGGAGTCTTTCAACTCTGGGAAAAGAAGTCCTACCAGCCACAGTCCGCATGCCTCGCTGATGGTGTGATTGCTATGAGTGGAGATTGCGTAGTCAATATTTTTATGGATCCGTTCGGCATGAGCAGCGACCATCATGACAAACTGCGCGACGCGTTCCGGAGTTGTGGATGGGGAATCCATGAACGCGTGGAAGCCGAACGTCCATGCCATGAGACGCAACGCCGCTTCCTGTCCGTCCATCCAATTGGGTCCCGTGTTGGGAGGGTTGGACTCCGCCCAGGCCTGGATCAGCTCCCAGAACGCCTCAGCAAACTTCTCATCCCGCGTGGATGCGTAGGCGCGGACGAGGGTGTAGACCATACTAAAGCGGCTGGCGTCCCAGATGAACTTAATGTCCACATTTCCATCATCCGCAATTTCGGACCAGTGCTTTTGCGCATCCAGCTTTGTTCCAGTTACGGGATCCGTATGCCAGTTGGGAGGAAACCCGATGCGATGATACGTGCGCGCGAAATATTTGAGTTCGCCTGAGAGGATCCGTTCCGCTTCGTGTACGGCGCTTTGGAGATTCCAGGGAATATGACCATGATTCCCTGAGCGAGAGCGAAGGGTTTCTACTTCCCTGGTAAGAGATGCTTTGCTATCGCTCATCATGAGATGCGGCAGGTCAAAAAAGAATTTCGGCGCATTCTGTTTTCGCCATTCTACGTATGCCGGCGGCGTGGAGGGGATATTTTTCCTCAACCACGTTTCAAGCGGACGATCCTTCCATTGATAGGCGGGCATCTGTAAACGGATATAGCCCGTGCGTTTGCGCAGGGCATATCCCACGCGAAAAAACAGCCAGCGCGAGCCATGTGACCCGAAAAGCGATTGGAGATTTCGAAAGTTATTTAGCATTTTGCAGACGTGTGGCGTACCTGGATAACAAGACCCAGATGAGCGGCAATCCTAAAATGATCAGTGGCGGGGCATAGACCTGTCCCCATGACCAGGCGTAGGAAAGGATGCCGGCGAGCAGGGTCAGGAAAAT
>JBDTPH010000300.1:0-17562 GCA_039932795.1 Chloroflexota bacterium
CCCACCGTGATTTGCTAAGCAAATCATGCGATGTGTCCTTCGGGAGGGTGACATATTGTAAGGGAATTCGTGTTAACCTGAATAGTTGACCGTTTAATGGGAGATGAAGCGATTGGGCTCTATCTTCCGGGCTTCGCAGGACCAGAACATCCGCGTAAGGCGATCAAGGCTGCGCAGGATTTGCTCAAGCTGACGGGTCACCGCGAGATGAAGGGGCCATGGCTGCCGGTGGGAATCGGCGTCCATACGGGTCCAGCCTTCGTCGGCGTAGTAGGAGCGGAAGATAGTCCTGCAGATTTTACGGCACTGGGCGATCATGTCAATATCACCGCGCGGCTCGCGTCCGAGGCGGGTGCCGGTGAGATCCTGATCAGCGACGCGGCCTACTCGGCTGCCAACGTGAACTTTGAAGGTTTGGAACATCGGGAAATGGATTTGAAGGGAAAGACTGAGCCAATTGGTGTCCATGTCTTGCAAATCCAGCAGGGTTGAATATCATAAAAGGGAATAATCTATGCAAAGCGTCGTTATTACAGGTGTTTCCACAGGCATTGGATGGGGTGTCTCGAAAGTTTTGCTTCAGCAGGGTTTTCGAGTCTTTGGCAGTGTCCGCAGGGAGGAGGACGCGAAACGATTAACCGGCGAGTTTGGGCAGGCGTTCGTCCCTTTGTTGTTTGATATTATGGATGAGGCAGCTGTCCACGCCGCCGCGCGTCAGGTCAGTAATGAACTTCACGGCGAGACTTTGCCCGGGCTTGTGAACAACGCAGGCATCGCCGTCCCTGCGCCACTGATGCATCAACCCATCGAAGAATTTCGGAAACAAATGGAAGTCAATCTGATCGGGCAGTTGATCGTCACACAGGCATTTCTTCCATTACTGGGTACCGACCGTTCCCGCAAGGGAAAGCCGGGCAAGATCATCAATATGAGTTCAGTTTCGGGAAAAAATGGCTATCCTTTCCTGGGGGCCTACGTGGCATCCAAACATGCATTGGAAGGACTCTCGGAAACCCTTCGGCGGGAACTGATGCTCTACGGCATTGATGTCATTATCGTTGGGCCGGGCTCGGTGGCAACTCCCATTTGGGATAAGGCTGAGATCATCGATTTATCAGTCTATGAACATACTGATTATGCTGAGGCCGGTAAAGGCATGCAGAAGTACATGGTCCAGAATGGAAGAAATGGGTATCCACCAGAAAAAGTTGGTGAGGTCGTTTTGCAGGCGTTAACCACATCCCGGCCGCGGCTCCGCTATGCCGTGATTCCTGGCAATCCGCTGGTTCGCATGATCCAGACGTTAATACCCAAACGTGTCATCGATCGAATCATCGCCAGGAACTTAGGCTTCACACAAAAAGGGTAGCCAGCAGCATGAAACAAAGGCATATGATCAAACCTAAAAAACTTCAACCGGGCGATAAAGTGGCAGCAATCAGCCTGTCCTGGGGCGGGCCAGGCATATTCCCCCATCGTTATGAAATTGGCAAACAGCAACTCCAGAATGAATTTGGTCTGAACGTCGTTGAAACTCCGCACGCTTTGAGAGACGAAGTATGGCTGCATAAAAACCCGCAAGCCCGGGCTGATGATCTTATGCAGGCGTTTGCGGACCCGACTGTCAAAGCCATTATTTCAACCATTGGCGGCGATGACTCAATCCGCTTATTTCCCTATTTGGATTTGAACGTCATCCGCTCCAACCCAAAGATCTACATGGGATATTCAGACGCAACGACCACCCACATGGCTTGCATGAGGGCGGGGTTAATTTCCTTTTACGGGCCCACGATTATGGCCGAGTTCGCCGAAAACGGCGGGATATTTCCCTATGTAGCTGAGTCTGTTCGAAAGACTCTATTCTCATCCACACCAGTAGGAATCGTGCAACCAGGTGGAAGTTGGACCGTCGAAAGACATGATTGGGCCGATCCAGAAAATCAATCACGCAGACGAACACTTACCCCATCCAATGGATGGAAATACCTTCAAGGCAGTGGAATGCACCGTGGGCATTTAATGGGCGGCTGTCTTGACGTTCTCGAGTTCCTGCGCGGGACTGACCTCTGGCCTGATCCAACCGCATGGCAGAATGCCATTCTATTTCTTGAAACATCCGAAGATGCACCTCCGCCAAGCGCCTTGAAATACGCGTTGCGGAGTTATGCCTCCATGGGCATCTTGAAAAAACTTTCCGGCATCCTGTTGGGTCGTCCCGGTGGCAATATTTCACCGGATATGTTCAAGGAATATGATGAAGTCCTTCACCTTGTGGTCACAGAGGAGGAAGGACTGTCGGAACTTCCCATTGTCACACACATGGACTTTGGTCACACCGATCCAAAGTTCATCCTACCGTATGGCGTAGAGGCACAGATCGATTGCGACAAACAACAATTCACCATTCTGGAAAATGCAGTTCTTGATTAGCGTATCTCGATCTTATGGATAACCACGCGCAAGGCTTGCGAAAAAACACACACCCAATACTCTTGACAAATAGACAAACTTCGATATAATCTCAAATAGAAAGATGTCGATATGAAATTCAACCCTGTCCTGTTTGCCAAAGCCATCGCCGATGAAACCCGCCAGAAGATCATGAGTGAGTGCTGTTGCTGCTGGCTGTCGGTGAACGAGATCGTTGCCAGGATGGATGTGTCCCAACCCACCGTCTCGCACCATCTCGCAATTCTGCGTGAGGCGGGTCTGGTAAACATTCGTGAAGAAGGTAAGCAAACTTTCTATACATTGAACCAGGAAAATATCGCGGTTTGCTGTGGACAGATCATGTTGAAATTCGCGCCCGAGGAGAAGGCAACAGAAGCGGTTATCAAGGTCGTCAACCAGTAACCGCCTCTTTTTTTGCCCCATATCATAGACAAACGTCTATTTGAAAGGAGGTGAATCCCATGAGTGAACTTGATGTAGTCAACAACGATTGCGGCTGTGATGAATGCGAAGGCGGTGGCTGCGGTGGCGGTGGCTGCTGCTAAATGAAAGATCTCTGTGTCGCCATGGCGCCGCAGAGAGGATTTATCGGTGAAAATTTTATTACAACATTACATGGACTTTCAGCTATTTAAACATCGACCTATTGGATCGTTTTTCGATCTTCGCCAGCGCGAAAGAAATATGAAAAACATAAAACATATTTATAAGGAGACCTAATGACAACCCAATCCCCCACCCCCATCCATGAGACTGTTCGCGAGCACTATGCAGAGCGGATCAAAAACAACGCTTCCTGTTGCGGACCTTCGGACTGCTGCAGTGCCGAAAGCAGTCTCTACCCTGCAGATCTGCTTGCCACCCTCCCCAATGGTGAATCGACCATCAGTTACGGCTGTGGCGACCCGATCACTCTTGCTTCGCTGCAACCCGGACAGACCGTCCTTGATCTCGGCTCAGGCGCCGGCCTCGATTGTTTCTTCGCCGCGAAAAAAGTCGGCGGGACAGGGAATGTCATCGGCGTGGATATGACTCCTGAAATGATCGAGCGCGCCACGTCGAGTGCGAAGCGGTTAAATCTTACCAACGTGGATTTCCGTCAGGGGTATCTTGAAGATCTGCCAGTCGACTCAAACAGTGTGGATGTCATCATCTCGAACTGCGTGATCAACCTCTCGCCTGATAAAGCAAAAGTATTCAACGAGGCATTCCGTGTGCTGAAACCCGGCGGGAAGCTCGCCGTGTCCGATATCGTCACGGATGGTCCGTTACCAGATGCCATCCAGCAAAGCTTAAGCGCCTGGGCAGGTTGCGTGGCAGGCGCGGTGGAAGCAGAGGACTATATCGCTATGATGAAATCCGTTGGCTTTACAGATCTTTCGGTTGTCCCCGTTTTCTTTGATAAGGAAACTGTTGACTCGGCGCTCGATGATATGAAAGATGCAATCGAATTGACAACGATTGCTCGTGATGATGTATATAAGGCGGTATACAGCGCGAAGATCACAGCATATAAACCTGTCTAAGGCTTCGGCATATCGAAAAGAGACGGTGGCCACCGTCTCTTTTGTTTCAATAGTTCTGTGATATCCATCACTTGACAGTGCAATCTTTCGGGAGTAAAAACAAACCGACTGGTCGGTTTCTAATATCACCGCTGCCCTCTCCGGAAAAGAGAGGCGGAAGAGTTGAACATGCAACAACGAAGTGAAGAGACACGAGCAAAGATCATAGAATCAGCGATCAGGTTATTTTCCAGCCGCGGCTACACTGCCGCCAGTGTGGACGATATTTGCACAGAGGCGGGAATCAGCAAGGGTGCGTTCTATCATCATTTTGAAAGCAAACAGGCACTTTTCCTGGCCCTGCTCGATGGCTGGCTGAAAACAATAGATAATTCCATCGAAGCATCGAGGGACAAGACCGCGCCTGAAACGTTTATGCAAATGACGGAAGCTTTTCCGTACATCTTTGCAACCGCGGGTGAAGGTCTGCCGATGTTCCTTGAGTTTTGGCTGCAAGCCAGCCGCGATGAAAAGGTATGGCAGGCAAGCGTGGCTCCCTACCGCCGATATCAAAAGCACTTTACATCGCTGATTAAAAAGGGTGTGGATGAAGGTTCATTCGTTGAAGTGAATCCTGAACTAACCTCGCGCATGATCATTTCCACAGCCATGGGATTATTGCTTCAAAGCCTTATGGATCCCAAAGGTGCAAAATGGGAAAAGGTCGCGCGTGATAGCACGAACATGCTGGTCAATAGTTTACTAAAGAAGTGAGGCTTGACCTCACCCTGCCTTCTCCTAAAAGGAGATGGGAAAGAGGAATCATATGTGGTTGGTAACTGGCGCAACGGGACACATTGGAAATGTCCTTGTGCAAAAACTTTTGGAACGCGGTGAAAAAGTTCGGGCGTTGATTCTGCCCGGCGAAAGCCGCGAATCAATTACGGGATTAAATGCGGAAGTGTTTGAGGGTGACATTCTCGATTTCGATTCGGTCTTTGAATCCATGCAAGGCATTAAAGGAATCTTTCATCTAGCAGGCGTCATTTCGATCATGCCTGGGTTGAATCCATTTGTAAGAAAAGTAAATGTGGAAGGCACGAAAAATATTTTGCGCGCAGCCATGGAAAAGGGAATTAGAAAGTTGGTGTACACATCATCCATTCACGCGATCCAACGAGTAGAGGGTGGCGTTATCGATGAAAGCATGCCATATGACATGAACAATCCATACGGCGCATATGACCGCTCAAAAGCGGAAGCAACTCTCGATGTATTGAAAGCGGCTCGATCTGGACTGGAAGCTGTTGTGGCCTGCCCTACCGGCGTGATCGGCCCTTATGATTTTCGCGGCTCCATGATGGGAGCCGTCATTCACGATGCGGCGATTGCAAAGCCAACTCTTTACGTGGATGGCGCATATGATTTTGTGGATGTACGCGATGTGGCGGATGGGTTGATCTCGGCAGCAGAAAACGGCAGGCGCGGTGAAAGTTATATTCTATCGGGGCAAAAGATCTCGGTACGATATTTGCTCGAGACAGTCCGTGAAATTACGGGGAAGCATTTCTTTCAAATGAAAATTCCGTTTGACCTTGCGAAGTTCATGTCGATATTCACGCCCATGTATTATCGCTTCGCAAATGAGACGCCGCGTTTTACGCCGTATTCATTGGAGGTGCTGCAAAGTAATTCAAATATCAGTCACGCCAAGGCAACAAGAGAATTAGGCTATTTACCACGGTCATTGTATGAGTCAATCAGGGATACAGTGAAGTGGTCTTGGGAAAAGAAGAAATAATAAATTTATTGCTGGTCGAGTAGCTCCGTGCTTGTCGGACCATATCGAGACCTGCAATAAAAAGTAAACCCTCAATTGGTGGTCTCGATACGCCGCTACGCGGCTACTCGACCACCAGAGATAACAAACCACAGGAGTCAAACATGAAAATAGTAACAGACTGCGCGGCAGACATGTCCAATGAAGAACTCAAGGAATTAGATGTAACAGCAGCGCCATTGTTCATCCAATTCCCCGAAGGCGAGGTAAACGCCACTGAAATATCAGCAGATGATTTTTATAACCGTCTCGAAGCCATGCGTCCCGCCATCCCAACCACGGCGCAACCATCAAGTGGGATTTTTGCCGAGCTCTACAGGAAACTCGCTGAAAAGGAAAAGGAAATTTTGTCGATACACATTTCATCAGGTTTGAGTGGCACCATTAACTCAGCGCGTGATGGCGGCGAACAAGTCAAGCCTGACGCGGATGTGAATTACTGGGATACTCTCACCCTCTCAGGCGGTGAACGATTCCAGGTGATGGCTGCGGCAGCGGCAGCAAATGCAGGCTGGGCCAGAGACAAGATCTACGAGCGCCTGTCAGTCATCCGCGAGAAGACGGAAGTGATTTATACACTTGACACGCTTGAGTACCTGGCACGCGGCGGGCGTATCGGACGCGTGAAAGCCCTGGCTGGCGCACTGCTCAACCTCAAGCCTGTCATCCGTGTGGATGGCGATGGAAAGTACACCACAGCCAGCACGGGGCGAACAATAGGAAAGTCCATTAATGCGATTGCAGAACATCTTTTTGCCAGATTTGCACAGACACCTGTGTGGGTCACAGTCTTACATGGCCGCTTTGCAGAAAAGGCCGAAGTCATGGCGAATGAATTGAAATCAAAATTGAATATTGCCAGATTCGAGGTCGTTCGCATCTCTCCTGTACTCGGTGTGCATACAGGCCCCGGGATTGTAGGTGCGGCCGTCGTCCCAATGGAGTTAATGCAAGATCTTGTATCGTAAAAAGACCGGGAAACAAAACAAAGTCTTATAAACAACACACGCTGAAGATCAATCTTCAGCGTGTGTTGTTTGATTCTCATCTACATTTGAAAATGTTTCCGTTTCCTGCAAGGGTGGATCGTTCGATGAAACAGACTCTGTTGGCTCTGTAGTATAAGCCGACTCATTCAGTACAGGAACAGAATCGGGCGCCCCCCCCACCTCCACAGCAGCTGGACGGTGATAATCTGGAAATTGTTTATCCAGATAGCGGATGTCCTTTACAAGATAGCCAGAGAAGCCGACGAGTGCCCCGCCGATCCCGCACAGAAAGATCAACAGGCCAAATCCCGAACCAGGACCCGTGCCCACCAACCAGCCAAAGAGATTGGCGAGCGACCCACCCTCGGTCATGGCTGGCTCAAAAATCCTATCCCCAAAAAGGCCTGCCAATAATGGAGTGAAAGGGATCATTGCCTGCGAAATAAAATCACTGGCCGAAAAAACGCGTCCCTGCAGGTCAGGTGGGATTTTCGTTTGTAGAAAGGCATCCATCGAAACGTTCACCACCGGCTCGAAGATTGAGTTAAGCACAATCGCGATAATCCAGAGCAAAAGCACCTGTCCAATGCCAAGGAACATCAAACCGAAGAGACTCGACAGGATCCATCCCAGCAATATGGCATGTATCGGACGTTTGATGCCGCCCCATGCCGTCAGAAAAACGCCTGCCACCAAAGCTGCCAGCGCACCCGCCGCTTGAACAATACCCACCACCTCAGTGTCATTGCCAGTCCGCAATAGGATCATTGGATACAGTGCGGCAACTGACAAAGCGATGCCTGAAAACAAATTGCCCATGAAAAAAATTAGTTGCAGGCCAAGTAATGCGGGCCGTCGAAGGATATATTTAATTCCGTACATAACTTCTTTTAAAAACCTTGTATGCGACAGCGCACCTTCCCTGGTTTGCTGTGTTGACGGAACATCTACGAACAGCAATGCTCCAATCGAGAAAACGAACGCAAGCAGGTTGAATGAAAGGATGCCGTCCAGGCCAAACAACAGGTACATTCCCCCAGCAACCAGCGGACCGAAAATCTCAGGTCCATCGTTCAGGAGTGACATCAATCCGTTGGCACGGATATACTGTTTTTTCGGAACCATGGTTGTGATGGCAGCTGCATAGGACGGCGATTGAAATGCATATCCTATGCCTTGAAAGATCGCTGCCAGATATAAATGCCATACATTCAAACTCCCAGACGTCTGGAGCACCAGCAAAACTGCCGTTGCAGAAAGTGACATAAAATCGTATACAAGCATCATCATTTTGCGATTGTAACGATCTATGAGAACACCGGCAAAAAGCACTGCCAAAATGTATGAGCCGAAGAAAAAGAACTCCAAAAGCCCCACAGCCATGCCACTGCCCGTGATCCCAAATATCCAAATGGGCAATGCAACCGCCGTGATACTGGAGGCAATCCCCGAAATGATTTGACCCAGCCAGATAATGAAGAGTCCCTTTATCCCACTTGGTCGGAGGAAGGAGTGATCCGCGTTGCTCATACTATTTGAGCCAGCATATCACAGCGAATCAGAGAAGACAACCCTTGGGCAGGTCCGTTTTCTCTGATGGCATTTCAATTGTTTGGAAAATCAAACGGGTTTTGACAAGGTGCTAAGCAGACTCACCAGGCGAAACGTCATCATGCACCCCTTGCACGATCCGGTATCTGTATCCCATGCGCCAAATTTCGGGATAACACATCCCCAAAAATCAGACAACCCTCCTACGAGGGTTGTCTGATTTCTCAACACGCGGATTATGTTCTGTAGGCGTTGCTTGGCACTTACTCCACATAGATCTCAACGTGTTCCCCGTCTTCATCATCGGTTACGTCAATGATCTTGCCTGTGACGCCCGAGCGCAGTGCTTCCATGACATTCGACATATTCACGCCTTCCACCTCAGGTGCAAAGTGCGCGCCGATTTTCATGCCTGCATCCACCAATGCAAGGGGGATCTGGACGGAGGCCTTCGAACGACCTGTGCGCACATCCGTCACACGGATTCGCAGCCAGCGCGGCGCACCGGGCATGCCGGGCGCGCGAGGCGGAGTTGGCATACGCCGTTCACTCAGAGCTGACAGTAATTTCGTCCCTTCTTCCGCGCTGAGTTTTCCATCCTCGATCATCTTCAATATTTTCATTCGTTCTTCTGAGCTAGCCATTGTGAGCCTCCTTATCCAATGTAAACCTGCACGTGTTCACCCTCTTCATCATCATTTACATTGACTATGAAGGGCTCGCCAGATTTTCCCGTTGCATCCAGAATCTGAATAATGTCATCCACATTCGTATTCTTCATGCCGTGAATCTTGTGGCCAAAGGTCCGCAAAAACCATGAGGTCAACGCAAGTGGCAGAGGAAAACCAAGTGTGATATTCCTTGGCCCATCATGCGCCTGGCGCCTGTCCACATTCACATACAGCCAGCGCGAACCTGGTCCGCCTGCGCCGATCACGATCAGCAATACACCCAGAAAAAGTGGGGCCAATAAACAATAAAACCAAAAATTTACGCCGACGTTCTGTTGAATTCCATAAATGCCCCACGCGCTCAAGACTGCGAGCAGGATGCCAGCCCACAACGGCATCATCGCAAATCGACGCGCCCGCGCTTTTACATCCTCAAACTCAGGTGCAGACGTTTCGCTGCCTGCGAAGCCCGGGGCAGATTCCGCTTCCACGACCTCGATCGTAGCCCCGGCAGCATCAGTCTCCAGCGCGCGCATGAGGCTGGCAGCCTGCTCGGCGGAGATCTTTCCCTCCTCCACCATTTGCAGAATTTTCCTGCGTTCTTCAGAAGACATTACTTGCCTCCTTCCAATGCTTTGAGCAGCTGTTCAGCCTGTTCAGAAGTGATCTTTTTTTCCTGCAGCATTTTCAGAATCGCCATGCGTTCTTCATCAGCGACAGGCTCCGATTTCAGAACACCCGGAGGAGGAGGCATACCCTTTGGGCCAAAATCCCATGAACCTACATTTACCTTTGCACCCCATCTTCTGACATGACGTTCTGCATGGCGCTCTGCACGGCGTGCAGCTTCCTCAGCTCGTTTTGCCGCGCGCCCGGTTGCCTGCTCCACCTGACGTGAAATCCGTTCGCCGAAACCCGACCAATCGAAGTTCAAACCTGCAAAGTTACCGAACTCCTCCGCCGACTCTCCTGCGCTGGATTGATTGGTCAACCGTACATCGCCGCCGGCACTCAATGTGATGCTTGCTGAACCATTGCCGAGGGTAACCACTCTTTGAGTTGCCTCTGGGTCTTTCTCAACACCGGGCCATTCAACATCAATTTCGTCACCCTGCATGCTGACCGTCGCATTGGCATTCGGTGATAATACGAGCAAAATATCATCGCCTGCAGTAATGAGATATTCCCCATCATCGCGTGGCTCGAGATAAACAACCACATCCTCCCCAACATTCACCTTGATGTTCCCACGCGCGCCGCGCAAGGCGAGGTCATTCGCCAGCGACTCAATGTTTACATTCCCATCCACATCGCGGAGGGACACATCGCCGTTCGCGCTTTTGATGTACAGGTTTCCGTGTGCGCCACGCAAACTAAAATCAGCCTGGATCGAATCGATCGTAACCGAACCCACTTCACGCATCGAGAGATCACCGTTGATTTGTTGTATCTCAATATCGCCGCTTATACCGCGCACTGCCGCGTCACCGCTGATCGAAACGAAGGATAACGTGGAAGCCTTGGGCACTCGCAGTGACACATCATCCGCACAGGATAACCTGATCTCATCACCGTTCTGCTCGAGGGTGATTTCGTCGTCATCTGCCTTGACCAGGATCTCACTGCCATCCCAACCTACAAGGCTGATGTCGCCACCAATCGAATCCACTCGTATTGTTGGTGATTTTCCGACAGATATCATTTTAGGCATGGCTTATTGCTCCTCGCCACGCAGCAAACGCATGGCTTCATCAGCTGAAATTTTCCCGGTTTCCAGATCCTCAAGCACGTTACTACGTTTTTCCGGGCTGACTTCGATCACTTCATCCTTGCCTGGCTCAAAACCGAGAGTACGTATCACTTCGTGTAAACGGTTTCTAATCGTCGGGTAGGAGAGTTCGAGCTCCTGCTCCATACGATTGATCTTTCCCTCGCAGCGGACAAAGGTCACGATAAAATCCAGATGTTCCGCGGTCAAATGCGCGAAAGGCCCTCCAGTGAACTGTCCTTCAATGGAAGTATCACAGGATGAGCAATGTAGACGGGTAACCATCAACTCTGAATGGCAAACGGGACAACGAGTAGGTGCAGCATACATGAAGAGCCTCCGAGTAACTTTATCCATAACAAGGCTTATAATGTGTTTTATTACAAATAAACCTTCAAATTCCTGAAATCACCATCTTATATGAATATTATAGGCATATTCTTGATTTTGTCAAGTCGATAGTCAATAATCTAAATCTTTATTCAATAAAATTCAATAATATTGAAATAGAGATAAATAATAACAACATTCAGCAGAATTTCAACCTTGGAGAACTCATGATCCGGTCACTTTTCTTTGAACCAGGAAAGAATATACGCAAGAATCTCCCGCCCCAGGAGTTTCCCAGGCTCATTCGCAATCGGCGGAGCATCCTCTGGGTGGATTTTGTCAGTGAGCCGCCCGAGATCTGCCTCCCCATTTTGCAGGGGTTCGGCTTCCATCCCCTATCCATCGACGACGCCCTGCAAGAAACTCATGTTCCAAAATTAGATGACTGGGGCGAGTATATTTATGTCGTTCTCAACTATATGCATGCTCATAAGAACGGTGATGATTGGGATACCGGCGTTGACGAGCTGGATACTTTTCTCGGCTCAAATTTCATTGTGACCCATCATGATCATCCCATCTCGGCCGTAGACGCAACCTGGAATGCATGTGACCTCGACCCACGCACACTTCAACAAGGGCCAGATCATCTGCTGTATAAGATTGCCGATTACCTGGTAGCAGACTATATGCCTATTATCGAGGAAATTGACGAGGGAATCAACCAGATCGAGGATCAGGTATTTGACCGCCCCTCACCTCATACTCTCCAGAAATTGTTTGCGCTAAAACGCGTTTTACTGTCCATGAGGCGGATCCTGCTTCCCCAACGCGAAGTCCTCAATAAACTTGCACGGGATCCATACAAAGTAATCGACCCGACAGACCGTATCTTCTTCCGCGATATCTATGACCACCTTGTCAGATTACATGATCTGAATGAAAGCTTGCGCGATCTGGTGGGCGGTGCGCAGGATACCTACCTGTCCGTGATCAACAATCGTATGAACGAGATCATGAAAACCCTGACGATCATCACCGTCCTGTTTATGCCATTGACGTTTTTAACAGGTTACTTTGGGATGAACTTCTTTGAACCGCTTGGCAACTTAAAAGTATGGACCACGAATCCCGTGTTCTATATCACATTGACCATTATATTTATGGTTCCGATCACCATGTACTTTTGGATGCGCCGCCGTACCTGGATTTAAGTAACCTCCCCACACTTGACACAGAACAGACGTTCGGTTATTATTCATAGCACAAATGAGCGAAGAATGCTCACATGCCCAGGATTTGGGCAGGAGGCAGCTATGATGATGGTTCGAAAAAGCAAAGGTCTCGGAGAACGTCACCAAAAGATCCTGGATTTTCTTCAGGAGTATCAACGGGCGAATAAATACCCGCCTTCGATCCGCGAAATAGGCGAAAAGACGGGCATCTCTTCCACTTCGGTTGTCAATTATTATCTTGATCAACTTGAAAAGAAGGGCCTGATCGAGCGTGACCGCAAGATCTCACGAGGCGTGCGCGTTTCATGGCCGAACGGATCAGCGGATACACTCCGTATCCCAATCCTCGGTCCCATTGCGGCTGGTTTTCCTCTTCCTGAGCTGAATCCAAATATCAGCTACATGACTGATAGTGAAGCCAACGCAGTGGATATTGCCCGTAGCCTGCTCCCCGCCAAGGAAAAGGGTGAAAACCTATTCGCCCTGGAAGTAAAAGGGGACTCAATGATCGATGCCATGATCAATGATGGAGATATCGTTGTAATCAAGCCAGCCTCTGAGGCGCGCAATGGTGAAATGGTGGCTATCTGGTTGCCACGCGATAACGAAGCGACTTTGAAGTATTTCTTCAAGGAAAAAGACCGATATCGACTCCAGCCTGCCAACCCGACCATGAAACCGATCTTTGTGAAGAAAAGCGATCCCCTGGAAATTAAGGGCAAAGTGGTCATGGTCATCCGCAAGATGGAAAAGCCGCTGGCGGCATAACATAATTATTAAGTGCTAAAGAGACAACCTGTGTGGTTGTCTCTTTTTGATTACCAGGCAGAAAAGGCTGTCCATGCTATACTGAATCACTGAAACATGATGAGAGGAGAAAACCTATGTATGGAACTGTCGCACATTTCCGAATAAAGCCTGGTACAAAGGATGAGTTCATCAAAGCCATGGATAGCTTTGGTGACGCGATCATTCCCGGATGGATGATGGATTATTACTTCCAATTGGACAGGGATTCAGATGAATTCTATCTCGTAGCTGTGTTCAAAGACAAAAACACCTACCAAGCCAACGCCGATTCGCCGCAACAACATGAACGTTATCTGCAATTCCGTTCATTTCTAACGGCAGATCCGGAATGGAATGACGGAACTATTGTCTCTGCCACAGGCCCAAACGCAAACGGGTAGCTCAAAGCGATACAAAAATATAAAAAGACGGCTCAAAATTTGAGCCGTCTTTTTGATGATCCGAAACGGATTTACTCGAGCACGATGTTCGCGCCCGCTTCTTCCAGCTTCTTCTTGGCATCGTTGGCAGCATCCTTGCCAACGCCGGTCAGGATCTTGCCACCAGCGGTTTCTGCCATGGTCTTGGCTTCACCGAGACCGAGTTGGGTCAACTGGCGGATAACCTTGATGACGTCGATCTTCTTGGCGCCAGGATCCTTGATGACCACATCGAACTCGGTCTTCTCTTCGACAGGTTCAGCAGCGGCAGCGGCGGCACCTGGCATGGCCATCGCCATCGGAGCAGCGGCGGAGACGCCCCACTTATCTTCGAGCAATTTCACCAGATCAGCCGCCTCGAGGACGGAAAGTGTGGAAAGTTGTTCCACGAGTTGTTCGAGCTTTTCAGCCATTGTGTAGATACTCCTAACTTACTTGAGATAATTTGATTGTGACTGCATAATATTCAAGCCGATTACGCCGCGGCATTCACTTCGTTCGCTTTCTCAGAGAAAGCTTTGACAACAGCCGCCAAACCACGAGCGGGCTCAGCGATGGTGCGGACGAGTTTGCCAGCAGGAGCCTGCAAAACTCCGAGCAGTTGAGCGCGTACAACGGGCAGTGGCGGCATATCAGCCAGTGCTTTAACTTGTGCTGTACTGAGCGCTTGTCCGCTCATGTAACCGCCTTTCACTTTAATGAACTCATTGCCTTTCATGGCATCATTAAGTGCCTTTGCGGTCAAAGCGGGATCCGTAAATGCAAAGGAAACAGCAGTACTCTTCACCATCAGCTCATCGGGAATACTCATACCGCTGTCTGCAAAAGCGCGGCGCACCAGCGTATTCTTCACGATATGGAACTCACCACCGGATTCGCGAATCTTGCTGCGGATATTATCCAGCGCCTTCATTTTTACGCCGGTATATTCCACAAGGATTACGGCCTGACTACGCTTCATCCATTCTATGTACGTAGCCAGTACTTCATCTTTACGTTCTTTTGAAATTGCCAAAGGACATTCACCTCCTTTCAATAAAAAGTCTTTGCCACTCGCTGCGCGAGGCAAAGACTTTGGCAACACCCACTATGGAGGTGGTAATTGCTTTTCGTCCTCACCTGAGCAGGATATTAAGTCCCTCTCTCGAGAGACACCCGCCTTCATTGGCGAAGTGGCTTACTACAGTCCTGGTGTTTTTCCAGGACAGGTTTATCGAGTAATTTTACTCGGCTGCCTCAAGTTTGTGCGTATCACTGGGGTTTACTTTAATGCCAGGTCCCATCGTTGTAGCAATGGTGATACGTTTAATATACTCACCCTTTGCGCCCGATGGACGTGCCTTATGAACGGCATCCATCAATGCGGCAAAGTTTTCCAAAAGTTGATCAGCGCTGAACGAGACCTTGCCAACTGAAACATGGATGTTGGCTGTCTTATCCAAACGGAATTCGACACGACCAGCTTTCGCTTCCTTGATGGCACGCGGCAGATCATTTGCACTGACCACGGTACCAGCCTTGGGGTTCGGCATGAGGCCGCGCGGCCCAAGTACACGTCCGAGACGGCCGACTTTACCCATCGCATCTGGTGTGGCAATTGCGACGTCAAAATCAAGCATACCGCCTTCGATTTTTTTCAAAGTCTCATCATCATCCGCCACAAGGTCAGCGCCCGCCGAACGAGCAGCAGCAGCACCTTCACCTTGTGCGAATACCAATACGCGCACGGTCTTGCCCAACCCATTCGGCAGGACGACTACATCACGCACCTGTTGATCAGCCTGACGGGGATCAAGCGCAGTGCGCATGTGAACTTCAACCGTTGAATCGAATTTGGTAATCGCGGTTTCTTTCGCGAGGGCTACTGCCTCACGCGAAGAATATTCCTTATCCAAATCCACCTTCGCCAGAGCGGCCTTATATTTTTTTCCGTGTTTAGCCATTTTATCCTCCGTGGTGCAAGCGGGTCACAAAAAGCGACCCTCCCACAAATCTAGTCAGTAACATTGATACCCATTGAGCGGGCTGTACCTTCAACCTGCTTCATCGCGCCTTCAAGATCGATCGCATTCAGATCCTTCATCTTCAATTCTGCGATTTCCTTCACCTGTGCGCGCGTCACCCTGCCAACCTTTTCCTTGTTAGGAACGCCGGAACCCTTTGCAACCTTGGCAGCCTTTCGGAGCAACACTGCAGCGGGCGGTGTCTTCAACACAAATGTGAATGAACCATCTGTGTACACAGTAATTTCTGCAGGAAGAACCTCACCCTGACGATTTGACGTGCGGGCATTGTATTCCTTACAGAAAGCCATGATATTGATTCCATGACCTGCCAACGCAGGACCTACTGGGGGTGCCGGGTTAGCCTTTCCAGCTTCAAGCTGGAGACGAACGATTGCCTTAAACTTCTTAGCCATTTTTACTCCTTAGTGGTTTTAGCGGGCGATTTACGTATACCAAGTGCTCTCCTTGGTGTGGGACGCCCTCCCACCGCATCAGGTTATGGATTAGGACTCTCGGTTCCTTCCCAGCCGTAACCTGCTACCGTTTAATTTATGCCTTCTCAACCTGCAGGAAATCCAACTCTACAGGTGTTTCACGCCCAAAGAACGAAACCATCACTCGAACCTTTGTGCGTTCCATGTCGATTTCTGAGACAACACCGCGGAAGTCATTAAAGGGTCCATCAACAATACGGACGCGTTCACCAACTTTATACGTAACCTTGACAGTGGGCGCTTCGGCTTCCATGCGCTTGATGATCTGGGATACTTCTTCGGGCCGTAGTGCGGTGGGATTATTTCCCATACCCACGAAGCCTGTCACGCCCGGGGTATTGCGGACCACATACCACGACTCTTCGGTCAGAGCCATATTGACCAACACATAACCTGGGAAGATATGTCGCTCCACAGTGCGGCGCTTGCCATCCTTGACTTCGATCTCTTCCTGCGTGGGAATGACGACGTCGAAGATGCTGTCCTTCATGCCCATTGTTTCAATACGCTGTTCAAGGTTATGCCGAACTTTATTTTCATAACCAGAATAGCAGTGGATCACATACCACGCCGGGCCTTCAGGAGTATCGGAGGGAAGTAATTCAGACGAAGACGGAGGCAGCTTCTTAACAGCAGGAACGCTTGTATCATCCGAGTCATCCGTTGCGTCGGAAGAATCTGATCCGCCCGCTGGAACGTCAACAGAGTCAGACTCACCTGCCACGGCAGACGCATCTGATTCCGACACGGAAGACTCAATGGGAGTTTCCTCCTCATTTGATTCCGCTGTATCGCGTTCAAACTGCTCTTGCGGTTCCTGCAAAGACATGACGACCTCAAATTCCTTTGACTACAAACCCAATAAAAGATTCAAAAGACCACGAGCGCCTGCGTCCGTGATACCCAGGATGGCACCCATCACAAACATAACCAGCAGAACGAGCAGGGTTAATTGCCGCGCTTCGGGCCAGGTGGGCCATGAAACTTTACGCAACTCACCAGTCGTCTCGCGAAAGAATGACTGGATTGCGTTGGTCCTTTTGTTTTTATCTTTCTCAGCCAAGGTGTTTGCTCCTTTGAGATTCGTACGGCTAAAACGCCGCCCTACTTCAGCGGCGTTACCGTTGTTTTACAGGCCAGGTAGGACTTGAACCCACAACCGCTCGTTTTGGAGACGAGTGCTCTACCAATTGAGCTACTGGCCTACAGTGGTAGAGGTGCTCTACACCTCTACCTTATCAAACTATTTCGTTTCGCGATGCATTGTGTGTTTCCTGCAACGCGGGCAAAATTTACTAAATTCCATGCGATTAGGATCGTTGCGACGATTCTTCTCTGTGGTGTAATTTCGCTCTTTACAATCACTGCATTGAAGCGTAATGACCGGGCGAACATCCTTCTTCTTGGAAGCCATTCTAACGTACCAACTTTCTCTTATTCAATAATTTTGGTAACGACACCCGCGCCGACGGTGAGACCGCCTTCACGGA
>JBDTPH010000301.1:0-29892 GCA_039932795.1 Chloroflexota bacterium
TCAATTATGAAACGATTGGGCCTGCATGGGCTGTGGATTGCTCAGCGAGTGTGACTGGCAAAAGGAAGGTGAACGTGCTTCCCCTTCCAGAACTTTCCGCCCAGATTCGCCCGCCATGCAATTCGATCATCGCCTTTGCAACCGAGAGTCCCAATCCCATGCCGCCATAGCGACGTGTAAGATGTGTTTCGACCTGGTAGAAGCGTTCAAAAACACGCGGCAGTTCGCGTGCAGGGATGCCAATCCCATCATCGACAACAGTCACTTTGATATAACCCGAATCCTCTCCTACTTTCACGGTGACATGCCCACCGGCTTCGGTGTATTGGACGGCATTCTTTACAAGATTACTCAACGCGATCGTGATCTTTATCTGATCCATATGGCTGTAATAAGGCAAATCTCCCAGCTCTGTTTTCAGGCTGATGTTCCTCTGCTCTGCTTCAGCATGGAACGAAGCCACCACATCCTCCGCGATCTTCGCCATGGATACACGGTCCCCTCGTACACGCGCGGAGCCGTTCTGGAAGTTTTCCACATCAGAAAGATTTTCAACAATTTCCTTGAGTCGGGTCGCATTGCGGACGATGGTATCGAGTTGTTCGACAAACTGATCACCAGCGAGTTCACGGAGAAACGTGGCATGACCGAGGATCAAGCCAAGGGGAGTTCTTAGCTCGTGCGAGGTGATCGCAATAAAGTCCGATTTGAGGCGTTCCAGTTCGGCAAGCTGGACCTTTGACGCGCGTATTTTCCGCATCAAATCCACATTCTGCATTGCCTGTGCAGCCAGCGCTCCCAGTGTTTCCAGAATAGTCTGGTCTTCTTCGGTATAATGAGCGTCGTCCTTTTTATTAAGCGCTTCCAACACACCGACGACTTCACCGCGCACCAGGAGCGGGACAGCCACCAGGGAATTTGTCACGTGCTTTGTAACCGTGTCCACCACTTTGAAATGACGCTGATCGACCTTCACGTCCTGGATAATCAATGGCTGACCGCGGCGGTACACCCAGCCTGCCGCGCTTCCCTCGAGAGGAACTCCCACGGGACGGAGCACGTCGCGCTGAAACCACTGCATCGCCAGAAAACGTAATTCCTCGGCGGTTTCATCATACTCAAGAATGGAGGCGAGCTCGCTGTTGGTCATCTCCGCGGCTTCACTAATGATGGTTTGTAAAAAGGTTTCAAGGTCGGGCGCTGTCGTTAAACCCCGCACAACTTCCAGCAATCGTTCCAGGTGATCTATTCGCTCGTTGGTGGCCATTGCATAAATTATACAACATTGAGTGCTTTAAAAAATACCTATTTCGTAATAATTACCATACCAAACACTTCATAACCAGACAAGGAGATCCAATTTCATGGCAAATAAAAAAGTACGCGTAGCAATTATCGGCGTGGGGAACTGCGCCTCCGCGCTCGTTCAGGGAATTCAGTTCTATCAGAAAACGACAGATGATGACCATGTACCCGGCATCATGCACCCGCGTCTCGGCGGCTATCACATCCGTGATATCGAATTTACCCTTGGCATTGATGTAAATATCACCAAGGTTGGCAGGGATCTTTCCGAAGCCATCTTCGCCGAGCCGAACAATACCTATAAATTTGCAGATGTTCCCCATCTCAACGCTCCCGTTGTGCGCGGCATGACCCATGACGGGCTCGGCAAATATCTACAGGGTATGATCACCAAGGCACCCGGCCCCACAGCAGATATTGTCAAACTACTCAAAGATACAAAAACGGATGTTGTTGTAAATTTCCTGCCGGTTGGCTCAGAGATGGCCACAAAATGGTATGTGGAACAAGCCATCGAAGCGGGCTGTGCATTCGTCAATGGAATTCCCGTTTTCATCGCCTCCTCTGAATACTGGGGCAAGCGCTTTCGTGATGCGGGTCTGCCCATCCTGGGCGACGACATCAAGAGTCAGGTTGGTGCAACCATCCTGCACCGCCAGCTCGCCACCCTGTTCGTGGACCGCGGCGTACGGATCGACCGCACCTATCAACTGAACTTCGGCGGCAACACAGACTTCCTCAACATGCTCGAGCGCGAACGCCTTGAGAGTAAGAAAATTTCCAAGACCAACGCGGTCACCAGTATGATCCCCTACGATCTGGGTCACGACAATGTCCATGTTGGGCCATCAGACCATGTGCCCTGGCTCACCGACCGCAAATGGGCATATATCCGCATGGAAGGCACAACCTTCGGCGACGTACCCCTCAACATTGAAGTCAAGCTTGAAGTGTGGGACAGCCCCAACTCTGCGGGCGTAATAATCGACGCCATCCGCTGTGCCAAGATCGCACTCGACCGCAAACTCAGCGGTCCCCTTGTGGGTCCATCGTCTTATTTTTTCAAAACGCCTCCCGAACAATTCCGCGACGATATCTGCCGCGAAAAAGTGGAAGCCTTTATCAAAGGCGACTCGAACGAATAACCCTGTAGGGGCGACCGGTTGGTCGCCCCTACGATTTCAGATAAAATCAGCCTCATGCAAAAATTCAACCGCTTCCTTCTACAACTCAGCCTGCTTGCCGTTATTTTGACTGCGTGCCAGCCCGCGGCGGCTCCCACAGCAGACATGAGTGCCGCGCTGACTCAGGCGATCGGAACCGCATTCGCGCAAATGCAACCTACCACCACTCCCGTTCCCAGCGAGACCCCTGTTCCTCCCCCAACAATAGCCCGTACACCACCTGCGCTTCCATCCATATTTGTGGCTAACCAGCTCAATCCGCTGGATACACCGCACACATATGTACCGGATTCCTGTCAGTATCTGCACGATAAATGGAATTCGAACAACGCTGCACCCGGAACAGTTGCCATGGTTGTCATGTTCCATGGCATTACGCAGGAGAAAGCCACCCGGGTCCATGACATTAGCAAGCAGGATTTCAAACAATTGATGAGTGATTTAAAGGAACAGGGGTTTGAAGCCATCAATGCAACACAACTCGCAGATTTTCTCGATTACAACGCAAAAATACCGGAGCGCTCAGTAGTCTTGATTGTGGATGACCGTCACCAGGCTGAAAGTTTCAACGAGCATTTTCGTCCTTATCAGGAACAATGGGGTTGGCAGGTCATCAACGGCTGGATCAGTGCATTCGGTGGTGAGGATGCGTACCTTCAACAAAACGTTGCTCTCTCCAATGAAGGTTGGGTGGATTACCAGTCACATGGGTTTATCCACAATGAGAACATGACAGATATTTCAACCGATGAGTTCCTCACGCAGGAACTGCAGGGTTCCAGTGCAAACCTGCAGAAATATTTCAACAAAACGCCCATTGCCATTATCTGGCCTGGTGGAAATTTCGGGATTCGGCCTGTGCAATTTGCGCGGCAGTATGGCTACCGCATTGGCTTCACCATCAATCCACGCGGACCCATCCTGTATAACTGGGTTCCGCTTGCAGATCAGCCCGACCCCGCACGCCCGGTCTATCTCGCTGAAGCTTATGTGAATGACCCTCGCATGGTCCTGCCTCGTTACTGGCCCAACCAGGTTCAGGCGGAACTCGACACAGTACGCAACATTGGCAAGGACGCAGCTGCATATGCTGAACAGAACAAAGCCACTGAACTCGAATATTACGACATCATGTGCGCGCCCACGCTGGGGCCAATTCCATAACTCCTCGCGCTGAGCGGAGGGTTGAGACGTGCAGCGTCGAGAACCGCAAACGAAGCGCTTCGTTCACACTTTTTTCAACACATTCCGTTAAGCGCAAACTATCGTGGGGATGTATACTTAATACATGGATCACCAGCCTTACATTCCTGGGATGAGCCCGGCCGACTCTGGTCCGCTTTCGCGCTTTACCCCGCCGCTTGAAGAAGGAGTCGTTTCGCGATGGCTACCGCTTCACGCGCCCATGGGAAGCTGGTTGCTGGACCCATTCGGATTCTCCCCCAGGCTGGTCCTCGAGGCGGCGCGCTCAGGCTATCGTGTACTCGTAACCGTCAACAACCCAATCACGCGCTTTCTGCTCGAGATGTCTGCCAGCCCGCCGGGTGAATCCGATTTCAAAGCTGCCCTTGCTGATCTTGCCGTCATCAAAAAAGGGGATGAGAGACTCGCCATACACTTGAAATCCCTGTATGTGACCACCTGCGAAAGGTGTGGCGCAGCGATTCAAGCTGATTCATTTCTATGGCGCAAAGGCGAGGCTGCACCCTATGCGCGTGTATATACCTGTCCGCAGTGCGGAGATACGGGTGAACGCGTAGTCAAACCTGAAGATATCGAACGTGCAAAAAAGATTGCCGAGACAGATTCCCTGCATCGCTCACGCGCCTTTGAAAGAGTTGCATCTCTCAAAGATGAGGACCGCTTCTACGTGGAGGAAGCAATAGAACATTACCTGCCACGTCCCCTGTATTTTTTGACAACGGTCATCAACCGCCTCGATAACCTGGAACTCACGCCCGACCGCAAACGTGCCCTGAACGCACTCATCCTGGTCGCATGTGACGCAGGCAATACGCTATGGGGGCATCCGTCTGAAAGACGGCGGCCCAAACAACTCAACATTCCGAACCAGTTCCGCGAGCACAACCTCTGGCTCCAGCTCGAGCGTGGAATCAGTGTATGGACTGCAACAGCCTCAGGCGTGGCCTGCGAAGCGTGGCCAAACAAGATCCCGGAAACGGGTGGCATCTGTATCTATGAGGGTCGTTTAAAAGATCTTGCACATGAGGTCAAAAAGGAGATCCCGATCGCTGCCGTGATCGGTTCAGTACCGCGTCCCAATCAGGCGTTTTGGACATTATCTGCCTTGTGGGCGGGCTGGCTGTGGGGACGAGAGGCCGTGGAGCCGTTCAAGATCGCTTTGCGCCGACGCCGCTACGATTGGGCCTGGAATGCAACCGCGCTGAACGCAACATTCGCTCATCTATTTGACCTGCTCGCGCTCAATACGCCGTTCTTGGGCTTGCTGCCCGAAGCGGAACCGTCGTTTCTCACCGCCGCGCTGAGTGCTGCAAATGCGGCCGGCTTTGACCTGCAATCTGTTGCGTTGCGGACCGAGCATGACGCGGTCCAGTTTGTGTGGCGGCGCGGCGAACATCTGAAACGCGGGACGAGCGAGGCAGACATCGAAGATGTGCGCTCCGCCATCCACGCACATTTGGCGGCGCGCGGCGAACCCGCAAGTTATCTGCATGTCCATACCGCGGCATTGATCTCGTTGATCGAGTCTCATTCGTTGAAGAAAGCGGATCAGGAATTCGATGAAACTTTACGCAGCGTACAAGCGTTAATTCAACATGCGCTGGAGGAAGACGCGCGCTTTGTGCACTATTCAAATGGTGAAAATGTGGAGACGGGGTTATGGGGGCTATCCATTCATCCTGAGCGGAGCCGCGAGGCGACGGACAATTCGCAGGATGATTCACTTGTGGACCGCGTCGAAATCGTGGTAGTCAGTTTTTTGCAGAAGAACCCGAATAGTATTTATCTCGAAATCGAAGATGACCTGTATCCGCGCTTCCCGGGTCTGCTGACACCATCAAAGGCCATGATCTACGCAGTATTGAACTCCTATGCGGAACGGAACAGTGGAGCATGGACATTACGCGCAGAAGATATCGCGTCTGCCCGGCGCAATGAATTCAACGCCATCAGAACCATGCTCGAGACCATCGGCAGGCGTTTGGGATATTCCACTGTGAAACAGGGTCGGCATTATCTCTGGCAGGAGAACGATCAAACCGTATATGCGTTCCATATCCTGGCCTCTGCAGTGATACGCCGCGTGATTACAGAAACACCGTATCCGCCCGAGCAGACGATCCTCGTCATGCCCGGCGGGCGCGCTGCCCTGGCCGCGTATAAGGCTCAACGCGACCCCGTGCTGGCGGCGCGCATCAAACAGTATCGGATAGCAAAGTATCGCATGCTGCGCACACTGGTCGATGTGCCAGTGCTGACACGTGAAACGTTCGAGGAACAGATCGCCAGTGATCCGCTGGAAAAATCCAAGGCACAAATGATGATGTTCTAGCAGCAAAATTGATATTGAAACGGGCTCGATAAGCAAAGGAGGTTTGCAATGATCAAGAGACTGTTCACTATAACCATGCTGGTGACACTACTGCTTTCAGCTTGCAGTCCGCAGGCTTCGACGGAGCCAGCGGCGCCAACGTTAACTGAAACACAGCCACCCACTGCAACGGAATCCGCCACCACCGAAACGCCTGACACCACAGAAGTTCCAGCCACAGAGATCACAATCGCCGAGACCACAGCCACTCCAGAAGCGACCCGGCCCCCAAACGAGCCCAACTGTACAAACAGCGCAGCATTCGTTGCCGATGTCACGATCCCGGATAATACCGATATCGGAGCAGCGACACCTTTCACAAAGACCTGGCGCGTCAGCAATAACGGCACGTGTATTTGGGGACCTGATTACACGGTGACCCATTATTCCGATGAACGGATGAACGCGCCGGCTTCCGTGCCGTTGGCTATTACCTATCCCGGTCAAACCGCCGATATTTCGATAAACCTCACAGCGCCCAACAGCCTCGGAAGGCATCGAGCTAATTTTGTCATCAAGAACCCGGCCGGCCTGATCATGAAGGTCAATGATGATTCGCGGCTGTGGCTGATCATCAATGTTACGACTGACACTACTGCTGCTACAGCAGTTTCAGTGAGCGACGCTGGCCTGGTCACCGCGACCTGTGCATTCTCCTCTGACCCCGCCGTCATCACAGAGACCCTCAACGCCATCAACGCCTATCGCACCGAGAATGGACTGCCCGCCTACAGGACGAACTCACAGCTTGCAAAGGCAGCGCAGGCACACGCCAATGACATGGCTTGCAATAATCTATTCGGCCACACTGGCTCGAATGGCTCCACCATACCCTCGCGGGTGACAGCCAGCGGCTATGTATTTTCCTCCACCACTGAGAATGTGTATGGAAGTTATCCTCCGCTCACCGGGCAGGGGGCTGTCAACTGGTGGAAAACCGATAAGACCGATCTGCGTCATAACCTCAACCTGGTCAGCGACACGTATACCGAGGTGGGCGTTGGATATTCCTTCTTCAATAATTACGGTTATTATGCCGTGGTCTTTGGCACGCCGTAGCAGCTCTCTTAAAAAGGCCTCATAATTTCAAAGTAGAATCAATGCATGAATAAGATTTGGATATTAGCCCTTCTCCTGGGCCTGACCCTGACGTCCTGTGTCAAGATCGCACCCGAGGCGACGACAGACGCACCGCCTCTCTTTGTGACCTCCACGCTGGCACCGACAAAGCCAGGCTTATCGCTGCCGACAATGACTCCGTCGCCTCTCACCGAAACGCCGGATGGGTCCACCACCGTCACCCCGGGCGGGATCGTATCGACTCAATCCGCGGGCGCGGGCGAAGCCTGCAAGGACAGCGCGGTCATGATCGAGGATGTGACTGTGCCCGACAACACGCTCATGTCGCGCGGCGAGAAATTCACCAAGACGTGGCGATTCCTGAACAATGGCAAATGCAACTGGAGCGGATACACAATCGCGTTCTTTGCCGGTGACCGCATGGCGTCACCAGACTCCGCGCCTGTCCCCGACGCGGAAGCGGGCAAGACTGTGGATGTTTCCATCGAACTGACTGCCCCATCCGTTGACGGGGCGTACACAGGATTCTATGTGTTGAAAAACGCCAGGGGGGAAACCCTGCCGATTGGGATCGAAGAAAGCTTCTGGCTCAAGATATTGATCGGAAATGCCGCGCCTGCCCCTGTTTCCACACCATCCACGAGCAGCGGCACGCCAGTTGCCCAACCCCAGCCCTCAGGACCCGCAAGCTGCAATTACACCAGCAGTTCCGCATACATCAACGAGATCGCGTCGCTCATCAACAACGCCCGTGCCGAAAACGGACTGCCTGCGCTGACGATCAACGCCCAACTTATGGCAGCAGCACAGGGACACAGCATAGACATGGCCTGTCACGGTTTGCTCGGTCATAGTGGTTCGGATGGTTCCAATGTCCATGAGCGCGTGGTTGCGGCGGGATATGTTCCATCCCGTTCCTCCGAGATCATCTATGGCAGCGGCTATCCCCAAACCGCCTTCAACTGGTGGATGAATGACCAGATCCACCGCGATGAGATCCTGAGTCGCAATGTCACTGAAATGGGAATTGGCTACGCCTACGTTGCTGATACCGCACACGGCAGCTACTATACCGTCAATTTTGGGAGCCCGTAGCGCTAAACACACAGAAGACTTATCAAACATACTGGAATACAAAGCCCCTGAAGGTTGAAAATCTTCAGGGGTTCTGCTTTCTGCCTTCCGCACTTCCGCGCTACCTCCCCCACCGCGGCTGCCAGTCTGAAATGGGACTATCTGTCACACGTGTGACAGCACGTCCGTCAGGGTGCATGATGTAGATCTCGTTGTTGCCGTCGCGGAAGGATGTGAACGCGATCCAATTGCCATCGGGTGACCAGCTGGGGCCAAGATTATCCCCGCCACTGGTGAGACGCGTTACTTCCTTACTCGCCACATCGACAACAAAAATATTGTGATCACCCTGAGGACCGCGGTAAAAGGCAATTTTCGTCCCATCCGGTGACCAGGTGCTGCGCCCGCCCATGTTGTTCAGGTCCGTCATCTGGGTGACATTCGAACCATCGGCGTTCATGATGAACAGCTGGCGATCGCCCGAGCGGGAGGAGGCAAAGGCAATCATCGAACCATCGGCCGACCAGGTTGGGTCAATGTCATCGCGTTGTGTAATGGCGTGCGGATTTCTCCCATTGGCGCGCATGATCCAGATCCCATTGCCGTGATTGGTGAACAGGATCCGTTCCCCGTTTGGGGAAAGTTCAGGCGCATACAATGTGCCGATACCGTTCGTCAGGCGTTCCAGATCTCTACCGTCCAGGTTCATGGAATAAATATCGAATGCGCCGTTTTGGCGCGAAACGAAGTAGATCGTCTCCCCATCCGGCGAGAGGGAGGCGTAAAACGATGTCGCCTGGAAATCGGTAAGCTGCTTGCGGCCTGAACCATCCGCGTTCATCAGGCAGATTTGATCGATCTGCTGGATGTAGCAGGTAAAAACGATCTTGCCGGACGGGGCGTCATTGCCAAAGTTGGGCGGCATAAATGGAACCGTTGGAAGCAATGCCGGTGGCGTTGAAGTGAGGCTGGGGATCAGAGTCGGCGTAAAGATGGATAACGTTGGGATAACGGAACCAGGCGTCTCCGTGGAAGGAACGGCCAGTCCCACGGGCGTTGAGGGGGGCCCCGGCCGCGGAGGATTCCGAAACGTGTAGATAAAACCAAATGCCAGGACGCAGAGTCCGATCAAGCCGCAGCCCAGACCTGCCAGCAGAAATTTATCAATTGTGGATAGAAGTTTTTTGGGAGAGTCCATATGCCGGTTTCACTACACTGAAAACAATTGTAGCTGATTCCTTTTTGATGTCCATATATCCATATCTATATCTGAGCAATATCCCAGCCCATTCACCTAAATGGCTTGCATAAAAAGAGTGGACAGTGATGGCCGTCCACTCTTGCAGTACTTCACATCCTTTGAATATAGTTCTTCCGATAGGCTGCCATTTGTGCAGGAGCCAGCACCTGCTTGAGCAGCACCTTGTTCCAATCGAGCATATCTTCGAGGTCATCCGCTGGGACCTTGCCCTCAGGCAGATAACCTACAAACGACCCGTTATACGTTTCCTCCCCACCATTGAACATCAGGTTACTGAGGCTGTGTTTAAAGACGCCCACCGATGAGAGGCGCGGGTCGTCATAGGGCAGTGCAGTTTCGAATGTAAGAACGATTGGGCCATCGGCAGTTTCAGCCACATCCACCACCGTGGCCTCATGGATCCAGCGCAGCCATTGCTGTTCCTTCACTGTTAACTTTTTCTCGTTGATACGCGTGCGGGTGCGCGTGACAACATTACCCTGTGTGTACGTCCAGTTGCCTGCCGAGCCCGATTTCCTGGACAGGAATTCAGCAGGGATCAACCCATCGCCCTGTTTGGTCTGTAAGGGTTGTGCCACCCTCCACGGATTGGGAAGCTCATGTACGAACCGAAGCCACAGGATACTGGCTCCCACGGTGTACTCTTTTGCAGAGGCCGGTTTGACAAAGTAAGGTCTCGGCGTGCCCGGCACTTTCCCCTCACGTTCGTTCTTCAAATACCAGGGCGCCTTGGCAGTCAAACCACCCGGAGGAGTATGACCGCGCAGGTGTTGGATCTGCTCGGCAACTTCGTTGCAAACAGAACGGGTAACGATCAGCCTGTTCGATTTATCATGTTCTTCGCGCCAGCCGGTCAGATTGTCCTGTTTCCACTTGCTCATGATGATGCGCAATTCCGCGTATTGAGCTTCGTTGCGTTTCTCCTCTTCTTCAGGCGTCAGCTTCTCCCAATTCGGGTCGCCGGCCTGCTTGAGGCGCAGATCGGTGAGCCGCACGATCTCCTTCCACATCCACTCAGGCAATGTATCCTTGACCAACTCCAGTGCATCCAATGCCTCCTGGGGTTTCATTGTTTCGACTTCGTAGTCCTCTTCGTCCAGGCGCAGATCAAAAAATGCCTTGCGCCGATGATGCGCGCTCACTGATTTGAGTCCCTTCAAATGGAACGCGACCTTCTCCTTCCATTTTCGATCTGTGGTGCGCGCCAGTTTCGGCGTGTTCGGGTTGAGAACACCGGTCTCTTCATACAGGCTGACCCGTTCCTGGCTTAACGCCTGCACCGCGTCATCGTCCATTTTCTTGAAATCTTTTTCAAGTGCGGATGTCCGCAGGCTGCTCAGCAGGTCCCTGGGATCCGCCCATGAGCCGTGCGCGGTGGCATAACGCATCCCTGAAAAATGGATGACCATGTACTGAAGCCAGAGTGGATAACGTTCAGGCTGGGCGATAAATCGTTTGACAATTTCCTCCAGAAGTTCGAAATGCGTCTTGCGGGCCAGCGACAATTTATAGGCTTCCACCTTGCCGCGCACAATGTCCTTTACTGTGATCGCTTGATCAGGAGAATATTGGACAAGATATTCCTCCTCCGAAATGTTCAGGGTGGACTCCAGTGGCTTGATCTGCGCCTCCAGATCAGAGGCGTCTTTCCCAAGCTGTGAGCTGCGCTGCTGGACGACCAGCATTTCCTTTTCCCGGGCCTGGATCATCTGAGCCAGTTCAGCCGGTGATTTCTTCGAATACTCGAAGGCAGACTGATATTCGGCCAGCTTGTCCGTTTCGTCTTCGACGGCTTTCAACCCGGCATCTCGAAGCATATCCAGCCGCGCCTGACGCTCTCCACGCTTGACCCAATTTACAGGCATGTTGCGCAGATCCGTTTCCAACTGTATGACTTCCTTTTTAAGGATGCGCTGTTGTTCCTGTAACGCATACAAATGATTCCTGACCGTCACCAGTTTGACGGCGTCATCCTTGATGGTACGCAGGTCACTGGTTACCTTTTTGTGGATGCCATTGAGCATATCCATGATGGACTTGTCTGCGTTGGGGTAGCGGCTGCGGACGTGACCCGAGATGTCATCGCTTTTGAAATATCCTTCCACGGAGGCAAGGCTCGGCGGACTCTTGAGGCGGGCAAGGGCGGCGGCCAGTTCCTTTTGTTTGGCTTCCACAGGCTTCAGCTGGGCGCGGACTACATCCAGTTTTGTGCGCACACCCTTGATCCCGGTCTGTGCTGATTCGCGTGCCTTATAAAGTTCGAGTTTACGCTTTTCGATCCTGTTATATGTGGACACAAAGGAATACAGGTTTTGGAGTTCCTCCTCCACGATGGGGAGCGTACTGTTTTGAAGCTTCTGCAGCTCCTGTGTTTCCACGGGTCTCCTGGGATGAGCGGCAATCATGGCATTCAGACGGCGCTGTCTTCTTGCAATATCCTGCATCAGACTCTTGCGATACGCTTCCCATTGCGAGACCTGCTGTGTGACGAAATACTTTTCCTTGCGCACATCAGCCATCTTTGGGAGGTAGGTTATAAATGCACGATGGAGTTCCCTGAGCTTTAAAAGTTCCGCTTCATCGGAAAGCTTGTATTTCGCCATGTACTTCGAGCGCACGTCCTCCTGTAAAAAATAAGCATACTGGGTCTTATAGGATTTATATGCCGTAATCAAGGCATTTTGACGTTCAGCGATGTAGGCCCTGACATCGGCTTGAAGATTTTCGATCTTCCTATCCTTGTATTCCGCCCACAGATCGATCTCCTTGTAATAGACAAGGAAGTCAGCCAGTTTCCTGTCACGAGACGGGTAAATGGTTTTCAGCAACGTTTCATTCTGCCATTGGAAATACATCGGTGCGGTCATGGTTTCTCCTCCGATAAAGCAAACCTCTGAGATAGTTGATTTTATTCGAAACCGTCATAATCTCAGAGGTTTTTGGCAGGGAAGTGGAAATTTTTCACTTATGATAAATCCCCGAAGAATTGTCTCTTCCGGGATTTTAGCTAATTTCTGGTGCAAAACCCGCTCACGCCCCCGTCCCCGGCGATCACCGAGTAATTCCAGCGCCGGGGACGGCGCTGGGAGCACTTTTGCACCGCAAACTAGCTAGATGTTATAAACCTACACCTGCTTTTTCTCAAAGAACTACGGATAGGGATATGATTCCTGGCAGGACTGTAATGGTTTCAACAAAAGACGAACCTGCGTGGGTATCACACTGCTCCATGGTTACGGAATCGGTACAAACTCTGATTCCAGCCTCTCTGTGGGGAAACCCACTACCGGAGTGTCCGTGGGAAGTGGTGTGAGTGTAGGCCTGGGCGTAGATGTGTCCGTGGGAAGTGGTGTGAGTGTAGGCCTGGGCGTCAACGTATCCGTGGGAAGTGGTGTGTTGGTGGGTATGGGCGTCAACGTATCCGTCGGGAGCGGTGCGTTGGTGGGTATGGGCGTCAACGTATCCGTGGGAAGTGGTGTATTGGTGGGTATGGGAGTCGATGTGCTCCCCGGCTGCTCGTCTCTGGGCTTTTTAGTCACAGTACTACCTGGCACAGGGGGTTGCACCATGAAAATCTCAACTTCATCAATGGCTGTTCCTGGATTCTCAAATGTGATCTTGATGAATCTTGCAACGAGCGGCTGAAATTGTGCCTCCACGGTTTCTGAGCCAGAAACGAGCCCGCTGAAACCCGCCTCTTCTGAATCATATACCTGTGTATATTCCAGGTTGTCATTTCTGCTGTTCCCATTGGCGTAAACATCATCAGACAAAGCTACAGCAATGACGAACTGGCCCGGGTCACGGTCATTAAACTTACCCAGGCGGTCTCTGCCGAATGCAACAGTGTTAAGAGCCGTGGCTCTACCGAGATCGATCTTGATCCAGCTGTCGGCACTGTTGCTGACCCAACTTGCTCCCGGGCCGTAAAGCCCGTCATTGATATAGGAAGCACGGTGAACTTCGCCATGACCGGGGATCGTGTCCTTCGCCACCGCGGGCCGGGCCGATCCATTGCCCGGATATATGAGGTCCCGGCTTTTATCAAACTCGCGGGCCAGACACAAGGGCGGTTTGGAACCGGGCTTACAAATAATTCTCGCTTCTGAAGTAGCTGTTGTAGCGCTGGGTACATCCTTCGAAATCCCATTTTGAGATGAGAAAGTATTGGGTACTTCACTACGATTTTCCTGCAATAGGAATCCCATAAATGCAACAACAGCAAAAGCAGCCACAACAAGTGACATACGCATGACCTTCATGGAAGGTAACGCTACTGTTCCTGCCGCGTAGGCAAAGCCGCTTTGAATGGCGGAACGCACTGATTGCCATAAACGTATTCGTTCCATCCGTGCAATCTGACGCCTAAAAGCAAAACGCCTGGCAGTCCATAATTTTGAAGGATATTCGGCCTGGATGGATTTCAAACCCCTCAGATGTTCAATGACGTGTTGATTCTTTGGACTCCACCCTTCCGTAACTTCAACCGCAGTGCGTTGTAAAACCTGGTCCATAAACGCGGCTCGCCGGGCTGCCAACAGCTCGGGAGGATACTCAGCCTTGATCGAGTCCAAATCCTTAAGGATTTGGATGATATCCTGATCGTGTGAAGATGAAGATTGTTTCATTAAGCTACCTTATATTGTAGCACTTTGCGTAAGGCTGCGATGGCACGATTCTGGGTAACCTTAATATTACTAACTTCCTTCCCAAGGATTGCTGCCGTCTCACGCAGGCTAAATCCTTCCAGGAAACGCAAAATGATTACATGCCGTTGATCATCTGTCAAGTCGTTCCGGATCGCCTGTATGATCGTTTCGAATATTACGCGATTCTCCAAATTTATGTAAGTGGAATACGCATCGTGGCGCAGAAAATCAGCGACCTCAATTGGAAATTCACGATTGGAACCACGCGCCTCATCAACAATGAGATGATATGTTGTCTGGTAGAGATACGAACGCAGGTTCGTCCCCGGTCCATTCCCAGCCGCCAGATGCTCCAAAAGTTTTGCGAACACATCCCCCACAATATAATCTGCCATCAAGGCATTATTGCATAGCCGCAACGCGTAATTATACAGAGCGGACGCATAGAGATCAAAGATCTTTACAAGCGCATCCCTGTTCATCCTTCTCGCAGATTCCAACAGAGTCCTATCGGCTTCCATTGGAACAGCCTTAGACGAATTGATGGGTAAATTCACTACAGCCATATTCCTTCATTTCCAATCGAAATAAAACAACAGATATTCGTATAAAATAATCTAAAGAAGATCATCGCGTGTTGATGCGGTTCCAGCGGTTGTAACGAGAAAATGTGGGATGACTGGCGCTCACGGTGTAAAATGCCGCCTTCAGTGGGAGCGTATACTGGTGTGTTGCAATTGTTTTCACATTATAGCACTTACATTATTGAAGTGGGGTGCCGGATGGGGGATTCTATCCCCTGTGCTCCTCTTCGTTTCTCGCCTGCATCCTATGTAGCAGGCTTTTGTTTGGCGGCTTGGCGTGTTTCAACAGTTTACTGGATCTGTCTTCCCATACCTGCGGGCCAATCGCTCTGCCAGTACCTTTGGTTGGAAACAAAACAGCGGACTCCTGAAGAGTCCGCTGTTTTTACTGTCCCAGGTTCATCCACCTGCGTTACCGAATTTAGACCACGATATTCACCAATCTCTTATTCGCCACAATCACTTTGCGCGGCTCCTTCCCCTCCAGGAATTTTTGTACCGGCTCGCTTGCCAGCGCGGCAGCTTTGATTTCGTCTTCGCCCGCCTCCGCCGGCACAACAACCCGGCCACGTACCTTACCGTTGACCTGAACCGGAATTTCGATGCTATCTTCCTGCGCGGCTTCTTCATCCACTTTTGGCCAATCCTGCTGATGAACAGAATACGGCTTGCGTAGATAATTCGTCCACAGTTCCTCAGAGATGTGTGGAGCAACGGGAGCCAGCATGCGCAGATAGATATCCTGTGCTTCCTTCCATTCCTTGCCGCCAGCCGCGCCCGCTTCGCGGGCTTTGTACATTTCGTTCATCAACTCCATCAATGAAGAGATTATCGTGTTGAACTCAAAGTTCTCGAAGTCACGCGTCACCTTGCGCAGGGTCTGGTGCACCTTTCGGCGCAGATTCTTTTTCGTTTCATCGGAGGCAGATCCCGTCTGATTCTGATCGGTGAACAGGTGCCATGTCCTTCTTATCCAGCGCGCGCTGCCCTCGATCCCCTGCGAATCCCACGGGGCACCCATCTCCCAGCGGGCGAAGAACATGATGTAGGCGCGCACCGTGTCCGCGCCGTATCGTTTCACCAGCACGTCGGGCGCAATCACGTTGCCACGGCTCTTCGACATTTTCTCGTTATCCTCGCCCAGCACCATGCCCTGATTACGCAATTGCAGCATCGGCTCATTGCCTTCCGTAATGCCTGCATCGCGCAACGCCTTGTGGAAAAAGCGTGTGTATAACAGGTGCATCGTGGCATGTTCAATGCCGCCTGTGTATGTATCAACAGGCATCCAATAGTTGTACTCGGCTTCGTCGAACGGACCCTTGTCGTAATGCGGCGACAGATAACGCAGGTGGTACCATGATGAGCACATGAACGTGTCCATCGTGTCGGTTTCACGGATCGCAGGTTCGCCGCAGACAGGGCAGGTTGTGTTCTTCCAGGTCGGGTGCAGCTTCAGTGGGCTCTCGCCCGTGGGTCTCCATTCAACATCTTCCGGCAATAATACAGGCAGCTGGTCTTCAGGTACCGGGTTCCAGCCATGAACATCACAGTGGATCATGGGGATCGGCGCGCCCCAGTAGCGCTGGCGTGAGATCAACCAATCGCGATACCGATAATTCACCGACTCCCTGCCGATGCCTTTTTCTTCCAGCCAGTCGATGACCGCAGCGATGCCGGGATTCTTTCTGCCTTTTTCTGTATTGACTTTCGTGCCGTTAAACGGAGCGGAGTTGACCATCACGCCGGGACCAATATAAGCTTTGTTGACATTTTCCAGCAGCCAATTGATGTCTATTATTCCTTTTTTCGCATCGACGTTTTCAGATTGATCGCGCTTCCCAAACAAATCATCTGCCTCATCGAAAAACAGAATAGCGCCACCCTCCTCGGCCGCATCAAATAGCTGGCGCAGATTTTTCTCCGTTTCGCCAATATATTTACTGACGTTATCGGCCAGCGGCTGAATGACACCGCGAACTGGCAGCTCATATTTCCGTGCAAACTCAAAGTCGCGCTCGTCGTGTGCAGGGACAGCCATGATCGCGCCGGTGCCATACGACATCAACACGTAATCCGCGATCCATATCGGGATGCGCTCGTTGTTGACCGGGTTAATGGCATAACCGCCTGTGAAGACACCGGTCTTGTCCTTGTCCACCGCGCCGCGTTGAATATCCGATTGGCGCGCGGCTTGGGCCTTGTATTCTTCTACAGCCGCTTTGTTCCCGGGTGTGGTGATCTCCTCCAGCAGCGGATGCTCCGGTGAGAAGACCATGAACGTGGCACCCCACAACGTGTCGGGACGTGTGGTGAAGATTTCCACATCATGGTTTCCAACCTCCGTTTTGAAGATCACGGATGCGCCTTCAGAGCGATCGATCCAGTTGGTCTGCAGGGTCTTGACGCGTTCCGGCCAATCCAGCCCATGGAAGTTCAACAGTTCATCGGCATATTTTGTGGTCTTGAAGAACCATTGATCCAGATTTTTCTTGATCACCGGCGTGCCGCAGCGCTCGCAATGGCGGTCTTCGCCCCAGACCTGTTCGCGTGCCAGGGTCGTGTTACAGTTGGGACACCAGTCCACGGGTGACATCTTGCGGTAGGCCAGTCCCATGTTGTATAGTTTGATGAAGAACCATTCGGTCCACTTGTAATATTCAGGCGTGGCAGAAATGGCTTCCCGTTCCCAATCGAACATCGTGCCCATGGTCTTCATCTGTGTGCGCATTCGGTTGATATTTTCGAAGGTGCGCTTCATCGGATGGAGACCTTCCCTGATGGCGGCATTTTCCGCAGGCAGACCAAACGCATCGAATCCCATGGGGAACAACACGTTGTAGCCTTTCATGCGCATATAACGGGCACGCGTATCCGGGGGAATCATCGAAAACCAGTGACCGATATGCAGGTCACCGCTGGGATACGGCAGCATGGTCAGCGCGTAATGTTTCGGCTTGCGCTCGTTGATCACCGAACGGTATAGCTTATCCGCTTCCCATTTCTCCTGCCATTTCTTCTCCATAGCCTGCGGCTGATAGGACTTATCCTGCCAGGGTGCTTCGATTTCAATAGGTTCTTTGGTTTTTTTAGATTCTGACATTCTTTCCTCATTGATGGTAATTTCAGATATTACGTTCAATATATTGTGTAAGTTTCTATTTGCAAACAAGGAGGCGTGGAAGAAGAGGACCTTCCTTCCAGAAGATGTACTTGATCCGAATTACGCTTTTCATTTGTGCCTCCTTTTCAAGCTATCCCCTCTCCCACGTTGGCAAAGGGCCAGGGTGAGGGAAATAAAAAAAACCCTTCATCCACAATCAGGGACGAAGAGTTACTCCGCGGTACCACCCGAATTCGGTTGAAGGTTTGAAGGTCATAAGTTGCAGGGCTAACCCTTCAACATTCGAACCTTCCAACTTTCAAACGCACTTAATCGCTATAACGGGCTTACCCGTGAATGGCTACTATGGTTCACCACTCAAGTCTCTCTTTCAAGAAAACAGGCGAGTTCAGTCTTTGATGATGCTCCCGTTGACACCATTGAAGGGCTTCCACCCGGGCGATGCCCGTTTCCCAACTCGCTGACGGGATGACCTACTACTCCTGTCCTGACTTTTCCATATAGGTTTGCCTATTATAGCATAAGAGCGACCAGCATCACTAGTCGCTCTCATTGTGGACCCAGAGGGATTCGAACCCTCGACCTTCTCAATGCCATTGAGACGCGCTCCCAACTGCGCTATGGGCCCTTACTTCAGTAATCAGTTATTCATGTTCGTCTTGGACAGTGGACTCGGCTCACTGATTACTGGTCACTGTCCTGTGGACCTGAGGGGATTCGAACCCCTGACCTCCTCAGTGCGATTGAGGCGCGCTCCCAACTGCGCTACAGGCCCAAATATAAGGCGAAGGACATTCTACTTGAGGCAGTAGGGGATGTCAAGCAAATATCGGCCAAGCCAGCTGACGGGCAGGAAAAACAAGGATGATTGACAAATTTGTCAGTACTGGGAATTTTCACTGCGGATATTTATTTTTCCTCTTGCCCTCCCGCATCTCTCATTGTATAGTCAGAAAAATATCTCATCAGGAAATATCATGACTGCTCCAACGACCCACTCAACATACCGCATCGCAGACCTGCACGAATCAGAACGACCGCGCGAACGGCTCGCTTCGCTTGGACCCCAGGCATTATCCAACGCCGAGTTGATCGCCATCCTATTGCGCGTTGGGGTGGCGGGTGAAAACGCGGTACAGATGGGCCAGCGTTTATTGCAGAAGTTCCACGGTCTAAGCGGACTCCATCGCGCGCCTTTCAAGGAATTGATGGACCAGCATGGACTTGGCGAAGCAAAAGCATCCCAGATCAAGGCGGCGATCGAACTGGGCCGACGGCTACCCCTCGAATCCCCGGAAGAACGCCCGGCGATCAATTCCCCCGCGGATGGAGCTGCGTTGGTGCAATATGAAATGTCCGCTTTGGAGCAGGAACATCTGCGAGTGATCCTGTTGGATCGAAGAAACCGTGTTATGGAGATCGTGGAAGTCTATAAAGGCTCAGTTAATTCGTCACAAGTGAGAGTGGGCGAATTGTTCAAGGAAGCGATAAGAAAGAACGCATCAGCATTAATTGTTATTCACAACCATCCCAGCGGTGACCCAACCCCCAGCCCCGATGATGTGGCAGTGACGCGTGCCATCGTCCAGGCAGGGAAATTACTGGATGTGGACGTTCTCGATCATCTGGTGATCGGTCAGGGGAAGTGGGTGTCGTTGAAGGAAAGAGGCCTGGGGTTTGCATAACGTTTAAACGTTACATACTCCTCTTCACTCCAAACTCTTTGAATTCCCCCGTAACATCCTCCCACTCCACCTTTGACTCATCCACCCGCGAGGCGCGTGGACCCTGTTTCATCGTTTCGATAAACCGCTCTACGTTCGTGCGCTGCCCCTCTGCGATTGCTTCCACCGTATCATAGCCAACATTCCGCGCCCAGCCCGTCAGCCCGCCGATTTGACGCGCGTGATATTCCACATGTGCACGAAAGCCAACACCCTGCACACGTCCCTTCACCCAAACGTGGGCGCGGACCTTCGTGTCATTTTCGGACATAGGTTCCTGGTTCATTTTGATTTCCTTTTTTGCGAACGGTAACTTAACACATTGATCAATGGAATGATCAACACGAGGCACAGCAGCACCAGATAGGGAGCGATATTTTGCAACGCGGGCAGCAGGGCATTTTGTCCCAGCACGGACGAGCGCCAGGTTGCTTCCAGGTTTAATAGTGAAACGCCCAGGACAAGTTCGGTTCCCCGCTCACAGTCCAGGCCATCGGCGTAGGAGGCCGCGAGATTCAGCAGGCCCGAAGAACCGTAGTTCTCGTGCAGATAGTTGACAAATGACCGGGATTCGGCATACGCCAGAAATGCGCGGCCCGTGTCGGCTGGGAAGGAGGCGCACAGGGATGTTAACGGGATCAAGGCATTGCCCGGTACCGCGTCCGTAAGCACGCGGTCATAATCCACATTCGGATAGATCTCTGCCAGCGTTGCGGTTCCCTCCCGCAGCCACAAGGGGATATTTATATATCCCGCGTCCACTGCGCGGTACATCATCACGTGCATGAGTTCATGCGGAATGCGCTGCTCCATGAGGATGTTTTGCTCCGCGCCTGGTTCGATCACCACCATCGCAACACCAAGCGCAGGGTTTGCGTGACCCGCCACCCAGTTTTCCCCATTGGGATTCAGCGTGCCCTGCAGATCCTCCAGATTTGCGTAGATAAAAATGTCAACAGGCTGTACGCGATCGACGGCCATCAACCTGCCGACAGAATCCAAACCTGATTGGGCAGCATTCACTGCAGCCTGGCCAAAATCCGTATCGCTGTTATACCAATTGACCCGCACCCCATCCGATTCAAGAGATTGCCAGTCGAAACGGTCATCCGCATAACGCATGGAAAACGATTCACTTTGCACTGTGCTTCCATCCGGCAGCGTGAACTGATAACTCCATTTGATCTGGCTGAAGGGGCGCAATCTGTTTTGCCTCGTGTCAAACCGGAATTCCGTGCTCCCATCTGCCTGCATGGCCAACGGCTCAACATGTGTGATGGCCTGTGATTCGTCAACAATAATGATCGAAATATTCTGGATGGGTGTCGAAGCCTTGATCCTGGCGAGGAATGTGATCTGCTCGCCAAAGCGATGCGCAGCCCCCACGTTTTCCAGCTCGATCCCGGACTGAGCCCGGGCCTGCCGCGCGTTAAACAAAATGGACAGCACCATCACAACAAAAAGCAGCAACTGTCTTGCAGTGTTCAAATTATCTTCCCAGAAAAACAAGCAGCGGTGTAAGAGTTAGTGGACTGAGTAATGTGCTGATAAAAATGATTGCGGTGACGAGTTTTGAATCCAGTTGATACTCGGTTGCCAGCACTGTCGCACTGACCATGCTTGGCATGGATGCCTCTGTTACAGTTCCCTGCAGCGCATGACCCTGAATGCCAAATAATGCAGCAAACAGCAATGCAATGAACGGGGCAATCAGCAATCGGAGCGAGACGCTTAACTGCATGGCACGAATACTGCCTGAAAACTGAACACGCGTTAATTCGACGCCGAGCAAAATAAGCATTAACGGAATTGTCCCGCCTGCCGCCAGCTCCACAGCGCGGCCAATGGGCGATGGAATCTGGATATGCCCGGCATTAATGATGATGGCAAGAATCACGGCATACATGGTCGGTATTTTTAATAGACCCAGCAGGGCTTCCTTGAAATTCATGTGTCCCAGCGAAGCGATCAGTACACCCACGGTGTAAAAGAGAAATGTTGTTGTGACAAAGTAGATGCCTGCATAGGATAACGCCTGCTCGCCGAACGCAAAAGAAACAAGGGGCAAGCCGTAGTTGCCCGTGTTGGCAAACATTGTTGTGATCAGAATGGCTATCAGTGCCGGGCGTTCCAGTTTAAAGAGTAACCCCAGGGCAAGGGTAATCAGCCCCATAATGAACACGACACATAACGTCATTGCGATCACGCCGATCGCATCGCTCATCCTGAGACGGCTTTGCAGGAGCAGGTCAAATATCAATACCGGGCTGAACACGTAAAAAACGACACGTCCCAGGCTGCGGGCATCGATGTGAAGGAGTTTCCCAAGTGCGAAACCTGCCCCGCTAAGGAGCAGAATCGGCAGGATGTTGTTTGCGAACGTGGAGGCAAGGACAGGAAATGACATGTATATGACCCAATGGGAAAGGCACGGAGATTATAACGTCTCCATGGAATCATGTCGTTGCGAGCCTTTGGGAAGCAATCTCCACATTAACGATACACGTTTGTCGATGAGATTATCTCATTTAACTGGAGATTGCTTCGCTTCGCTCGCAATGACATATATAAGAGCCTTGCGAAGGTTGTTCGCAAGGCTCCTACATAAATGTTGTGTCAGCTAAAACTATATCCCTAACCCGCTTTCCTCATCATCTTCAAGTTCAACGAGCTCATCGTCAGGGTCAATCGCCAGCAAGTCGAAGCGCGCGAGGTCTTCAGTGAATGACAGGTTATCGAGGGCCTCCTCGAGAAAGGCGATCTGCTCATCCTCCTCCTCGAGCTGGTCGAGCAGGCTTTCCAAATACGTGCGGACGTCTTCACCGCCGATCTGTGAAAGCGACCAGATGATGGCACTGACAACTTCACCCTCCTCCTCTTCCCCCAGCATGGTTAGCAGCAGCGAGCGTGCTGATTTGAGAGGAAGCTCGCCTGCAGCCTGGACCGCGGCTTTACGGACGCCGTCATTTACACTTACAAGTGCGCGCGTAATATCCTCGTCCCAGCGTTCGTCGGCAGAACGTCCCATGGCAATCAGGGCGCTTATCTGCCAACCTGGCTCTTCGCGGTTGAAGAAGGATTCAATCAACGTGGAGACTTCGAGGCGGGATGAATACCCAAGCGATTCCAAAGCAGCACGGCGGACACGGACGTCGTCTTCACCGGCCGCGGAGGCAAGCAGCGCATCCTCGATCTGATGATAGAGCGTTTCTGGAATTTCCTCCAGGTCACCCAGGGCCACAAACAGGTTGAGCACACGTGCCACTTCGACGCGGACGCTTGTATTAGCCTCGGTCGTGAGCATATCCAGATAGGAAGGGATCAGCTTGGTATCTTCACTCTCGCGCAGCAGACGGATGGCGCGCATCCGCACCTGGGAGTCGGGATCCGTCAGCAGGGCACGCGCCAGGTCATCGAATGAGACAAGGGTCTCGGTGTCAGCCAGGGTATCAAGTTCCTCGAGCAGTGTCAATTTTCGGCTGGGGTTGACACGGGGCCAGATATCCAGCAGAGTCTTCAGTTCGAGAGTCCCAATATCTGAAAATTCCCGAAAATAACGACGCGGAAAATCCTTGCGGTCCGCGAGCAGGGCATCCAGGACTTTTTCAAACGAGATGGGGTCGGTATTCATTTAAGGTATCGTAACTGAGATCGGATTGACGAAATCCATGACATTCACGTAGAGCATCAGGAGCAGCAGGAATGCCATGCCCAGGCCGTGGACAAGATTCTCAACCTGAGGGGAGACGCGGCGACGGAAGATCAGTTCGGGCAGGATGAAAATAATTCGTCCGCCATCCAGTGCAGGGAACGGGAAGAGGTTGAAGACACCGAGACTGATGGTCAGCGAGGCAAGCAGTTCAAGCGTACGGACAGGCTGGTCCACAGGATTGGTGGAGGTAGGCTGAACGTTATTTGCGTTGTCATTGCTGGCCTGTATATCTTTCGAGACGCTTTGTCCGAGTATGTCGAAAATGCCCTTCAAGCCGATGATGCGTCCCTGTTCGGGAGCGATCGTGCCGCGGATCAATTGCGCGGGCAACGAGACCAATGCCCGGATGCTGTATCCCGTATATTGCACACCCAGGCTCAAGGTTTCAACGGGTGAGACCTTTTGCTTGAACGGCACACTCAGCCCCACGCCGATCATGGCGCGTTTCTCTGTTTCGCTCATGCGCGGGATGGTAGTAACTTCCACCTGCTGGCCGTTTCGATCCACGGCGAACTGAACAGGCTGATCCACGTTTTGATCGACGATGGCACGCAATTCATCATAGTTGGTAATCGGCTGGTCATTGCCACTGATAAATATATCGCCGTCCTTTAAGCCGGCAGCCGCCGCAGGGCTATCCGCCGTGACAGATGCGACCAGGACACGGCTGGTATCGGGAACACCTACGCGGCTAAAGATGATGCTGTAGATGACCACCGCTGCAAGCAGGTTCATCACCGGACCCGCGAACAGGACCACTAAACGCCTCCATGGGCTGGCAGCTGCCAACCCACCGGGCACATTCGGGTCATTTTCGCCCTTCGGACGGACAAAGCCGCCCAGGGGCAGCCAGTTGAGGGTGAAGCGTGTACCCTGCCATGTAAAGAGGGTCAACGCGCCGGGCGTGGGAAGCCCGATCCCGAACTCCTCCACTTCGATTCCGCATAAGCGCGCAGCGATAAAATGACCCAATTCATGGATCAATACCATGCCGCCGAATGCAAGGATAAATACAATCCAGGTTAAAACTGTTTCGCTCATAAGGTTTTCCTTCGCGCAAAATTATATCGCCTTTTGAAAGGACGACATGTCATAGTAAGATATTTCTAATACTATACATATGTTGCCTGAATTGGCGCAAAGGCCCCCCACTTGTTCCAATGTCGAATAAAATTACAGGAAAATGACACTGAAATCCCATTTTATTTATCTCACATCCCGTGTCTCAAGGATTATTTATAAAATGTCTGACTCCTGTATTTTTTGTAAAATCGTTTCGAATGAGGTGCAAGCAAATATTGTTTACCGCGATGAACAGGTTACTGCATTTCGCGATATTCACCCGCTGGCGCCAACGCACATTTTGATCGTTCCAAACAGGCACATCGATTCGGTGAGCGCGCTGGAGCCTGACGATGAACAGCTCATGGGACATATCTTCACAGTGGCACGCAGACTCGCAACCGATGAAGCAATTGCGGAGGGTGGATACCGCATGGTGACAAACACGGGCGCAAATGGCGGCCAGACAGTGTTTCACCTTCATGTTCACTTGATTGGGGGACAGAGAATGAAGTACCCGATGGGATGAAACGGACATAGCAAAGACCGCCGAATTTGGCGGTCTTTGCTATCTTTTCGTCAGGGGGCTTCCCTTTAATTTGTTTTTCGGCTGGCTGGAGCGATAGGCATAATAACCCAGACCTGCGCCGCCGAGCAATAGCAGGGTGCCAAATATCCCCAACGCAGATGACCTTCCCGCTTCCTGCTGATCTGCAGGCTCGCTGACTGTTAATGTTTTGGATTGTGCGCCAAAATCGATGGAGGCGCGGTCACCTGCTTTGACAGTCAATGTGTAGCTCACCAGCATTGTGGCATTGTATTGGTCTGGGACAGCAACGCCAACGTTATATTCTCCGCCAGGGACATCCAAAAAACAGGCGCGAACGGGCTCGAGCGTATCAGGGTCTATGGCGGAAGTGGTATTCTGCGTTTGGGAATAGGAACCGTTCAAATTCGTAAGACTGACCGCGCCACCATCCACACCAAATTCTGTTTCCTGCCTCAATGAGTCGCCGTTCATGTCATCAAAAAGCAGGACGCAGACTTCCGTTGTACCGCTGACGGGTGTAGCTGTAACCGTTGGCGGCAGGAGCGTGGGAGCCGCGCCTGCAGTGGGAGCATTCAAAGATGCGAGCCCTATCACAAGCTGCTGACCAGGCGTCAGTACGCAGTTTTCATCGAGGCGGGTGTTGAACTGTCGTAACTGGGCGACGCTGATGCCATGTTTGACCGCGACAATGGAGCAATTATCCCCTTCCTGAACAAAATACAAAATACGGCCATCCGGCCCGGGTGTGGCAGTGATGAAGCCCTGCGCGCTCGGAGCAGCGGCAACAGGAAGTGAGATTCCCGCGAACAGAAGGATAATTATGATAGGGATAAAAATGAATGGCAACCGTGTTTTCATCATTAAAATTATATCAGGAAAGGATTAATAAAATCAGGTGACGGTCACTTAATAAGTGACGGTCGCCTGGTTACTTATGCAATCTGAGTGCTTCAAATAGGGTGGTCTCGATACGAGCGAAAAAGTGTTCGCTCTACTCGACCACCGGCTCCGCGCGATGACTACCTGCCGTATCTCTTGCGAATCTCGGGCAGGAAATATTCATCGAAGAATGCATCGGCATCATAATCGGGTTTCCAGTTCCACTCGGTGCGGGCGAGGCGATCGTCCACGTCTTCGGGCCAGGAGTCAACAATGCCCTGTCGGCGTGGATTCGGATCGAACGTGATGTCCGCACCAGGGAAAGCTTTGCGGGCGCGTTCACGGAACTGCCCTGCCGTGATGGCAAAGGCGGCAATATTATAGACTTCATGATGCAAGTCCTGGCGCGGCACATCCACAAGCATCAACAAGGACTTGATCGCATCGGGCATTGCCATGAAGGAGATCTTTGTATCTTCGCGCACGAAACAAGCGTAGGGTTTATCCTGTGCAGCGGCATGCAGCATCTCAGGACCATAATCGCTCGTGCCCCCGCTGGGAAGCGTAAAGGCTGAGATCAGGCCCGGGAAGCGGATCGCGCGAAAGTCCAGCATGTGAGGCGGATTGTCATCCAGATGTTTCTGACCAAAATATTTGCTGTAATATACTCCCAGTTTTTCGCAATACAGCTTGTTGCATCCGTACATGGTGTGAGGCGTGTTGCAGGCATCCTCCCTGACGGCGCCCGCTGCGTTCTTGGCTTCCACATCTGGCAAACCATAGGCCGCTATCGAACTGGGGAATAAAAACTTGACGGACTTTTGATATTTCTCGGAACGATATGCCGCCAGCATTAACAATTGCATCGTGCCTTCCACATTGATGCGGTGCGCATCCTCGCTCGACACCTCGGCCTTGGAGGAAAGCGACGCTGCCAGGTGAAAGATCACATCGAAATCATAATCATAGAATGTTTTGATCTTGTAGACCAGATCCCCCTGTGCGTGCTCCGCCGACATGGATTTGATACTGTCGGGCAACGGAGCCAGATCTGCTGTCACAATTTTGTAGCCGCCCCGTTGTGATAATCCCTGAACAAGAGCCTGACCAATCTCACCGCACGCACCAGTCACGAGCACGAGTTTTTCGGTCATAGAGTCTCCTTATGCTAAAATGAAATGCGACAATATTGTACAACACCTTGTAAAATTTCCTTCATGAAGATTGTCATTATTCCTTTATGAAACTCTTATATAACCTGTCGTTGCGAGCGCTTTTTGCGAAGCAATCTCCACATATGAGCGGAGATTGCTTCGTCGCGGCTACGCTGCTCCTCGCCATGGCATTGGGTGTGACAGCCTGCCTGCCCCTGGAATCGACTCCACCCACCGCGACTCCTGCTCCGACGGGGACAACAGTTCCGACTGCGACCATTGTCTGGTTCCCGCCCTCGGTGACACCTACACTGTTGGGCGTTGCCACTCCCACCCCTGCATCGGAAATGAGTCCCGGCATTGGCGATGTAATCGTCACCGATGACTTCTCGGACGAATCGCTCTGGGATACAGCCGTGTCAGACCAGGGCAGCGCAGCGATCAGTAATGACCGTCTAGCGCTCGCTGTCCAACCGGGAGTGTATCTGGTCAGCATGCGCCGAGACCTTACCTTAGGCAATTTCTACGCCGAGATCAGCGCGCATCCCAGCCTGTGCCGCGGGGACGATACCTATGGCATCATTGTGCGCAGGAGCGGGTCATCCTTCTATCGCTTTATCCTGTCCTGCAATGGACAGCTCCGTGCAGAGCGAATTGCAAATGACGTACGTTTGTCGATCCAGGATGTAATCCCCAGCGGAGACGCACCGGGCGCGCCCGGCCAAGTGCGCATTGGATTATGGGCCATGGGTGGCGAAATGAGATTATTCCTCAATGAACGTTATCAGTTCAGCGTTTTCGAACCAACCTTCCCCAGCGGGGGATTCGGCGTTTTTGCACGCTCGGCAGGCGAGAATCCCGTTAGCGTTACGTTCTCAGACCTGAAGGTGTATGAAGTGGACTATGCTCCACCGACAAGAACACCGACTCCATAAATGGCATGTAAAGTCTTCGGGCAGCAATCTCCACATTCATTCGTGGGAGATTGCTTCGCAAAGTACGCTCGCAACGACATATGAAAATATATGGTAAATGTAGAATAAAATAGAGTATGCCCTTCAACAAACTAAACAACCTTGATTCAAAGACCTGGCTCAAGTTCCAGAAGTCATGGTTTATCCATAATCCTCCCCCGCGTAAAAAGGGAGTGCTGGTACATCCCGCCAAATTTCCCGAAACGATGGCGCAGGAATTCATCGAGTTCTTCACCAAACAGGGCGAAACCGTGCTCGACCCCATGGCAGGGACAGGGTCAACTCTCGTCGCCGCGTTGCGGGCGGGGCGGAACTCTTATGGCATCGAGCTGAATCCCAAATACGCCGAGATCGCAAATCAGATCATCGAAGAGGAACGCGCGGCACTCGGCGACCCAGTCTCCAGTCTCGAATCTCAAATCATCAACGGCGACGCAGCCCAAATCACCAGGTACTCATTACCAACTTTTGATTACGTCCTCACCTCGCCTCCCTACTGGGATATGCTGCGCGTGAAAGGGGCAGAGACTCAGAAGAAGCGGCGTGACACCACCGAGCTCGACGTCCATTATTCGGATGACCCGCATGATATGGGGAATATTTCAGATTATGATGAGTTTGTTGAGAAACTGACTGGCATCTATAAAGGGCTGAAGCCCCTACTACGCGAGAAATCGTACTTGACGATCATTGTCAAGAACGTGAAGAAGGGCGGGAAGATCTATCCATTGGCGTGGGACATCGCCCGTGAACTCGGCAAAACATATACGCTGAAAGATGAAAAGATCTGGGTCCAGGATAATCAGCGTCTTGCGCCGTTTGGGCTCGGGTCCGCGTGGGTGAGCAATACCTTCCATCATTATTGTTTGCAGTTCAGGAATGAGTGAACGATTTGGATTTATGAGTGTTTGAGGATTACCTGGCATCTTATATAAACTTCTGATCATGCTCACCACCTCGGATTTCATCCATCTCCCCTACACGCGCGACCTGACAGAGGCTGGGATCGCGTACGCAGTCCGTTCACTCTCTTCTGCGGAGGAGACGTCGTATGATCGTCTGCGCCAGATCGTGGCTGAGGTGGCGGTGGAGCTGGCGTTCCGGCGCTGTCTCTCGGAGCAGAACATTCCCTTCGATGTCATAGGCGCGACGCCATTCACGGAACCTGATCGTTATAATGTCTCTTTAGGCGGACGGCGATGCAAGATCAGTTCCTTTCTCATCAGCCATCGTGAAAAAATTTCAGCAATGAAGCGCAGTCCGCAAATAGTGCTGAATGCCCCCGCGCTGGTGCCCTCTGACCAGAACGCGGGAGAGGGACATTCAGACAGCCACATCTATCTCTTCGCGTTTCTTTCCGGGTTGATTGCTGCTTCGCAGGACGAGCTGCAAAAAGTGCTGACTGCAAACCTGCCTCGTTATTTGATGCACGCTATGCCTGATTTGTGGGCACGCCCATTGCAATGGAATCCGCTTGGGGCGCTGGTCTTGAAGTCGGATTCAGAGCAGAGTCAGATCGTCGAGATTGGCGGGCAGGACGCGGGGCGTGAGATTCGGTCGCTGATCGTGGAGATTCCCCCGCATGGGCGCATCCAGACCGATGACAGATTCTTTTCGCTGGCGTACATTCATTCGAAATCAATTCCGAATGCCCGCATTGGCATCCACAGCCCGTTGCGCAGGGAAACATACATAATCAATCCACTGGACTGGGGTAATATTTGGGTCTATGGTATCGCCATTCTACTGGCAGGTTTTTTGACCCGTGAAGAATTCAACAGACGGGCGCGTTTTGTTCATGAGGGCGCGCGCGTATTCCAATATGAAAGGACGCGTACAAAAACCCTTGCTGTCAGCGTGTCTGACCTGAAGCCATTATCCGAGCTTTTCGTGCGTGTGAAGGAATGGCACACCCGGTAGGTCAAGCTGCCAACTTTTCATGACATGTCGTGCTGAGCGTGGCGAAGCATCCTGATGATCGGGTGCGGAGCCTATAATCTTT
>JBDTPH010000302.1:0-5825 GCA_039932795.1 Chloroflexota bacterium
GCGTACTCGTCCGCAAGGGACTCAGGCAGATCCATGAAACAAAACGGCAGGGACTCTTTTCCCTGGCTGGCGTTGCGGATATGAAAATTGGCAAGGTCACCGCCGGGAATATTGGGTTTATTCTGGGTCCGCGTTTGAACGCCTCAGGCAGGCTCGAATCTGCGCTTGCGTCGTTCGAACTGCTGACCACAACAGACTTCATGCGCGCAGGTCAACTCGCGCAGCAACTTGACGTCCAGAACCGCCAGCGTCAGGGATTGACAAAGTCCACCCAGGAACAGGCGGAACAGATTGCCATGAGTGAAGACCCTGGGGCCTTCCTGCTCTTTGCTGCGCATGAAAGTTTCAACCCGGGCGTGGTGGGTCTTGCCGCATCGCGTTTAACGGAGCTATATTACCGTCCCTCAATCGTCGCGTCAAAAGGAGAGGAAGAGACGCGCGGTTCATGCCGTTCCATCCCTGAATTTCACATCACCGATGCCCTCGATCTCTGCAAGGACCTGCTCGTCCGTCATGGAGGTCATGCCGCGGCCGCGGGTTTCACGGTCCGCAACGAAAACGTGCCCGGGTTTGTGGCGCGCCTGAAGGAGATTGCAAAAACGCAGCTCTCTGGAAAAGACCTGCGTCATTCACTGGCCGCCGATATGGAAGTCCCGCTTGCCCTGCTAAATTTTGAAATGCTGAATCATCTCGAATATTTGGAGCCGACGGGATATGGCAATCCCAACGCGGTCTTTGTCTCACGCGATATCAAGGTGAAAAATTCGCGCACGGTCGGCGCGGAAGCAAGACATTTGAAAGTGACCTTTGACGACGAGCATGGTTCGAACTTTGATGCCATCGGCTTCCGCATGGGACATATGCAGGCATCTCTGCCCCAGCGTGTGGATGTTCTGTATCACATCGAATTGAATGAATACAACGGCCGCAAATCCCTGCAGTTGAATTTGAAGGATGTCAAACCCGCAGGAACTCCTGACTGATTTGCAACCCATCTCCTGTTGGGGCGTATAAGGAAGTGAAATCTAATCAGGAGAAAAAAATGAACATACAAAAACCCACATTAATAAACGTTATCGCCTGGACAACTCTGGCCAGCGGTATCGTCAACCTCTTTTGGGGCCTTGGGCTTGCGCTCACCGGCCTGATCAGCATCGTTGGCATTGTCTGCATACCCATCTTGATCCTTCCCACCATACTCGGTGTGTTTGAGATCATCTATGCTGCGAAGCTGCTAAGCAACCCGCCGCAGCCTATGCAACCTTCCACGAACCTTGCCATCGCTGAGATCGTCGCCATACTCGCAGGCAATGTCTTCTCAGTGGTTGTTGGTATTCTCTCACTGGTCTTTTACAACGATCAGATCGTCAAGGACTACTTCGCCCGCTTGAATGGCACTTTGCCTCCCGAGCCCTTCCTTCCGCCCGTTGTTCCTGTGCCGCCAGTCCCGCCTGCCCCTATTGTGGACCCCGTACAGTATCCCGTCGTTGAGGAAGAATCGGCTTCTTTCGAGGAACCAACCTTCCCTGAGTCAGATAAGCCAGAGGATCCCGAAAAGCTATAACATTCCTGCAAAGTTATCAAAACTTCCGAATAATTACATTCGGAAGTTTTAATTTACTATAATAAGGATGATTTTCCTCTTGACTCTCACTGCCCTCACCCATAAAATGAATACAACAACATAACGGGTAACAGGGAAGAGATCCTGAGCGAAGCGAAAGCGGAGACGAAGGACGCCGAAGGTGCAAATCTGGATCAGGCGAAACCAGATGAAACTCTCAGGCAAAAGGACCCTGTCCCCCGAAGAGCTCTGGAAAGTTCCTCCGCGGAAAACCACCGCGAGGGACACCGACGGTGAAAATTTAGTTCTGCAGTTTGGTAGTGATGGTTGGGTAGTTCAAAGCTACGTAACTCAAGGCTACTCAACAACATAGCTAAACGAATCTCTCAGGTCAAATTACAGAGGCGCGCGATGTATTTCGTGCGCCTTTTTGATTCGCCAAATTATCATCAAAGGAGCAAAGTATTATGAACACCCCATCCAATCTCAAGTACACCAAATCTGACGAATGGTTCGACCCGGCCTCTGGCGCAATGGGACTGAGCGATTACGCCCAGTCGCAGCTTTCCGATATTGTCTTTGTCGAAATGCTTGTCGATGAAGGCGATACCATCGAAGCTGGCAAAGCGATCGCTTCCGTTGAATCAGTCAAAGCCTCGGCTGAAATTTATGCCTCGGCTGGCGGCACAGTGACTGCCGTAAACAAAGGACTCTCTGACAAGCCGGAAACGCTCAACAGCGATCCGTTCGGTGAAGGCTGGATGGTCAAAGTGGAAGGCGGCGCGGCTGGCGATGTGATGGACTCCGCCGCGTATGAGAAGTATTGCGAGGAAAGAAGCCATTAATCAAAGTATGTCGTTGCGAGCCTGTGGGAAGCAATCTCCACCTAAACTGTAAATCCTCTCGATGAGATTTACCCGCTGACCGGGAGATTGCTTCGCAACATACGCTCGCAACGACATGAGGAAAATATTATGACCTACATCCCAATTTCCCCCAAAGAAAAGGATGCGATGCTGGAGACCATCGGAGTCAAATCGCTGGATGATTTGTTCGATGCCATCCCTGCAAAACATCGCTTCCCCGAATTGAACCTGCCCCCAGCACTAACCGAAATGGAAGCGCTGGATGAACTCTCGGGCCTCGCGCAAGTCAATGAAAACGTGCGCACGGACCTGGTGTCCTTCCTGGGCGCGGGCATGTACAACCACTACATTCCCTCCGCCGTTGACCATATGCTGCGCCGCGGCGAGTTCTATACCGCCTACACGCCCTACCAGCCTGAAATTTCTCAAGGCACACTGCAGGCCATCTTTGAATATCAATCCTTGATGGCTGCACTGACAGGCATGGATGTATCCAATGCGTCTCATTATGATGGCGCGACTGCTACTGCAGAAGCGGTGAATCTTGCGTATGCCCAGTTCCGCGGCAAGCGCAAAAAAGTCGTCATCTCCCCCACTGTCCACCCCCAGTATCGAGCGGTCATCCGCACCTACACACAAGGCATGGAATTGGAAGTGGCTGGCGATGATGCGAACGCCGACCTAAACACCAACCCCAGTGAATTGATTGGCCTGGTGGACGACAACACATCCATCGTCATCGTGCAGTATCCCGATTTCTTCGGCCGCGTCTACGATTACACAAAGTTGATCGACGCCGCGCACGCCAAAGGCGCGCTGGTTTGTGTTGTTGCCAACCCAACAGCACTCGCCATGTTCAAGACTCCAGGAGCCATGGGCGCGGATATTGTCGTCGGCGATGGTCAGCCGCTGGGAATCCCCATGTGGTACGGCGGACCCAGCGTCGGCTTTTTCACGACGCGTAAGAATATGGTCCACAAGATGGCTGGGCGTCTCGTCGGGGAGACAGTTGATAACCGCGGTCAGCGCGCATACGTCCTCACGCTCACCGCACGTGAACAGCACATCAAACGCGAACGCGCCACATCCAACATCTGCACCAACCAGGGATTGATCGCACTCGGCACAGCCGTCTATCTTTCCTTGCTGGGCAAGAAGGGTCTGCGACAGGTCGCTGAACTCTGTTATCAGAAGGCGCATTACGCCGCATCGGAACTCAGCAAGATCGACGGTATGGGTCTGTGTTTCACCGAACCGTTCTTCCATGAGTTTGCATTCTGTGTCAACCGCCCTGTGGAAGAGGTCAACGAGCATTTGCTCGAACACGGCATCATCGGCGGATACGATCTCGGCCAGGACTATCCTGCGCTCAAGGATCACATGCTGATCGCTGTCACTGAAATGAACAGCAGGGAGGAAATTGACATGCTCGTGGAAGTTTTATCGGAGGTGAGCCATGATTGAAGCCGCTTCGACTGCGGAACAGAAAAACACTGTTCCTCCGCTCAGCGCGAATGGAAAGAAGCCGAAGATCGTTGAACCGACCATCTTTGACTTGTCCTCCCCCGGACGCACCGGCGTGACGATGCCCGTATCAGACGTCCCTGAAGCTGCCCTGCCTCCCGAGGAGCTTCTCCGCTCGGACCTGCCTCTGCCCGAACTCGCCGAAGTGGATGTTGTCCGCCACTACACGCGGCTCAGCACATTCAACTACAGCGTGGATAGCGGCTTCTATCCCCTCGGCTCGTGCACGATGAAGTACAACCCGAAGATCAACGAAGATACCTGTCGCTTGCCGGGCTTCCTATACACACATCCGTTGCAGCCCATTGAAACCGTACAGGGCAACCTGGCCTTGATGTACCAGTTACAGGAATGGTTGCAAGAGATTGCCGGCTTTGCCGCAGTGACCCTGCAACCTGCCGCAGGCGCGCACGGAGAATTCACTGGCGTGCTAATGATGCGCGCTTATCACAAGTCGCGCGGTGATGCGAAGCGCATGAAGATGCTCATCCCTGACGCGGCACATGGGACAAACCCTGCATCCGTTGGCATGATGGGCATGACCGTGGTCACCATCCCATCGGATAAGCGCGGCAATGTTGATCTCCAGGCGCTCGAAGCTGCCTGTGACGATACTGTCGTTGGCATGATGCTCACCAATCCGAACACACTTGGTCTCTTCGATGAGAATATTGAAAAGGTGATTGAGCTGGTACACGGCTGCGGCGGCTTAATGTATGGCGATGGCGCAAATCTAAACGCCCTGCTTGGCATCGTGCGCCCCGGCGACCTGGGCTTTGACCTGATGCACTTCAACCTGCACAAGACCTTCTCCGTCCCACACGGCGGTGGTGGACCGGGCGTTGGGCCCGTGGGTGTCGCCGCTCATCTGGCGGACTTCCTGCCCGAGCCGCTGGTGGGTATCGTCGAGGAAAGTGAAGATGACGTGCCTGCGCTATATGGGTTTGTCAAACCTGCCAAGACCATTGGGCGCATGAAAGCCTTCAACGGACATTTCGGTGGCGGCTTCGTTCGTTCCTTTACCTACATCGCCATGCACGGACCGGACGGCCTCAAGGATATTTCGCAATATGCAGTGTTAAATGCAAATTATTTACAGGCGCGACTGCGCGACACATATCGTGTTCCCTTTGACCGCATCTGCATGCACGAATTCGTCGCAGAAGGACGCTTCGCAGGCAGTGACGTGCGCGCTCTTGATATTGCCAAGCGCCTGATGGATTACAACTTTCACCCACCCACAAACTACTTCCCGCTCATTGTCCATGAAGCACTGATGATCGAGCCAACCGAGACCGAGAATAAGGACACACTCGATGCCTTCGCCGACGCGCTGATCAAGATCGCAGAGGAAGCCAAAACAGAACCCGAGCTGCTCCACAATGCCCCAAGCACCACGAAATTCGGCAGAATGGATGAGGTCAAGGCGGCGAGAGAACTGGTACTGTGTTGCTGGTTGCCTGATAATTACGATACCGATACTTAACGAGAGTTGGTGTTACCGAAGGTGCTGGCTGCTTGAAGGATATGATCGAGATCTGATAGCAGAGTAATCAGTGATCCCCAAACGGGATACTGCAAGTTTTCAGTGAGATAGAGAGCCTTGGAGATTGATGCCTCTGAGGCTTTCTGAATCCTATTCTGATAGAATGTTTGAGTCCCCCGCGATACCACAAATATAATATCATTTCCGACCGGCCATAAATGAAGCAATTCTCACAAACAGAAAACCCCTTGATTCTCCGAATTGACTTCTCAAACGAAGCTGCTTGGAAGGCAATTTGCGCGTGATGCAAAAACCTGACATGTCTAATCGTACCGTCTGTCCGTCACTACTCCTGCGTGGACAGCGAGCAGGTTGAGCTGATTAT
>JBDTPH010000303.1:0-3454 GCA_039932795.1 Chloroflexota bacterium
TTCATTCCTCGGAGGTCAGTCTCCAATCTCTAATCTCCCTCTTCAATTTTCGCGAAACACACCTTTGCGAACAATTACAACTTGCCAGGGACTAGGCTGTCTCCAAATACCGTTCGATCTCATAATCTGACACGCGCAGGCGGAATTCATCCCACTCTTCCCATTTCGCGCGCAGGAAGGCTTCGCAGGTGGACTGACCCAACGCGGATTTGAGCAATTCGTCCTTTTCAAGTTCGAGCAATGCTTCAGCGAGGGAACCTGGCAGTTCCTTTACGCCCAGTTTTTTGCGTTCCTTGGCATCCAGGTGATACAGGTTGATATTGTTGAGTGGCTTCGGTGCTTCGAGTCCCTTCTCGATACCTTCGAGCGCGGCGGCGAGCATGACCGTAAACGCCAGGTATGGGTTCGCCGACGGGTCAGGGAAACGCAGTTCGGCACGCACAGCCTTATCGCGGCCCGGGGTGTAGCGCGGGATACGGATCAACGCCGAGCGGTTCTGCTGAGCCCAACCAATGTATACCGGCGCTTCATAACCGGGAACCAGACGTTTGTAGGAATTTACAGTCGGGGCCACCACGGCAGCCAGGGCGCGGGCGTGATTCAACTGTCCGGCGATGAAGGAATACGCAAGCTTCGAGAGATGCGCTGAGTCATTCTCGTCAAAGAATAGATTTGCACCGGTCTTCCTGTCGAAGAGACTCTGGTGACAGTGCATGCCGGAGCCATTAATGCCGAATACAGGCTTGGGCATGAAGGAAGCTACGAGTCCATGCTGCGCGGCGATCGCCTTGACAGTGTACTTCAAGGTCAGCACGTTGTCGGCCGTCTTGAGCGCGTCGTCAAAACGGAAGTCGATCTCGTGCTGGCCACGCGCCACTTCATGATGCCCCACTTCCACTTCGAGTCCCATTGCATCGAGAGCCTCCATCAACGCAGTACGCACAACCACTGCTTCGTCGAAAGATGAAAAGTCAAAATAGCCACCCGTGTCATGCGGGACAGGATGGACACCGTGCCCGTTCTCGCCTTTAAAGAGGAAGAATTCAGGCTCGGGTCCAATGTTAAACTTCCAGCCTTTTTCTTCGATCTTCTTCAACTGGCGCTTGAGCGTGCCGCGCGGATCGCCTTCGAAGGGATCGCCATTCGGCATGTGGATATCACAGAACACACGCGCACGTCTGGAACCGGCAGCCGACCATGGGAGCACCGCATAGGTATCCGGATCGAGGATCAGTCGCATGTCGCTTTCCTGGATACGTGCGAACCCTTCCACAGAGGAGCCGTCAAACCAGGCGCCATCCTTCAATATGTCCTCGAGGTGACGGACAGGCATATCCACACTCTTGACTGCTCCGGTCACATCCGAGAATTGCAGGGAGATAAACTTTACATTATCTTCCTTCACACGTTCGACTACATTCTTCGCGTCCATTTCATCTTCTCCTTTTTAGTATTGGACTTTCCAACTGCGTCAATGCAGATATTGGACTCACTGTTATGCATGTCATTGCGAGGCGGACTTTAGTCCGACAAAGCAATCTCCTCATGCTGCTGACCTATTCAACTTCCTGCGGGACAACCTCCACCACTGGCTTCTTAGCCGACATCTGTCTTGTGATATTGATAAAGATTACCGACCCGATAATGATCGCGGATGCAATGCCGATCCGCGCATTTAACTCTTCGTTTGCGAGCAGCCAACCCAGAAACACAGCCACAACCGGGTTCACATATGCGTATGTGGACGTCAGTGATACAGGCGCATTATGCAACAACCAGCCGTAGGATACGAACCCGACAAGCGACCCGAATGTGATGAGGTAAAGCAGTCCCCACCATGACAACGCCGAGACTTCTCCGAAGCTGAATCCGCTTAACTCGCCGGTCAGCACACTGACAATGAACAGCGATACAGAACCTGTCAGCATTTGCATGCCGGTGGACATCAATGTTGATTTCGGCATATCAGCACCGCGCGCATAAATGGAGCCCAGCGACCACAGGAACGGAGCGATCAGTAACATAATCACACTGGCCGTGTTGAGTTCCTGTCTCGAGCCTGTAATTTCCGTGGGCCCAATGAGAAGGAAGACGCCGCTGAACCCAATGACCAGCCCAAGAATGGATTGCCAGTTCGGCTTCGTCCCGCCGGAGCGCATGGATTCAAACAGCACCAACCAGAACGGGGACGTGGAAATCACCAGCGCTGCTATCCCGGAAGGGATGTTCTTTTCCGCCAGCGCCACAAGACCGTTGCCGCCGAGGAGTAGAAGCGTTCCGACAATGGCGGTGGATTTCCAATTACTTGTGGTTGGCACAGCGTCACCCGCTGCGCGCCGCCAAATAAAGAGGATCGCTCCCGAGATCAGGAACCGGATCGACGCATGCAGGAACGGGGGAATGGTCTCCACTGCAAAACGAATTGCCAGATATGTCGAACCCCACACGATATACAGCGCCAAAAGGGCAACCCATGTTCTTGTTTTCATTCATTTCCTTTTTATTAATGTCGTTGCGAGGATCGTTCTTTGCGACGAAGCAATCTCTCTTCACGATAATGGAAGCTGCTTCGGTCTCGCTTCGACTGTGTTCGCCTATCGGCTCTCTTCACCCAGCGCGACGGGGCTCACAGTGACGAATTCCCTGGCCAGCAGTGCCTTCTTGCGCAGTGAGCCATGACGGTAATTTCCAAAATCGCCGACTTTGCGTATCACACGGTGGCAGGGGATCAGCACCGCGATTGGGTTGTGTCCAACGGCCGTGCCGACGGCTCGTGAAGCGCTGGGTTGACCGATGCGGTGAGCAAGACCTTCGTAGGTGGTCACTGTTCCAGCAGGGATCTGCAATAGCGCTTCCCAGACTTTCAGTTGGAAGTTTGTCCCGCGCAGGTGGACATTCAGCGGTTTGCCGCGCTGTCCACTATCGAAAATCCTTTCCACCAGTGAAGCCGTGGACTTGTTGTCTTCGATCATCCTGGCATTCTTCCAATCGGCAACGAGATTGTCGATCGTGTGGCCTTCACTCGTTTGGACAAAGCCCAGGTGACAGATGCCGCGTTCGGTGACGGCGACCAGGCATTTCCCGTAGGGAGAAGCGTGCAGTCCGTATCGAATGGTGACACCTTCGCCACGCGTCTTATACTCGCCCGGAGTCACCGCTTCAGTGGTCACAAACAGATCGTGCAGGCGGCCCAGGCTTGAGAGTCCGACCTGGTGTGTAGTGTCCAGCAGATTCTCAGACCGGCTGAGCAGTTCCTTCGCGCCTTCCTTTGTGAGGAATTGCAAAAAGCGTTTGGGGCTTACGCCTGCCCAACGGGTGAACAAACGCTGAAAGTGGAATTCGCTCAGGCCAATAGTGGCAGCGATCTCTTGCAGGTTTGGCTGTTCCTTATAATGGTTTTCAAGGTACAGGATGGCCTGCTCGATGCGCAGGTAATCTTCAGAACTTTGTTTGA
>JBDTPH010000304.1:0-5405 GCA_039932795.1 Chloroflexota bacterium
TCGCACCGACGTGCTCGCGGCACGAACGGTGTGAGAGAGCGCTCGCTGCGAACGACACTTGCACCGCAGTGCGTTCGGTGCACACCTGTCCCCGAAGTGAAACGGAGTGGGAGTGCAGGTGAGAGTCTCGGCGCAAATTGTCAGAGATTCTTCGTCGCCAGGAAAACGCTGGCTCCTCAGAATGACAAACCTGTGACTTACTGAATTTAATTATAAGGCCAAACATGAATGGGACTACAGTTCTACATTCCTGGACATGTTCAATGCGGGATATATTACAATCCTGCCATGACAGAATTTGAGAAACCCCTTTATGAAATGATGGGCGGCGAAACAGGGCTGCGGTTGCTCGTGGATCGGTTTTACGATTTAATGGACTCCTCAGAGCAAGCTACGAAAATCCGCTCGTTTCATGCGAAAAGTTTGAAGCAATCGCGTGACAAACTCTTTATGTTCCTGTCCGGGTGGTCGGGTGGACCCCAGCTATATGTGGAGCGATTTGGGCATCCGCGCTTGCGACAGCGACACATGCCCTTTTCAATTGGAGCACTGGAACGCGATCAATGGCTGTGGTGTATGAACAAAGCCCTGGATGAGAGTCAACTGGATCCACGCGTGCTGGAATATCTCAAGGTCCGCTTCGCTGAAACGGCAGATTTTATGAGGAACCAGAAGGAATTGATCAACCCTCAAGATGTTTCATCGCCTCACGCCGACTAAGCGGGTGCAGTGCCGTGGATTTGACGAACTTTGTGACGGCTTTCGCGTCCACGCGGGCATATTGCCTCAATGACCAGCCGATGGCTTTGTTGATGAAGAATTCCCTTGAATTTAAATTCTCACAGATAATTTCACACAACAGGTTGAAATCCGTTTCCTTTTTATAGTTGAGCTGGAACAGGATCGTTGCCCGCCGCAACCAGAAGTTGTCCGATGCGCGCCATTTGGCCAGATATTTCTCGCGGACTTCGGGGAACCTGCGAAAGTGGACTCCCAACGGCCCTCCTGAAATTGTATCCACTGTGTCCCACCATGATTTGGTGACGATCATATATTCGATGGTCCTGATGATTTTGGCGGGAACATCATTTTCTAGCCTGCCCAGGAAGCTGGTGGCCGCGTATTGAAATTCGCGCTGGGGGAGAGACCACAGCTCACGCAGGATGACATCAAGATCTTTAATGGGTGGCAGCGCATGTGCGCTGATGAATTCCTTCATCAGCACTTTGAACAGCGGTGATTTGATCCCCAGGTATTCAAACTGGTCGCGCATGTACTTTTTCATCGGCGCGGCGAGGGCAGGATCAGCATTTTGTTCGAACAATGTTTTGAGTGAAGTGACATAGGGGTGCATGGTTTTCTCCTTCTCTTCACCGCGGAGTCGCGGAGTACGCAGAGAAATTATTCGACACTTTGTGAATTCAGAGTCGCGGCGGTTCGAATGGATTCATGGTGTTGGCGTGTCTTCCGGGTCATACGGCTGGACGAACTGTACCAGCCAGTTTTCGTCTCCTTGATCGGTCACAGATGAAAACGGCGTGACGATATGGATCCATGTTCTGCCTGGATGAAGCGGGACAAGATCCCCCTGTGCATCTACAAAGTGCATGGGGCGGACGAGTCCCGTTTTCTTTTCCCAGTCACGGTTTTGAGTGGACCAATAGATTTTGAATGCCTGCCCGTCGCGGAAGAGCCAGGCAAAATGCTTTTGTCCCAAAGTAAAGTCAATTTCAAGCTGATTGTGCCGGTAACGATTGTGTTCCGCAAAAAGCACGATCACATTTTCAAACGCCATTTGTCGTTGAGTCAATCGGTCGGTCGCGGGAATCAGTGTGCCTGTACCATCAGCAAGATCAGTCCACCGCAGATATGTTTGTGAGACCGGGTCATATCCCCATGCAGATCGAGTATAGGCGTGATAAAAAACATTGATCGCAATGGCAGGTTTCCCTGCACTGGGAATCTCATCTGAAAACAGATTCCCTGAATAATTGACGGGCTGCCTTACGTTCAGATTTTCTTCTGCAATTTTACGAAGGCGTGTCACCGGCAGCAGTGCACTGTTGGGAGTTGTTTTGTCCACGCCGTACACAATTTCACAGGCATCGAGCATTTCACCGATGTCCCACGCCGCGCTGGCGTATACAAGACAACTGTTCGCGAACATATGCCCAATCTGATTGTAGGTCAATCGCCCCGAACGGATGGGTCCTACATAATCCTCGGTTGGGATGTACCATGGCGTGCTCGTCGCGAAAGGGTCCGGGGTGGCAATCGTTCCTTTGGAGAGCGTCAAGCCCGCGTCCCAGTATGAAGCGGTTGAATCGGTGCGGAGGATTTCTGTTTCGCCGTTGACGTCCACATCGCTGTCACGGTCATCGTCCCCGACATCCTGTTTCGTGAACTCATACGAATCAGATTTTTCGAATCGAATGATGGCATCCCCACTTGGACGTCCAAACGTATAGTAGCCATTGGAATCTGTGACCGTTTCATCCATGACCTCGCGGCTGCTCCCGTTTAGCAGGTGGACGCATACACCGCCGACTCCCATCTCCCACGCGTCCTGCTGACCGTTCTCGTTTTCATCGAGCCAGACGCGGTTGCCGATCCAAGCGCCGTTGGGACGAATGATCTCATCTCGCACATCACATCCGCCACTGACGTTTGGAATGCTGCGCGGATAGTCACCATAGAAAACGTTCATAAAACGCGTCGCGCCTTCGCCGATGTAGAGCTCATATACCCACGACGCGAAACCGGGTCCCGCCTGTGGACGCGCGCTGAACGGCATATTGCTAATGGACACAAGCACCGCGGGCAAAAAGAGCAGCGCTGGATCTTCCACCGCGCGCCCCGTGAGCGGGTTTACGCCTGCGGGGAAATCTTCGAGTTCAGGTCCATATGTGACAGGGGTGAGCCGCGGCTGAGGAGTGGATGTGAGTGATGGAATAGTGGTGGGCGTAGATATCGTTTGAGTATTGGGAATTGCAGTCTCAGTTGAAGTTGGTTGGGCGACCTGCGGAATGGAACATGCAGATATGATGAACGGAAGCAGCAATATTATGCGGCGCATGTATTGATTATAGGCTGATTTATGTCATTGCGAGCGTAGCGAAGCAATCCCCACCCAGATCATATTTCCTCACTATGGAACTCTTCCGTTAAATGGGAGATTACTTCGCAAAGTGCGCTCGCAATGACATTACCTAATCGGCTTTCGCACCTTCCGGCGCAACGAAGCGTGCCCTCCATATTCCCGCTTTTAAATCTTCCATATACGATTCAAGACCAAGGATGATCACCCATGTGTGACCAGGCTTGAGCGCGGCAGGTGTTCCATCCAGGTTGATAAATTGGATGGGCCGGCTGCGTCCCGTTGTTTGTTCGTATTCGGCTGCGAAGGTGCTCCACTTGATGTTATACATCTGTCCATCGCGAAATAGATATGCGTTGCCCGCACTGCCGGGAGCCAGGTTAATATCCACAATGGTGGGCGTGATGACAATATGTTCGGCAAATAACAGAATTACATTCTCGAACTGCAACTGCCTGCCATTGAGACGGTCGACTGCCGGGTGCAGGACACCCGCTGTTTCCAGCCGGGCATCATCTACATAGCGCCAGTAGGATCCCGATGCAGCGTCATAAGTCCATTTTGACTGGTTGAGCAGCGCCCAGTATTCGCGCAGTTCTGTTGCAGGCTGGCCGCCGATAGGCGCCTGCTCTGCAAATAGATTGCCCGTGTAATTGAAATTTGCATGAAACTTTTTATTCTGTTCGGCGATCCTTGCCATGCGCTCCAGCGGAAGCATCGCCCCTCCGCCTGAAACAGTATGCGCTACCGTAGCGCAGCCCGGGATCTGTGAGAGTACATCCGGGTCGGCAGAAGCATAGATCAGGCAGCTATCCTGATACATTGCGCCCATGTATTTATAAAAAATGCGGCCCGAACGGATCGGCCCAACTTCTGGTTTGGGAAGTTCAACGGATGTGTCTGGGGTGGAGGTGACATTGGATGATGGGATTAGACCTGCATCCAGGAAAAGAAGCGAGGCTGTGGAGATGTCAACCGCGTCTGTTTGCCCCGACGATTGATCCGCGTCACTATCCGTTGCCTCATCCCCGATATTTTTCTGAGCGAAATCCATCCAGGAAGGTTTCTGAAATTCAACGATGTAGCTGTCAGCTTCGACATCGAACCCGTAGTAGCCATTGCTGTCTGTCGTGGTCTGCTGAAGCTGCGTACCGTTTTCGTCGAGCAGATTCACGCAGATACCGCCAATGCCACCCTCGCGCGGATCCTGAACCCCGTTCCCATTTTTGTCATGCCAGATGCGATTCCCCAGAATATTATTTGTTTGCGACATCGGCTCCGTGCGGACTTGGCAGTCGCCGCGCAACGGAATTTCAGGTTCAGGGAACTCACCATAAAAAACCGCGAGATGCCGCGTGGAGCCTTCTGTGATGTAATACTCATAAACAAATGGAGTGAACGAGAATCCTGCCTGTGGACGTGCCACCGGAGGAAAGTGCGAAACCGACAGCAATAGCGCGGGGGTATCCAACTGCAGCGGGTCGGAGACGCGCTGTCCAGATAACGGGTTGAAACCCTGCGGGAATTCATCGGGCCCGTATGCGATGGGTATTGGAAACGGTTGTGGAGTAGGTGATACGGGTGGGGTGGAAGTTGGAGATAATTCGGTTGCAACGATCTTTGTTGGTAGTTCTGCTGGATTTCCAGGTTGCGTTGGTGTTGAATTGCCATTGGTACATGCAGTAAAAGGTAAAATAAGTAGAAGTAAAAGGTTTCTTGTGTTTAACATAAATTAACCATTACCCCTCAAGCCCAACGTCTTAGGAAATACCATTAAATCCTCCATACTCCATTCTCTAATCTCTGGTCTCCAATTACCAACTACTGATTACTCTCTTTCCCTCTCACCTCGCCCCAGGCGGCTGATGGAACTGCAACAACCATTCGCCCGCTGTTTTTTCGGTGACTGCTGTTTCCGGTGTGACAACTACGATCCATGTGTGACCGGGTTTGAGGGGGAAGGGAGTCGTATCGTCTGGAAAGAAGAACTGGATGGGCTTGCGGCGGCCTGTTTGGAGTTCCTTTTCGCTTGCAACCGTACTCCAGCGGACGTCGTACTTCTTCCCGTTACGGAATAACAGCGCATTCCCAACCCAATCCTGTTCGAGATGGATGTCAAGATTCGTCGGCGAGATAACGTCATGCTCTGTAAATAATACGATGACATTCTCAAAATGTAACTGTCGATTGGTGAGGCGGTCTATCTCAGGGTGGACCTCGCCCGCAGTCTGCGGGTCGGCATCATCCACATGGCGCCACCAGCTTTGATACAACGGGTCATAGACCCAGGCCGATTGGTTCAACCAGG
>JBDTPH010000305.1:0-3707 GCA_039932795.1 Chloroflexota bacterium
CAACCTTCGCAAGGCTTTTGCACCAGAAACTAAGCTATTGGCAGAAATTGTGGAAGAGGCACTGGAAGAAAAAAGCCAGGAAGGTGTTCGGATAGCGGATATAGAACTGGAAGTGCGGGAAAGTTTGCGAGAAATCGGGCAAATTGCATTGAGGTATTTTTTGGAGAACGCAGACACGGAAACAGAAGCAGAAATAGAATGTGTCTGTGGTGGGAAGTTGCAATTTCGACGGCAACGAGCCGCAACGATATGGTCAGTCTTTGGAAAAATGAGTTATGAAGGAGGGTACTATGCAGGTTGTGATTGTGGCAAAGGGTACGCAGTTGTAGATCAACGATATGGAATAGAACCAGGCAAGGTAACGGCGGGTCTGGCGCGTGCCATCCCTGACCATGAACGCATCGTTACCATCGAAGACTCGGTCGAATTGCAGATGATGCAGACGCACAAGGTGTCACTCGAGGCGAGGCCGCCTGATTACAACGGCGATGGACAGGTGACCATCCGTGACCTGGTGAAGAACTCGTTGCGTATGCGCCCGGACCGCATCATTGTGGGTGAGATCCGCGGCGGCGAAACACTGGATATGCTACAGGCAATGAACACGGGTCACGATGGATCGATGACCACCGTCCACTCGAACTCACCGCGCGATACGCTGTCCCGCCTAGAAACGATGACGCTTATGGCGGGCTTTGAACTGCCCGTGCTTGCCATCCGCAAACAGATCGCTGCAGCGCTCGACCTGATCGTATATCTGACCCGTTTTCCGGATGGGACTCGTAAAGTCACACAGATTTCTGAAGTAGCAGGTATGGAGTCGGAAGTCATCACCCTGACCGACATCTTTAAATTCGAGCAGACCGGTATTGACAAAGAAGGCAAACCAATCGGCCAGTTTAGGCCGACCGGGTTGCGCCCGATGTTCTCCCCAAAATTGGAAGCCATGGGATACCGGCTGGACCGCCAGATGTTTTCGATGAGATAAAAGAAAAAATTCCCGCTGATCATTCAGCGGGAATTCTCTTTATTTTGCGTCCTGGCCTTCGGAAATCCTATCGCTTGCCTCATCCAGCTTTGCCATTTCCTCCTCGGTCAATCTCCAGCCGAGGGCTCCGGCATTTTCCTGGGCCTGCGCTGCATCTTTTGCGCCGGGGATGGGAAGGGCTCCCTTGCAGATCACCCAGTTCAACGCAATCTGGGCATTGGATTTGCCGCCATGGTCCTGCCCGATCCCGGTCATTATTTTCAATAGTGGCTGGATCCTGGGCAAAAGCCCGGCATAATTTCTGGCTCTTGAGCCCGGTGGCGGGTTCACTGGGGAATATTTGCCTGCGAGTAACCCTTTTTCGATCGGGCTGTACGCGATCAGGCGGATGCCCAATTCCTTGCAGCGTGCCAGCGTGCCATTCTTTTCCGTGGCACGGCTCAACAGGCTGTAGTGAACCTGGTTGGATGCCAGTGGAATGCCATGGCGCGCCAGAGACGAATACGCGGCCAGCATACGCGACTGTCCAAAATTCGATACACCCACGGTTCGTGTCATGCCACTTTTCACACACTCCACCAGTCCTTCCATAAGCGAGTCTGTGCCAAGGATGGGGCTGGGAAAGTGGATCTGGTACAGGTCCACACTTTCCACGCTCATGCGTGCCAGGCTGCCTCTCAATGCGCGCGGGATTGCACCTTTATAGAACCTCCAGGGCCACGGGAAAAATTTTGTGGCGATCAGAACAGGCTGCTCGGTTTCCTTCATGAACCGTCCCAGCAGGCGCTCTGAAAGACCATTGCCATACAGTTCTGCCGTATCGATAAAGAGGATGCCGTCCGCGATCGACGTCTGGAATGCCTCATGAACCTGGGCTTCCCCATAGCCATGCCCATATTGCCAGACCAAATGGTCACCCCATTGCCATGCACCGAGCCCCATTTCTATTGCGTGTAAAAATCTGGTCTCGCTGCTGATATCGGTCATGGGTACCCTCACGAAAGAATTCCTTGATTGTACCCCGCACGCTACATAAAGCGGAAGAGAAAAAGCGTGCGGGGTTGTATCTTAAAAAAGTAGCGGCCTTATAGTACAATTCAGCCCGCTTAATACCCTGCACGTTTCTTAAAGCGCTCCATATGGTGTGCGGGGTGATATGTGGAACTGATGGACCGCGAGATCCACCCTTTCTCCCACTCTGTAAGCTTTTGCAGAAATGGGGAGGGTCTGGCGCTCCCTGAGTTCTCAGGAGAGACTTGTGACATCCATGCTTGACTCGCGGGGCTTTGAATCCGCATCTGACCTGCGCCGGCGGCTGGGTCTGCCCTTTTCAAACTTGTCCCTGCTGACGCGTGCCCTCACGCATCGTTCCTATGTCAATGAAAACCCCAAGTCGCTGGAGGATAACGAACGGCTTGAGTTCCTGGGGGATGCCGTGCTCGATTTTATTGTGGGCGCCTGGGTCTACAATCGTTTCCCGGAAATGCCCGAAGGTGACCTCACAAAAATGCGCTCAGCCATTGTCCGTAATGACCAGCTTGCCAGGTTTTCACGCAGAATTCATTTGGGAGGCGCGCTGCGGCTGGGACGCGGCGAATTCGCCTCGGGTGGCAGCCAGCGCGATGTGTTGCTCGGTTCCGCGTTCGAGGCGCTGATCGGCGCGTTGTACCTCGATTCAGGCCTCCGGGCGGTGGAAGCGTTTGTCCATCCGCTTTTGGAGGAATCGCAGGACTTCATCATCGAACAAATCCACGATCCCAAGAGTGTCCTGCAGGAATGGGCACAGGCCGAGAAAATGGGTGCGCCACAATATGTCACCGTTTCCTCCACGGGTCCCGACCACGCCAAGGTATTTGAAGTGGAGGTCCGCATTCAAGGTGCCACCTATGGCAGGGGGCATGGATCGAGCAAACACGTAGCAGCCCACATCGCCGCGCAGACCGCGCTCGAAGCACTGGGTATCTCTTACAAATGAAAATCCATTCAATGAAAAACATACATGCCACTTCGTCTTAAAACTCTCGAATTGCAAGGCTACAAAACGTTCGCATCGAAGACCACATTCGAGTTTGCGGGCGGCATCACTGCCATCGTCGGGCCAAATGGTTCGGGCAAGTCAAATATCGCGGATGCGTTGCGCTGGGTGCTTGGCGAGCAATCCTATACGCTCCTGCGCGGCAAAAAGACCGAAGACATGATCTTCAACGGTTCTGAACACCGCGCGCGTGCCAGCATGGCTTCGGCGCATGTTGTCTTCGATAACGCCACCGGCTGGATTCCCGTTGATTTCACGGAGGTAGGCATGACACGCCGTGCCTATCGTGATGGTCATAACGATTACCTTTTGAACGACCAGCAGGTACGTTTACGCGATCTGAACGAATTGCTGGCGGCCTCGGGTTTGGCTGAACGCACATACACCATCCTGGGTCAGGGGCTCGTGGATGCATCCCTCGCTCTTAAGGCGGATGAACGCCGCCGTCTCTTTGAAGAGGCCGCGGGTGTGGGCCTGTACCGGTTGCGCCGCGAAGAGGCATTGAAACGACTCGAAACCACCATGCGCAACCTGGAGCGCGTGCTGGATATCATGTCTGAGCTCGAGCCGCGTCTGCGCAGCCTGGAGAGACAGGCCAAGCGCGCCATTGAATACACCCGCGCCCAGGCTGATCTGAAAGTTATCCTGCGTGAATGGTATGGCTATCACTGGCATCGTGCGCAA
>JBDTPH010000306.1:0-13319 GCA_039932795.1 Chloroflexota bacterium
CAATGCGTCGCCCCTACGCCAACCATCACACGCCCCAAGGGACCAAAACCGAATTCATTGGGCGCAATCATCGGCGCATACAAATCTGCGGTTTCGTACCGCATCAACAAGGAACACAACGCCACCGGCATCTGGCAAAGAAATTATTACGAACATATAATTCGAGACGACAAAGACCTGCAACGCATCACGGATTACATCGAGGCAAACCCGTTGCGGTGGGATGAAGACGACGAGAATCCAATCAAGGGGCAACCACCCGCGTAGAGGTGGGCGGTGTAAGGGCGGAGCAACATCGTCCCCTTGCGGGATGCTCCGCCCCTACACCCAACCAAAGGCACACACCCATGCCCCAGGACCAAGCCTATCTCCAAGCAGAAAAGAAAATCGAAGAAGCGAAGTACAATGAGTAACAATTATTAGAAGATATTCATTTCTAACCAAAGTAGGCAACTTATAATGGCGGCAACAACATTTTCACCAAAAACAGTTGAATGGGCGCTTGAACACTTTCAACGGCACAAAGATACTGATATTTTCCATAAGCCTTTTGAATTTGACGCAATATACTTTGGTAAAGATCAGTTTGTAAAATATTTTTCTACAATCGACATATTGCAATGGAAAACAAGACCGTATCGTCGCTGTTTAGTTCCCAAACAAAGATATGGTTTTAGACTTGCCACTCAACTTGATCCAGTAGACACAATCTTTTATTTTTGCTTAATGTTAGAAGCAGGAGAGAAATTAGAAAAGGCAAGACTCCCACTCGATAAAAGAATTTCATTTTCTTATCGGTTTGCTCCAGATGATAAAGATTATTTGGTGTTTGACAAAGCAATAGGCTATCCAGAATTTCAAAAATATTCGGGGGAATTGGCTAAGAAATATAGTTTTGTCGTTATGACCGATATCGCCGACTTTTATCCAAGAATCTATCATCATAGATTAGAGAACTCTCTCAATTCTGCGCTTAAGACTTTGCCGAACCATGCAAAAGCTATCCAAGGGCTTATAAGAAGCTGGAATCAAAGTGTTTCGTATGGTATTCCCGTTGGGAACATTCCATCCCGGCTTATTGCTGATCTTGTTATTGATGATGTTGACAGACTCTTGCTTTCTGAAGGGATAACCTTTACAAGATTTGTAGATGATTACAGGATTTTCTGCGACTCTCGACAAGAAGCTTATAAGAATCTGTCAAAATTGGCCAATGCTCTGTACGATACCCAGCATGGACTGACCCTGCAAGCACAAAAAACAAAAATACTTTCATCTGATGATTTCATCAGGGATATACTGGAGACCACAGAAAAAAAAGAAATTGAATCGCTTGCGTCCCGATTTCGGGAAATATTAGAAGATTTGGGGCTAGATGACCCATATCAATCAATCGATATTGACGATCTCAAACCAGAGGAAAAAGAACGCCTTCAAGGTTTAAATTTAGAATCTTTATTAGAAGAACAAATATCTAAAGAAGATTTTGACATTCCACTGACAAAGTTTTTGGTAAACAGATTGGGGCAACTGAAACACACAAAGACGCTCGGGAAGTTGTTGAAAAATGTCGACAATCTTCACCCCGTATTGGCAGAGATAGTTAGATATATTTCTGAAATAGGAGAAGGTTTAAAGCCAAATGAAAGAGAGCGCGTTGGAATTATATTACTCGACAAGCTCCAAGACTCTGTGTTGAGTAATTTAGAGTTTAACAAGATGCAAATCATGTCGTTGTTTGCAGGAAGCAATAGTTGGGGAAATGCTGATAAGCTTGCAAAATATTACAGTTTTGAGTCGGGTTCCTTTTTCCGTAGGACGGTAATTCTGGCAATTGGCAAAGCGGGGCACGATTGGTGGTTGAGAACCAAAAAGTTGGAGATTGACCAAATGCCGCCTTGGGATAAACGTGCTTTTTTGTATGCAGCTAGTTGTTTTCCTAAAGATGAAAAAGAGCATTGGTTTCGAACTATTTCAAAGTCACGTACTGATTCTTTGGACACATATATTATCGATTGGGCAAACAAGCATCCGATTGCGTAGATGTTCGGAGTTTGAAACAATGAACTGTTTATATTCAACCCAAACTTCTCTTACATACCTTTGCCCTTCCCCCTTTAGGGGGAAGTTGGAAGGGGGTCCCCATGCCCCATGACCAACCCTACCTCCCAGCAGAAAAGAAAATCGAACAAGCGCGGCTGACTACGAAAGTGTTGTCTTTGGTAAGCACTAAAGGCGGGCATCGTGACGCGTAACAAAGCACATTATGAAGCAGAAGAGATAATCGAAGAAGCGTTACGCTCGGGGACAAAGGAACTTACTCTCACCCATATGGGTTTTACTGGCGTGCTAGATCTACTAGATCAACTCCCACATTTGGAGTCCTTGGATCTTTCCCACAACCAATTAATGCTGCTACCAGAATCGCTCGGAAAACTTACACTGTTACAGTCACTAGATCTTTCCGTTAACAATCTGGATGAACTGCCAACATGGTTGAGTAAATTAACACAATTGCGAACTCTGAATCTTAGATCCAATAATCTAACTGAAGTACCAGAGTGGATCGGAAATCTAACACAGTTGCAATCGCTAGATCTTTCTCAAAACAACTTAATCACATTGCCTGAATCGTTGAGACACCTCACAGAGTTAATATCACTGAATCTATCTAGTAATAACCTAGTTGAAGTACCACAGTGGTTTGAAGATTTCACTCAATTGCAAACGCTCGATCTCTCTGGCAACGAGACAACATCACTCCCAGAGACACTTGGGCAACTCATACAGTTGCAGTCGTTGGATTTCTCTAACAATCAACTGACTATATCGCCAGAATGGCTGGGGCAACTTACGCTATTGAAGACCCTGAAACTTCAAGGGAACCGATTAACAGCACTGCCAGAGTCGCTTGGGTTGTTAACGAATCTTGTTGAACTCCGGATAGATGAAAACCAGATTGAAAAGATTCCTGAATCACAAGGCAGTCCAAAGAACTTGATATTGATTACTATCGATAGTTTTCTAGGAGAAATTCCACATTTTATTCGTAATCTTAAGAACTTGCATGCAATCGGCATTTCAAAATCTGGGCTTATATCTTTACCTGAATGGATTGAGGAGTTGAGTAAACTTCAAGAATTATCAGTCCTTGAAAATTATCTTACAGATTTGCCTCTTTCGCTCGTTCGGCTTAAGCACTTGAAAAGGCTTGACATTAAAAACAACCCCCTCAACCCTGAACTTGCCGAAGCCTACAAACAAGGTCTTAAAGCCGTCAAAGTCTACCTGCGCGCTAAAGCTAAAGCACAAATCACCCTCAATGAAGCCAAGCTTATCATCATTGGTGAAGGCGAAGTGGGCAAGACCTGTTTGATGGACGCCTTACTTGGCAAGGAATGGCAAGAACATCCCTCCACGCACGGCATCGAGATTCAGCAAATCAAAGTCACCGACTCCGAAACCAAAAAAGAAATCACCCTCAACGGCTGGGACTTCGGCGGACAGCGTGTCTACCGTCCCACGCACCAGTTATTCTTCAGCGCGCCCGCCGTCTATCTGGTTGTCTGGAAGCCGCGCGAAGGTCCCCAGCAGGGCTTCGTCAAGGAATGGATTCAACTCGTCAAGCGCCGCGAGCCGAGCGCAAAGATTATCGTCGTCGCCACGCACGGCGGACCTCAACAGCGCCAGCCCGATATTGATCGTCAGGAACTGTGGGACACCTTCGGCAAAGAAACCGTCGTTGACTTTTTCTTTGTGGACAGCAAACCCGATGCGCAAGGCAACCGCAAAGGTCTAGAAGAACTCAAAAATGCAATCGCCCGCGTCGCCGCGACGTTGCCCGAAGTCGGTCGCTCCGTGCCCAAGAGTTTTGCCGATGTCCGCGCCGCCCTGCAAGCCACAGGTGCGCCTTACCTGCCTTTCGATGAAGTCCTCGCCATCTGCCGCACCCATAACATGGATGATGAGATTGCGCGCCTATTCATCACCATCTCGCACCGCCTCGGTCACCTCACGCATTACGAAAACGACCCCGCCCTGCGCGACATCGTCATCCTGCGCCCCGACTGGCTCGCCTCCGCCATGAGTTATGTGTTGGATGATGAAGCGACTCGCAGCGCGCACGGCTTGGTGGATTTCTCGCGCCTCAATCATTTATGGGATGACCCGACTCGTCCAGCGGATACCCGCTATCCAGCGACTCTCCACCGCATCTTCCTGCGCCTGATGGAACGCTTCGATCTTTCCTACCGTGTGGCTGGTCTCTCCCCAAATGAAGACTCCAACCCTGTCAGCCTCATCGCCCAACTCGTCCCCGACACCACTCCCAAAGAAGACGATTTCACCAAAGCTTGGGCTTCCGAACTCGCAACAGGAGACATTCAACAAACTCAAATCTGCCGCATCGTCGATGCTCAAAACGGACAATCCGCCAACGCTGAAGGATTGTTCTACCAACTTATTGTGCGCTTGCATCGTTATTCCCTCGGTCGCATCCACTATCCTGAAAGTGTCCACTGGCAACGTGGCTTGATCCTCGACGCCGATTACAACGGGCGTGGGCTGTTGCGTCACATCGGCAATGACGTTCACATCACCGTCCGCGCAGCATTTCCAGAATATTTCCTCGGTGTCTTGACATCAGAGGTCAGATATTTGGTTGAAAGTTTTTGGGAAGGTTTACGTTGTGATGTTACCGTCCCATGCTTGAATCCAAAACCATGTCTGGGATTGATGGAAGTGCAAAAACTCATCGAAAGCAAACAAAAGGGACGTCACGAATATCCATGCCCAGTATGCAACGAATGGCAGGACATAAACACTCTGTTACGAAATGCGCCCGCTGCAACAGAAGCAATATCACTTAACACATTGGCGAGGGACTTTGCTCAAGTTAAAGACACACTGAACGAAGTCAACGGCAACACGCGCCGCATCCTGAGTCAAGTTGATAAGCAATATGCCGACTTCATCCAACTCTTCACCGACGAAGCCAAAGAAGGTCCACGCCTGTTCAGTCTCTTCCCGTTGGATGGAAACAAATTCAATCCCCAAACCTGGATGCGCTCCAAATTCCGTTTGGTTTTATGGTGCGAACACTCACGACTTCCACTCCCTGTGCACAATAATTGGGATATGAAGAAAGGCGTCTACGATCTTGAATTTGATCGTGAATGGTTCAAGCGAGCCGTTCCTTATCTGAAATTCCTCACTGGGACATTGAGTTTGGTCTTGCCTGTAATGTCTTCAACTTTTAAAGTTGTTAATGACACCGCGTTCAAAACGTTTGAGAATCAATTGGGTCTTGGCAAAAATGTGATTGATAGCATCGCTGGTGAAGGAGCGTTGCTCAAAGACGTAATGGGCACAACAGATTCAACCAACCTTTACCAAGGTGTTGGAGCTCGTGCCGAAAACGCGACCCTGCGCGAACTTCATGCCTTGCTCAAAGCCAAAGACCCTAGTTTCGGTGGTCTCGTCCGTGTGATGAACAAACGCCAGGAGTTCCTGTGGGTCCATGAGCGGTTTGCAGGAGAGTACTAAGCTTTTGCTCGGGCCGCGGCTTGAGCACATAAATGTAAAGGCGGCGGACTGGTGAGTCCGCCGCCTTTACCATCTCGCTACAACGGGAGCAGCGTGCCAAGTCCTTTTTCTTTTGCGCGGCGGTAGATCTCCGGGGCGACTGCCATATCGTCCATTGCCAGGCCGAGGTTGATGGCGAGGGTACGTTCCTTTTCATCCTGACGACCGGGTTTGAGACCGGCAACCAGTTCACCCAGGTCCGCGTAGGGATTCGGGGTCTGGCTGAAATATCCTACAGATTTGTAGTACTGGAACTGGGAGTGGTCGTCCGTGCTGATTCGGTCCATTTGCGCAAGCGACTCACCAGTCCAGTAGGAATCGAAGTCAACTGCAGAGCCGTACGCGCCGGGGCGCAGCCAATCCTTTTCGATCGCGGGAGTTGGATGCTTCAGAATAGGACCCGACGTGACAACCAGATCCGAATCGACCACAGCTTGTTTTGGTTCCTTCACCCCGACGATCTCAAAGCTGAAGCGCTCACTCATCTCGGCGACGAATTTTTCCTGAACTTCGGGGAGCACATCATAGGCATGGACACGCTTGATCGGGAAGAGACAGGCCAGGGCTTCGAGGTTGGTGCGGCCCTGAACGCCACAGGCGAGAATTCCCGCGGTCTCAGAATCCGGCCGGGCAAGATATTTTGCAGAAAGTGCAGAGGCTGCTCCTGTACGCATGGCTGTGATCCACGAACAATCCATGACCGCATAAGGAACCCCGGTTTCCACATCATTCAGGATCATTAATCCGCTGATATAGGGCAGGCCGCGCTTAAAATTCTCCGGATAGCCGCTAACCCATTTGATACCCGCTGATTTCATGGATGGAATATAAGCCGGCATGGCATGGATAAATGCATCGGGCATGGTGTGGATGCCTGGCTTGGGAGGCATTTCAACGTTGCCATTCCCTTTTTCACGGAAGGCAATTTCGAGCAGGTCAATGATCTCCTGCATTGGCAGGTTGACTGTTTCAACATCTGCGCGGGATAAGTATAGAATTTTATGTTCAGACATCAGGTGCTCCTTTGTGAATGTGAAAATAATATAGTGATTTGATGGTTGACACAATATAAAATGTCATCACAAGTCAGGACAATGTTCACATCTCTGACTACAGAGTCATCGCGCAGCCATCTGCGCGCGGATCGCTTCCCGCGCACAGGACGCCTGTTTCCGCATCGCGCAGGATTACCTGTCCCCTGCCGAAGAGCGAGCGGTCATAGCCGCGAACCGAATACACATGATGTCCCATGGTTTCCAGGTCAGAAATCACGTCAGAAGGAATTCCTTCTTCGAGTGCGACGCGTCCGCCTGATTCTTCCGCGTCAATGCAGAAGCGCGGCAGATCCAGCGCGGACTGTGGATCAAGCCCATCATCTACCAGTGCAGCTAACACCTGCACATGTCCCTGTGGCTGCATGAATCCGCCCATGACGCCGTAAGAGGCGTAGAGGGTTTCGCCCGCATCATTGACCTCACCCTGTCCTTCGGACATCCCTCTCCTGGTAGGAGAGGGGAGTCTGGTGACCATGGCAGGGATGATCGTGTGATAGGGCCGTTTGCGCGGCGCGAGGGCATTGGGATGGGCGGGGTCAAGGCTGAAGTTATGTCCACGATTTTGAAGCGTGAAGCCCCAGCCTTTCGGAACGATGCCTGTGCCAAACCCCATGTAGTTGCTATTGATGAACGAACAGGCATTGCCAAATTTATCCGCCACGCTGAGATACACGGTCCCGGAGGATGAAACGGGCGTGCCGCGTTTTTGGTCCACGGTGGCGCGCTTCCTGTCGATCAACTTGCGTCGCTCGTCTGCATAGCCCTTCGATAGCAATTCCTTCACGGGTACATTCGAAAACCTGGGGTCCGCTACGTACCCGCGTGAATCCGCGAAGGCGAGGCGCAAGGCTTCGATCATGAGATGCAGGCGCTCAGTCGAAAGAGAGCCGAGCGCGCTTAAGTCGAACCCCTCCAGGATATTCAAGGCGATCAGCGCCGTGATGCCCTGTCCATTGGGTGGGCATTCATGGACGCGCAATCCACGATAGGTGACAGAGATCGGCTGTTCCCACGTGGATGTGTGGGCTGCAAGATCTTCCAGCGACATGCATCCGCCCGCTTCCTTGATGACGCTGACAATGGCTTCCGCTATCCTGCCCTCATAAAAAGCTGACCGGCCTCCGCGCGCAACAATTTCGAACGTGCGCGCCAGGTTGGGGTTGCGAAATATTTCCCCTGCGTTCGGTGCGCGGCCTTCGATGGTCAGTTCATGTCCATTTGGCGCGGACTTCAACTGATTCTGCGCGCCCCATTTCCATGAATTCGCCGTGATTGGCGCAACAGGGAATCCATCACTCGCGAGTCGGATCGCGGGCGCAAGAATTTGGGACATCACAAGTGAGCCATGCTTTTCGATGAGGTCGAACCAGCCCGCGCAGGCACCGGGGACAGTGACGGTATGAGCGTGGAACGGAGGCAGCTCAATGGAGAAACCATCCTTCTGCAGCCGATCAAGCGTCAGCGCGGCAGGAGCGCGTCCCGATCCGTTTAATGCCGTCACTTGTTTTGTATCCGCCGAATAAAACAGCGCGAACATGTCGCCACCGACCCCCGTGGAACCTGGCTCGGTGACATTGAGTGCGGCGGCCGCGGCTACCGCAGCATCCGCCGCGTTCCCACCTTTCGCAAGAATCTCAAGCCCGGCAGCGGTTGCCAGAGGCTGGGATGTGGCAACGATGCCATTACGGCCATATACAGGTGAGCGTCGTGAGTTGAAAGAGAAGGTGTCCATCATGATTCGATTGTAGCAAATTTTCCGCCCATGACGCAACCATCCCGAAGTCTACTGACGGACCTCGGGATGGTTGCCTCGTGCAAATTACGAACTAATTACCCTCTCCACCCTCACCGCCCTCGTGTTCCTGACCATCCGGGTGGCATTCCATGCAGTTCTGGAAATTGGATATGCCCTCCTCCAAATGTTTGGAACGTACATCGCTTTCATTATGTTCATGACAGCCATAACAGGTATATGTCGTAAAACTGGCTGCATGACAGGTTACGCAGCTTGCGCCATCGCCGTGATTTAGAGGGAAGGTGTGCTGCCCGTTGAATTCAGCAGGCGTCCATGCGTTGGTAGTATGACAGGCGGCGCAGTCAATTCCAAATTGACCCAGGTGAAAAGCGGGTTCAGCGTGACAGGCAACACAGGCAGTATCCAAGCCTTGAAATTGTTCATTGATATGGCAGTTTTCGCACGCCACATTCACATGGGCACCCGTCAACGGGAAGTTGCTGCGGCTGTGATCGAAATCGGCATCCTCCCAATCAGATGGGTTATGACACGCGGCGCAGTCCGTGCCGTATTGGCCGTTATGTTCATCGTCCTGTTGGTGACATGAATAGCAATCGGTCGGAGTGCCCTGATATACACCATTTTGATGACACGACGCACAACTCACTTCGGCATGTTCGCCTTCAAGTTTAAACGCCGCCAGATCGTGATCGAACTTCGCGGGTGTCCAGCCATCTTCGGTGTGACAGTCCACGCAGTTCGAACCAAATCGTGCTTCGTGTGGATCATCCTGGTGGTGACATGAATAACAGTCCTGAAGCGTCACTGGAAAATCACCAAATCCACGCGCGTTGAAGTGACACTCCGCACAGGCAAGCCCCATATGCCTGCCCCTGATCTGGAACGAAAAAACATTGTGATCAAAATTCCCGTCGAAGCGATCGACGCCATCATGACAATCGAGACAGGCTCCTCCAAACGACAGTGTATGCGCCGTCATGTACACCAGATCCATTTGACGATGACAGGCGTCGCATGTATTCGGATCGAACGTGGATACATTGTCCGTGTGGCAATCGTAACAGTGGAACGGTCCACGCGCGGCCGTACGCTGGTGACCGTTTAAGGAGAATCCCACCACTTCATGCGGGAAGGCCGCGTCATCCATCTCTGTCAATTGCGCTTCTGCACCGCGATGTTCGGGGTGACAGTGACGACACCCGAGTTCAGGATTATCGTGCAGCATCGTCCCGTGCATCGAAGCGACATCCCTCATCTGCAGCGAAATATCCGTATGGCAAACAGCACAACGGTCCGCCATGATCGCGGCTTCCCACGGTGCGGTGTGACAGGCTTCGCAATCCCCTGCGATCTCCGCATGGGATGTGACTCCGCCCAACATCCCTCCACTCTGCCCATTCAACGGCCCGGGGTTATACATCAATCCACCGCGCGCATACGCGTACCCCGCAATGGTAAATGCCGTGACCAGCGCGGCAATGATCCCTGTGCTTGTTAAACAACCCAAACGATTGGTTCTCATCCTGCATCCCTACTTCAAGAGCGTTGCATAATACAACGCCGCGCCGATATGCACAAACGCAGATACAAACAACGCCATCCCGATCGGGATATGGACCGTATGCCAGAGAGCCATCCACCGGCGTGCCTGCTTAAGCGCCTCCTGTGAAAGCGTCCCCTCGATTTCGAGCCCATCCATCGTGCGCGGGATGCGGGTGAAAATGTAGCGGCCGATGAATCCGCTAATAACGATGATGACGGTGAACAGGGTCGTGACCCCCGCCAGCCCGTTGAACTTCCAGGATGTGTGCAGCAAAACCATGTAGGGACCGACAAGGCCCGTAAAGATATGGAACTGGAGCCAGTTGGACATCATCCCCCACTTCACGCTTCGGCTCCTCTTGCGAAGACTGTACAGCACTTCCGTCATGAGCATGAAAACAAACCCGAGGATGCCGATGCCATGACCAAATAATTCAGTGGCAGGCGGTATCCCGCGTGTGAAAACGACAATCAAACCATACAACCCCGTGATCATGATCATCGCCAGAAATGCCAGCCAGAGTTCCCTGTTCCCACGAAGCATATGCCCTCCCGAAAATGGCCGTATTGTTCATCTGTGGCTCGTCCAAAACTCAGCGATCACATCCCCTACTTTCGCGTTTGGCTCCAGCAGCCGTTCGCGGATCGGCGAAATATCCACGTTCTGAGAGATGATCTTTTCAAGTGGCAGCGAAAGTTTCTGGTCACCCATCACAATCGCGCCCAAGAGCGTCTTCTCGCCAACCATCACACGGACACGGTTCACATCAAAGCCAGACTGTGCAGCAATGGACTCAGGCAGTTGACGCCACGTTTCACTGTCACCGCGGGCAATGCCCACAACATCGGCGTCGCGGCCGCGTCCCACCTGACCAATGATCGTTGTCGTGAGCCCGGCCAGCCGCGTCACATTGAACGGCGCTGATTTAATATAGGCGGTTCGCATTCCAGACATGTTCAACCCTGCGATATGTCCCTGCTGGCGCGCAGGATCCCACAAACTGTCCAGGATGGAACGTCCGCTCATCGGGTCGTATGCCTGGGCAACGTCGCCCGCCGCAAAAATATCGGTATCATTCGTCTGCAAATATTCATTGACGAGGATGCCGCGGTCAACCGCCAGATCCGCGTGCTTCGCCAGCTCCGTCCGTGGGCGGATGCCGATGGCGTATGCGACCAGGTCACATTTCAGCATCTCGCCGTTCAACAAGCGGACTCCGTTGACACGGCCGTTCTTCCCAATGACTTCGATCACTTCGGCATGGTAATGCAACGTCACGTCTTCGTGCTGCAAGCGCACCTCGATGATCTTTGACTCCTGCTCATCAAGAACATTGCTCCAGTAGCGATCTCCCCGCAACAGGTAATGAACCTTCATGCCGCGCGAACGCAGACCCTCTGCGAGTTCGAGCGCGGTGATCCCCCCACCCACAACGACGGCAGTCCTGCCGCGGCGGGCCTGCTTCAAAATGCGCCTGGCATCATGCATGTGATCAAGCTTGAGGACACCTTCCAGATTTGCGCCGGGTACTTGCAAAGGCAAAGCCTGCGCACCCACTGCGATCAATAATTTATCGTATGCGATATTCGTTTTGTTATCGAGTTCAAGGAAATGGGCTTCGCGCCTGATATTGACTACGCGACCTTTCAAATAGCGGAAATTCATGCGGCGGTAATCGTCCGCTGTGCGTGGATACAAAGCCTTATCATGCAGTTCGCCTGTCAGGTAATAGGCCAGCCCGGGACGTGAATAGAATCCGTGTGGGTCATCGCCGATCATGGTGATCTCTACCCCACCGCCGTCCACTCCCCGGGCAGGAGAGGGGTGTACCGAACGGATCGCCTCGATCGCAGCCATTCCAGCGACACCGGAGCCAACGATCACATATTTCATGGCTTCCCCCTGGAAAACAGATCCGTTTGCTCAAAGCGCAGAACACCGCGCGGACAACGGGCAACGCATTCACCGCACGTCAGACACTGGCTGTGCGTCACCGGTTCCCCGCGCCATGCATGCGCGCGCACATCAATCCCAACCGGGCAGTTGTAGGTACAAATCCCACACTGCACACAACGCGCTGGGTCAGGTACCACCTGTCCCGCCGCCAGGGCTGTATGTTTATCGGCATCACGCTTGAAGAGTTTCAGAAATCCCATTTTTTTAACAGTCGCCCAACCAGGAAAAAAGTTACGGCTGTCCATTTCATTATAGACAATTCGAGTGCGACAGAAGTCATGATTATGTAATAAGTTGAGTATGCCTTCCCCAAATTCACATGCAGACTTCCAATAACCATTTTCATATCCTCGTGAATTGGGGGAGGTGCCCGCAGGGCAGAGGGGGGTATGCAAAAAAACAGAGCTGCTTCACAGCAGCTCTGTTTCGTTCGCAAAACTTTAGCAAGCAGCCGAAGCTTACGCCACCGGCACTACGTTTGCGGCCTGCAAGCCTTTGGGGCCATCCTCAACGGAAAACTCAACCTTCTGTTCAGCCTCCAGTTTGCGGTAGCCATCAGACTGAATGGCACTGAAGTGGACAAACACATCCTCGCCCCCATCACGGCCAATGAAGCCATAACCTTTTGTGGCATTGAACCACTTGACGGTTCCAACATAGCGTTCTGACATCTTACTTTTCTCCTGCTGGGAATAAAATTTATGCCCGGTTACCTTGCGCTTTCACACCTGCCTGATTTGCTTGGCAAATCACGGGCGGTGCCAGGGAAGGCGAACCAGGCACGACGCACGCAAGGTTATCATGGCTATTAAGTGATGTCAAGACCGCCCTTATTTTTCTTCGAAATGGACGCGTAACGGGATGCAAAATGGAACCAGGGAGGCGACCACTTCACCTGTGGCACGCCATTACGGATGACCTTCCGCAACTCCCCCGCACCCTCGAACGGCTCCAGCCGCATCAGCGACCTCCCCACCTCGAACACCGCGTGCGCGTCCGAACCGACTGTGCCCGGGATATCATGCCTCTCCGCGAACCGGCGCGCGTCGCGGTTAAAACTGGGGAACATGCAACGCGAGTTGTAGACCTCGATCGCGTCCACGAGCGGCAGGATCTCCAGCAGGTCCGCTTCGCGCCAACCACCGGAACGCATTTTGTCAAACGGGTGTGACACACTGATGAACGCCCCCTGATCTCGCAAGCGGCGAATCGTCTCCTGCGGCGTCAGCCCCCAAGGGATCTCCTCCGTCACGAACGATGCCAGGATCTCGCCCCGAGTCGTCATGATCTCCTCCCCCACGATCACCAATTCCGGGTCTGCAGCCTGAGCCGCCCGCGCGCCCGCAATCGTATTGTGGTCGGTGATCACGAGGCGGTCAATCCCCCTGCTCCGCGCCGCGGCGACCAGATCCGCCGGGCGGGTGAG
>JBDTPH010000307.1:0-4590 GCA_039932795.1 Chloroflexota bacterium
TTCGGTGAGTGAACCGATCTGGTTCACTTTGACGAGCAACGCGTTCGCCGCGTTATCTTTGATCGCTTTGCGGACCCGTTCTGGATTCGTTACCAGCAGATCGTCACCAACGATCTGGATCTGATTGCCCATCTCTTTTGTCATCAATTGCCAGGATGCCCAGTCATCCTGCGCGAGGCCATCTTCAATGGAAACGATGGGATAGTCTTTGATCCACTTGCCCCAGAACTCAACCATCTGCGCGCCACTTAGTTTCTTGCCTTCCTTGCGAAGGTTGTACAATTTAGAATCTTCTTCATACAACTCAGAAGCGGCGGGGTCGAGTGCGAGTGCAACATCCAGGCCGCGGCCGGCCTTGAAGCCAGCTTTTTCGATGGCTTCAAGAATGACTTCAATGGCTTCATTGTTGGCTTTGAGCGCGGGAGCGTATCCGCCTTCATCGCCCACGAGAGTTGCATATCCCTTTTCCTTCAGGACAGATTTCAATGCATGATAGATCTCAGCACCCCAGCGGACGCCTTCGGCAAAAGTCGGTGCGCCAAAAGGCATGACCATGAATTCCTGCATATCGGTGGACTGCCAGGCCGTATGTGCGCCGCCATTCAGGATGTTCATCATTGGCACAGGCAGAATGTGGGCATACACGCCACCAAGGTAACGGTACAACGGCAGACCTAGGCAATTCGCCGCCGCTTTGGCTGTGGCAAGGCTTACGCCCAAAATTGCGTTTGCACCCAGCTTGGATTTGTTCGGTGTTCCATCCAGCGCCAGCAGTTCAGAGTCAATCGCTTTTTGTTCCACGGCATCCCAACCGAAGAGCGCGTCTGCGATCACGCCGTTGACGTTGGCAACAGCCTGGGCCACGCCCTTGCCGAGATAGCGTTTCTTATCGCCATCCCGCAGCTCGAGCGCTTCATGCACGCCCGTGGATGCGCCAGAAGGCACAGCCGCCCGTCCCCAGGAGCCGTCTGCGAGCGTGACTTCCACTTCAACCGTCGGGTTGCCGCGCGAATCCAGGATTTCCAGTGCTGAGATACTTTCGATGATAGTGTCCATTTCATTCTCCAAGTGTTTTTATCAGTGCTTCAGAAATCCCCAATTTCGTGGACTGATGATTTTTTGTAAGTATAATCCACTTTCAATAACCCGCCTTTCATAGACTCAAAGACTCTCACGACGCCTGAAGCTGAACCCCGGGACCAAAGAAGTGCTACTACACCGATGCGTCTCAACGCCCTGCCGTGATTATGTTGGCGCACAAAGAGCGCTTGATCTGTACACTGGCGTAAGCCTTGTCCGCAAAGATGCGCGGTGTATATGCCGACATCCCCGGGAGTTTCAGACAAAAAGTAGGAATTTAGTACGGGGTATACGGTTTCACGGAACTTTTTCACCTCGAACTTCATCATACAGTTAGTTTTATACGAAATGGAGGTTTCGATGAACAAAAAGCTTATCCAATCATTTGTTATTGTGGCAATGCTGCTCGCCATGTTTGCAACCACGAGTTCGGCATTCGCCGCCAGCTGTGGCACTGGTGTGACTGTTGTCAGTGGTGACACTCTGCGCAAGATCGCAGATCGATGTGGCACGACCGTTTCAGCTCTGCGGCTGGCGAATCCCGAGATCGGCTGGGGTAACTTGATCTATCCGGGGCAGGTCCTGCTTCTGCCCGGTTCGATTTTAGGCAGTGATGGCGGCTACCTGATCTATATCGTAGCCCGCGGCGATACCTTGAGAAGTCTGGCAACTCGCTTTGGGTCTACAGTGGAGTCCATCCGTGCTTCGAATCCGAGCATCACCAATGCTAATTTGATCTATGAAGGTCAGCGGCTGACCATCTATGCAACGGCTCCAGGCACTCCTCCGCCGACCACGCCGCCCCCCGCCAGCGGACAGGCCTACTATGTAGTAAAAGGTGACACACTGCGTATCATTGCCGCAAAGTTCGGCACGACTGTAGATGCAATCCTCAAGGCCAATCCCAGGATTAGCAACCCGAACATCATCTACGTCGGGCAGGCGATCACCATCCCTGGAACGGAAATATCAACATATGTTGTCCAGAGGGGTGATACCTTGAGGATCATCGCCAATAAGTTTGGGACTACAGTTGACAATCTGTTGTCACTGAACCCAAACATTAAAAACGCCAATTTAATCTATGTGGGACAGGTGCTCAACGTTCGATAATCGGGTACTTAAAATAAAAAGGGCGCACTTTCAAAGTGCGCCCTTTTTATTACCGCGTTCTACTTCTTTTTGGCTGTCTTGACAGGCAGAATCTTTTTGATGATTTTCTTTTTCGGAGCAGCCGCTTTTTTGACGGGACGATGTTTCAAAGCCGCATGTGCCGCGGCGAGACGTGCAATCGGCACGCGGAACGGTGAACATGAAACGTAGTTGTTGCCGATCAGGTGACACCACTCGATGGAATTTGGGTCGCCACCGTGCTCACCGCAGATGCCTACTTCGAGATTGGGGCGGGTCTTGCGGCCTTCGGCGATTGCCCAATCCATGAGCTTGCCTACGCCACCGCGGTCGATCGTCTGGAAGGGATTCGTTTCGAGAATGCCCTGTTCCTGATAGGTGATCAGGAAGTTGCGTTCTGCATCGTCACGGGAATAACCATAGGTCATCTGGGTCAGATCGTTGGTTCCGAACGAGAAGAACTGGGCGTGTCCTGCCACTTCCGCGGCGGTCACTGCAGCGCGCGGGATTTCGATCATGGTCCCGAATTTGTATTCGAACTGGACATTCTTTTCTTCCATGACGGCAGACGCGATGCGTTCGAGTCTGGGCTGGATCCATTCGAGTTCCTTTACGGTTCCCGTCAATGGGATCATCACTTCAGGCTTCACAACGATACCGCGCAACGTGCAGTCCGCGGCAGCTTCGAAGATGGCACGTACCTGCATTTCCACGATTTCAGGCATGGAGATGCTCAAGCGTACTCCGCGCATGCCCATCATTGGGTTGGATTCGTGCATTCCCTTGATGGCATTCAGCAGCTCTTCCTTGGCAGCCAGGCCGTCTGTCTCACCTTTGACACGCATGGTGATGACTTCCTCGAGAAGTTTTTCTTCATCGGGCATGAACTCATGCAGAGGCGGATCAATCAGGCGGATGATAACGGGATATCCATCCATAGCCTCAAAGAGACCATCGAAGTCCTTGCGCTGGTAGGGGAGAAGTTTGTTGAGCGCTGCAGTGCGACCGTCACTGGTTTTCGAGAGGATCATATCCTGTACGATGGGCAGACGCTCGGGTTCAAAGAACATATGCTCCGTGCGGCAAAGACCAATGCCAACTGCGCCATAGGAACGGGCCCGCTGGGCATCTTTCGGATAATCTGCATTTGCCCATACTTGAAGTCCACGTGTGGGATATCCTTTGGCTGGCGCTTCGCGAACGTCCTTGCGGGCGCAAATTTCATCTGCCCAGGTAAGCAGGGTCAATAATTCGGTCTGTTCATCAAGTGATGGAGAGATTGTTGGAATCTTTCCGATGAAAACTTTGCCTGTGTTACCATCCACAGAGATCCAATCACCTTCCTTGATAACGGCTTTACCGATGGCCATCACGCGTCTCTCAAGATCGATCTTGATCGCGGACGCGCCGACCACGCACGGAATACCGAACTGGCGGGCAACAACTGCTGCGTGTGATGTAGCTCCACCTTCGCTGGTGAGCACACCCTTCGATGCGATCATGCCATGGACATCATCAGGCTTGGTGAACGGACGCACCATGATGGTGTCCTGTTTCTCTTCCTTGGCCATCTTTTCTGCTTTATCAGCATCAAAATAGACCTGTCCTACTGCTGCACCCGGGGATGCATTTACGCCTTTTCCAAAGAATGTACCGTCTTTTTCAGCGCTGTTCATCGCTTCGATATCGAATTGGGGGTGGAGCAGTGAATCTACATTATCCGATGTGACACGCGCGACGGCCTGCTCCTTGGTGATCAGACGTTCGTTTGCCATATCCACTGCGATCTTCACAGCGGACTTGGCAGTACGCTTGGCGTTGCGGGTCTGGAGCATCCACAGTCTGCCGCGTTCGATGGTGAATTCGACATCCTGCACATCCTTGTAGTGCTTTTCGAGCTTGGCAGTGATGCCCATGAATTGCTTGTATGCAGCAGGCATTTGGTTTACAAGATTTTCGATCGGGTCAGCATTGCGAATGCCTGCCACCACGTCTTCACCCTGTGCATTGAGCAGATATTCGCCCATCATCTTCTTGTCGCCGGTGGACGGGTTGCGTGTGAATGCAACGCCGGTACCTGAGTCTTCGCCCATGTTGCCGAAGACCATGGTCTGGATATTCACGGCTGTGCCTAGATCGTGCGAAATGCCTTCCTTGTTGCGGTAGGCAATGGCGCGTTTACCGTTCCATGATGCGAACACGGCTTTTGTGGCGAGCTCAAGCTGTTTGTAAACATCCTGCGGGAACTCAGACCTGACATGTTTCTTAAAGACATCTTTGAAAACGGAAACCAGTTCCTTCCAGTCTTCAGCGGTCATTTCAGTATCGACTTTGTAGCCTTTTTTCACCTTGAATGCGGCAAACCAAACTCCCGGATAC
>JBDTPH010000308.1:0-26080 GCA_039932795.1 Chloroflexota bacterium
ATCGTGTCTGGATCGATGATGGCGCAGGCGGCGGCACTGCCAACAATGGCGTGCTGGACGGTACCGAAGCAGGCGCCCCCAATGTGACGGTCGAGTTGTATACATCAACAGGTACGTTTGTCACCAGTACCACCACCGATGCAACCGGGCATTATCAGTTTGACTTGCTCTCTCCCGGTACATACTATGCCTTTATTCCTGCCACACAGTTCCGGTCGGGCGGGCCGCTCTTCACCTACTACTCGTCGGTTGGTAACAGCGCGAACGAAACAACTGACGAGACGACTGGCCCCACAACCACTGAAAACGGCATTGACGATGCGGCCCCGGCCACCAACGGCATTCGCAGCACTAATTTCACGCTGCTAGGTGGTACCGAACGAACCGGTGAAGATCAATCGAACTATACCGGTGCGCTGGCCGATGCAAACGTCAACTTTACCGATGACTTTGGTTTTGTTCAAAAGTATTCCATCGGTAACCGCGTCTGGTTCGATACTAATAATAGCAGCACCATCAATGGTTTGGAAGTGGGCGTGGACGGTGTAACTGTTAATTTGTATGCTGCCAGTAACCTTGCAGTTATTTTGGCGACGGATACAACCTCCAACGGTGGTTACTACCTATTCGATGATCTCTATCCAGGTGATTACGTTGTCTCTGTTGCTGCCAGCAACTTTACTGGTGTCTTGAACGGCTATTGGTCTTCCGGCACAAGTCGTACCGTTGCTGGTGCAATCTCTGAAACAGCTGCTGCGCTTGCCAATAACGATACCGACTCAGACGATAACGGTACACTCCAAACCGTCGGACCTTTGAGCGGCGCCGTCATTTCCTCGACGGTCACACTTGGACCTAGTGGGAATACTGAACCTGCCAGCGAGACTGACCTCGAAACTGGTGTTGGTCAGGGCAGCCAGGCAAATGGTCGCGCCAATATGACCGTAGATTTTGGTTTCTATACTATGACGCTGGGCAACCTGGTCTGGAGTGACACCGATAAGAACGGTGCATTCAATGGCGGTGAAACTGGTCTTGATGGTTTAACTGTCGAGCTTTGGTCTGGTGATGGCACAGTGCAATTTGCTTCAACTACGACCACGAGTGGAGGCCTGTATAGCTTCCTTGGTCTCGTGCAAGGTAATTACGTTGTCCGTGTGATTGCGCCGACTGGTACAGTCAGCAGTGTGGACTCATTTGCTCCGATCGACACAACGAATCCAACCACCAACACGGATAATAACGATAATGGTGTTGGCACCGGAGGCGGTACGATTGTGTCGAACGCGGTCACTCTTACCCCGGGACTGACTCAAACATCCAATGCAGTAAACAACCTGACGGGTTCTACCACGAACCCAAGTCTTGATTTTGGCTTCAGGCCAGTCTTCTCACTTGGCAATCGCGTCTGGTTTGATACGGATAACAGCAGCACAATTAATGGGGCTGAAGTGGGTATCGAGGGTGTAACCGTCAACTTGTACGCCGCCAGTGATTTAACCACTATCATTGCCTCGCAGGCGACTGCCAACGGCGGCTACTATTTATTCAACGGACTCCAAGCCGGAGATTATGTTGTATCAGTAGTAGCTAGTAACTTTAGCGGCGTTTTGAGCGGCTATTGGTCATCAGGTACATCACGCACGACTGCAGGCGCAGTCACTGAAACGACTGCGGCACCCGCCAATAGCGACACTGACTCGGATGATAACGGTATGCTCCAGACCAGCGGAACATTGAACGGCTCGGTTATATCATCCATTGTTACACTCGGTCCTAATACAACCAACGAGCCAGGCGGCGAAACCGACGTGGATGGTACCTTGCCTGGCAACCAGCAAGGGCAGCCTGACACGCAAGCCAATATGACTATTGACTTCGGCTTCTACACGATTACGCTTGGCAATCAAGTTTGGAACGACCTGGATAACAGTGGCATACTTGATGGTGCAGAGGTGGGATTTGGTGGAGTTACTGTGGAACTCCGTTCGGGAGATGGCAGTGCATTACTCGGAACTACCACCACAAGTGGTGGTGGATTCTATACATTTACGGGTTTGCCTGCTGGTGATTACATTGTGCGCCTGCCAGCAGTTAACTTCAACCCTGGCGGATTTTTGCGGGATTACCGCTCCAGTACAGGACCGCTCCCGACTGTTGCCTACGAACCTGCGCCTGACTCTGATACCGACACTACTGATTCAGATGACAACGGCTCCGAAGCAAACGGACTCCTTGGTTTGGGTGGTTATATCCAGACTCTGCCCATCACTTTGACCCCGGCTGGTGAACAAACATTTGACAATACTACTGGCACTACTAATGAGAATCGTGTTGATTTCGGTGTAAGCAACAGCCCTCAACTTGATTTGATGGTTACCAAGACGGACAATCTAACTTTCTACCTTGCTGGCGGTACCTTGAATTATGTCATCACTGTTACGAACAATGGCCCAGCCGATGCGAATGGAATGACTATTACCGATTCACGCCCGCCCCAGATCGCATCTTGGACGTGGACTTGCGCGGCTGGAACTCCCGCTGGTTATAACTGCACGGATGACGCCACAAACCCAGCGACTTTCACTGATTCACTTGATTTGCCCCAACTTGCCAGCGTGACCTATAACGTTACTGTCCAAATAGACCCTGCTGCAACAGGTGACTTGATAAACAATGTTACGGTTATCCCTCCAACTGGAATGACCGATATGACGCCGCCGGACAACACAGCTACAGACACTGATCAACAGGCTGCACACGTCGTAGACAAAGATGATGGCTTAACCGTTGTTGCTCCAGATTTCACTACAACATATACGATTACAGTTACGAATATCGGCGTCTCTGATTTGACTGGTATCGCGTTAGTGGATACCGTTCCGGCTGGTATGTCCTTTGTCTCAGCGAGCAGTGGTGGCGTGTTTGCCAGTGGACAGATCACCTGGCCATTATTTGACTTAGCTTCAAGCGCGTCCTCGTCTTTCACCGTTCAACTTAAGGTTGCGGACCTTGCCAGCTTGGGTGGCATTACATCATTCGCTAATACTGTCCATGTTCAAGATGATGGTTCACATACCGGTGGTACCCCTGTTGAATCTGATGATACTGATACCGATACACTTGCCAGCGGTAATACCAAGTCCCTGACGAATACCAACCAAGCTGGTTCTGCCAACCCCAATGTATTGATCGGCGAGATCCTAACTTATAGCATCCAGATTGAAATCCCGGTAGGCATCATCAATAATCTGAAAGCTGTCGATGTGCTCGATCATGGTTTGGCGTTTGTGGGTTGTGATCCGACCACGCCAGTTTCAGCGGGTAGCTTGATACTAGCCCAGAATCCATGCACCACTGCATCGGCGCTTACTGTCCAAAATGAACCCAGTACGGACACAAATCCTGCCAGCGTGGATGCGGGTCGCCATATTACATTTGACTTTGGTCAAGTTCAGAATACCAGTGGTTCGATACAGACTCTGATCGTCAATTATGAGGTAATTGTTTTAGATATTTTCGATAATGCCAATGATGCCCAACACGCCAAGGGCTTGAGCAATAATGTGACTTGGAGCTGGGAAGGCGGCTTACTCGCAGGCACAGCACCGAATGTTTACATTGTTGAGCCAGATCTTTCTGTCGTAAAAGATATTGATCCACTCGTTGCATCGATTGGTTCGGTCGTGACCTATACCATTCAGATCGAGCACGCAAGTACTAGTGCGGCACCTGCCTATGATGTTTTGTTGACCGATACGATCCCAGCAGCGTTAGCTCTGAATCCGGCCTCGGTACTGGTGAACGGCACTGCTGGATTGCCTATAGCTACGGTCACCACTACTTCCTCAAGCATAGGCCTTTTCTGGACAAGCTTCCCGCTCGAAGAGTCTGCCACAATTACTTTCCAGGCTCAATTTGTAGGGCCAAGCCCAGTGATTAACTCGGCAAGTGTAGATTGGTCCAGCATTCAGATCGATCCACTGCCGGCCTTGCAACCTCAGTCGTCATATAATCGATATTCCACCGAACGAAGCTATGACCCAACTGACAATGCCACCAATGACTATCGCCGCACATCAAGTGTGACGCTGACTACGCCTTCACTACCCAAAACGGGTTTTGCGTCAGGCATACGTACAGTTCTCCCGACCCAGCCGCTGGATAAAGTGTACACAGCGATAGACGTAGTGTTAGAGATCCCAAGCCTCGGTATCAAGATTCCAATTATTGGTGTGCCGAAAAAGAATGGAGTTTGGGATGTGACCTGGTTGGGCAAACAGGCCGGATGGTTGGAAGGAACCGCATTCCCATCCTGGAATGGCAATAGTGTATTAACGAGTCATGTCTATGATTCAAATGGGTTGCCGGGTCCGTTTGTCATTTTGGGCAAACTGAAGTACGGCGATAAAATCATTATCCATGCAGATGGACAAGCGTACACATTTGAAGTGCGTACGAATCAGATTGTTGCGCCAAATGATACATCTGTGTTGAAGCATGAAGAGAAACCCTGGCTGACTCTTGTGACTTGTAAGGAGTATGACGAGAAAACCAATACTTATAGGAAACGTGTGGTGGTTCGTGCTGTTCTGGTAAGCGTGGAATTGGATAAATAACATCCCGAGGTAACTACTCAGCAGGGAACGAGGTAAAAGCTGGGTAGTTACGAGTTGGGACATATGCGCCCCCAGTTGCGCTAAATCTTGTTGTGAAAATCACCTTTTTCGGATGATAATCACACGCTGTTTTTTTATGCTCCGAACAGCCAGCCAAGATATACGCCCTGATTGCGCTTCAATTTCCCCGATTTTAAACGAAACCGCCTCATGGATAACAGAAACTGTCGTCCATAAGGCGGTTTTGGCACTCTGTCGGGGTGGAGAGATTTGAACTCTCGACCTCACGGACCCGAACCGTGCGCTCTACCGGTCTGAGCCACACCCCGCAGGCGAAACAGCGTGGCACATTATAACTGCCGCACATTCATTTTGCAAGCATTATGGATTTAACAAAATCTCCTGGGTGTATACATAGAACGGACCACTCATGCGATCATCCTCCTGATGGATGGTCAAACGTGCCAGTGTGGGCTCTAAGACCTTATAGGGAATGGTTGTCTCGAACAGCTGCGGATTCAACTGGTCCACAGTCAGGACTCGCAGACCAAGGGATTTACCGTCCGCGCCAACCAGTTCCAGGATGACTGGATTTAGATTGAAAGGCCAAATATCTCCGCGCAGATTCAAGACTCCATCAGATGCTGATTCTTTTAGACTGGGAGTAAAGACTCCAACAGGCTCAGACGGGTTGCCTGGCGGCGTGATCTCGTTGGTCCCTGAAGATAGCAATAGCACGCGAACCGAATTCAATGCCTGTATCCTGCCCGCTTTATCCGTGGTGCTGATGGTGATACGCGCCACTTCCGCCGCTGCCCTAATCTCAAATGGGATCTTGATTTGCTGAAAGACCCCGTCGCCGGAAAGTGGAACTTTTTTGAGTGTGCGCGACAACAGGCGGCCATCCTCCCCATACAGGTCGATCTGCGCCTTCTCAGTCTCCCCGGAAATAATATTCATACGCAACGTAATGGGCGATACAACTTTGGACATCGGTCCCGGTGAAAAGATCTGTATCGCGGCAGGTTCGTGTCCGGGAATGGTCGTGGCTGTAGAGGTTGGCTTCGGCCTTGGAGTACGCGTCGGCTCGGGAATATCTGTTGGCGGCCCGGTTGGGTGCAACGTGGTCGCCGCCTCCGTCGCAGAGAGATTTGCCGCCTGCGCGGTCAACGCAATGACCGTCGGCAGGTATTCAGGCGGATAAGGCGTCGGGACCAGGCTCTCGGTCGGCAACACCAACGGTGAGCAACCAGTCAAAAGTCCAAGAAGAGAAGCAGTGATGAAAATGCGCAGTTTCATATTAAACAGAACGTGCGTTGCAGGTTTTGATTCGGAAAAGATGCATTTGCCGGTGTATCCAAACTTCCTGCGACGCACTCCAATCAAAAATTTTAGAGTCCGTAGATCTCGCTATATTTTTTCGTCAGATAGCGCACGTAAGGTGCTGGCGTGATCTTCGAACCGGTCACTTTTTTAACCAGATCTTGTGGTTCATATTTATGTCCATGGCGATGGATATTCTTGCGCAACCAGGCAAGCAGTTCACGGAAGTCGCCTCTGCAAATCTGGTCGTCGAGGTCGCGGACATCCTTTCTGATCTTCTCCCATAACTGCGCGGAAATCAGGTTTCCAAGTGCATACGTGGAAAAATAACCGATGGCGCCACCCGACCAGTGAATATCCTGCAGGACACCCCTGGCATCATCAGGTGGGACGATCCCGAGATAGTCTTGCATCTTTTCATTCCATATTTCGGGCAGGTCCTTCACTGCAATGCTGCCTTCCACCATGCCGATCTCGAGTTCGAGGCGCAGCATGATGTGCAGGTTGTACGTCGCTTCATCAGCATTGACGCGAATGAGTGACGGTTCAACCTTGTTGATGCCTTTATAGAACGTCTTCAGACTCACACCATCCAGCTGCGCTGGGAAGGTTTTTTTAAGGGATGGATAGAAGTGTTCCCAAAACGGCAGGGAACGGCCGACAAGGTTTTCCCACATGCGCGATTGAGACTCGTGTACAGCGAGCGATGTGCCCCCTGAAAGCGGCGTGCGCTCATAGACAGGATCGATCCCCTGCTCATACATTGCATGGCCCGATTCGTGCATGGTGCTGAACAGTGTTGCCAGCGGATTATCATCCTCGAAACGAGTGGTGATGCGAACATCGTCCACGCTGAAGGTGGTTTCAAACGGATGTGGCGCCTTATCCTGCCGGCCGCGGCTCCAGTCATAACCGTATTTGGTGATGACGCCAACGCCAAAATCGATCAACTTCTTTTCGTTGTACTTCTTGAAAAGAAAATCATCCTTAACCTGTTTGCCTGCGGCGATGGCTTTGATCAGCTTGACCTGTTTCGGACGCAAACCATCGAAGATCTCTTTTACATCAGAAGTCTTCATGCCCGGTTCGTAGTCATCCAACAACGTATCATAGGGATGATCGGCAGGCGGAAAGAACAAGACATATTTTTGAACGAGTTCAACAACCTTTTCAAGATGAGGCCGGAAGATGGAGAAATCTGATTTACTCCTGGCTTCCACCCAGGCTTCGAACGCCTTGGATGAAACAATGGCTTGTTCGCTGATGAACTCCGGCGGAACACGTCTGGCTTTGTCGTAATCACGCGCTGTCACGCGGATCAACGCGGCTTCATCTGAATCAGGATCGGCGCCTGCAAATTCATCCTTCAAATCCCCGATCAACTGCCCAACTTCATCCGTAATGAATTTTTCCTGGGCAATCTTGCCCAAGGTCGCGAGCTGCTGACCACGCGCCTCATTCCCTGCGGGCGGCATGTTCACCTGCTGATCCCAACCAAGCACACTTATCGCCCGGCCAATATCCATTACTTCGCCGATTTTTCCCTTTAACTGTTCCAGTTTCTGACTCATGAATTCTCCTGTTTAATTATGCGACCTTCCAACGCAATGGTTTTCCTTGCAATGCAGATAATATTTCATGGGCGATATCCTGCGAGGCACGCGACTGCGCCTCGGCCGTTTGCGCACCGATATGCGGAGTGGCGATCACCCGGGGATGGGAAACTGCCTCCGTTAAACCCGGCGGTTCCTGCTCGAAGACATCCAGCGCTGCACCGGCAACCTTCCCACTGTTCAGCGCGTTCACCAAAGCCTGCTCATCCAGAATGCCGCCGCGCGCTGCGCACACGATCCGCACGCCGTCCTTCATCTGCGAGAACGCCAGTGAACCCACCAGGTCACGGGTCTGCACATTGAGAGGCAAATGCAGTGAAATGAAATCAGACCAGGCATATAGGTCCTGGATCGAAACGGGTTCTGCATCGCTATGCTTGAGTTCATCTTCTGTAACGTTCGGGTCATAGACAATTACATTCATCCCAAAAGCAGAAGCGCGCTTGCCCACATCCATGCCAATTCGTCCGTAGCCAATAATTCCGAGTGTCTTGCCACTTAACTCAACACCTTCAAGTTCCTTCTTGAGCCACTCTCCCTGTTTCATGGTCGCGTCTGCGCGGGGGATATCCCGTGCCAGTGCGAGCATCAGACCCAATGTCAGCTCGGCAACTGCCCCGGTTGTAGAAGTGGGTGTGTTAACAACTATGATGTTACGTTTCTTCGCGGCATCAAGATCGATGTTATCCACACCTACGCCCGCACGTCCAACCACCTTCAGGCGGGTGGCCGCGTCCATGACGGAGGCTGTGACACGCGTCATCCCCCGAATGATCAGACCATCATACTCTGCAATAATTTTGACGAGGTCATCTGCCGTGATCCCGGTTTTATCATCCACATTCGCAGCAGCACGCAAAATGGACTGTCCGCGTTCGTCCAGTCCATCGGTGATCAGGATGCTGAATTTAGTCATGAGCATATTTTAACCTAAAAGGAGCGGAGTAAACCGCTCCTTAAGTATCATTCAGAATTATTCGTATCGCAGCGCTTCAACAGGTTCAAGACTTGCTGCCCGGTTGGCAGGATAGATCCCGAAGAAAAGACCCACAGCGGCAGAAAAGATTGTGGCAAGCGCCACCGCGTCGAGCCCTACCACCGGGGTGAAGGCTGTGCCGCTGGCGACAGCGACCTGCCCGACGATGAACGATATGAGCCAGCCCAACATGATCCCAATAATGCCGCCGATGAGACTGAGCAGCGATGACTCGGTCAGGAACTGGGTCAGGATATCACGTCTGCGCGCCCCAAGCGCCTTGCGCAGACCGATCTCACGCGTCCGTTCAGTGACTGAGACCAGCATAATATTCATAATGCCAATACCGCCCACCAACAGCGAGATACCTGCAATGCCTCCCAGAAAGATCGTGAGAATTCCCGTAATGGATGCAAAGGTTGACAGCAGGTCCTGCTGTGTAAAGACAGTAAAATCATTTGCACCGATGGGAGTGCGATGACGCGTGCTCAGGATCTGTGCAATTTCCTCAGATGCCTGCGAGACCACGTCACCGCTCACAGCCTGTACGAAAATAATATCCACACGGTCGCTGGTGCTGCGGCGGATCAAGCGTGCCTGAGCCGTGGTGAATGGAACTATGGCCTGATTATCTTCACTGCCAAATGCACCGCCGCCTTTCGACTCCAGAACACCGATCACACGGAAGGGTTGTCCTTCGATGCGGACAGTTTCACCGGTAATTCCATCCGCGTGACCAAAAATGGCTTCCGCGGCTTCCGGCCCGAGTATGACCACGGAGGCACGTCCCAGCATGTGTGCCTCGGTGATAAATTCACCCTCTGCCAAATTCAGGTTACGCACCTGGAAATATTCGGGGGTCACACCAAAAAGCTGCGGAGAGGTTTGTTCACCGCCAAATGACACCACACCATCCCCCTGCAGTGCCGGCGCAACCGCTTCGATGGAAGGAGCGGCAAATTGATCCCGGAGCGCATCTGCATCCCCAAGAGTGAGAGGCTTGGGGTTGCGGATGCTATCATCCGCATCACCGCGGAATACAAATAGTAGATTGGTACCGATCCCGCTGATGGAGCCAGTAATGGATGCCTCTGCTCCCTGCCCCACGGCAAGCATGGCGATCACGGCCGCCACGCCGATCACAATTCCCAACACGGTCAGACCGGACCGCATCTTGTTCCCGCTCAAACTTTCGAGTGCCTCGATAAAGGACTGCCAGATCGTCATGAGGCACTCTCCAATTCACCGTCGCGCAGGCGGATGACGCGCTGCGTTTGCTCCGCGATTACCGGGTCATGCGTTATGATGATCAAAGTGGTTCCGCTTTCCTTGTTCAGGTTGAGCAGGAGATTCATGATCTCCCTGCCGACCTTTGAATCAAGATTACCTGTCGGTTCATCGGCCATGATAATGGCCGGGTTATTGACAAGGGCACGTGCGATGGCAACGCGCTGTTGTTGTCCGCCCGAAAGTTCATACGGGCGGTGAGTCATTCTGTCTTCCAGCCCAACTGCCTTCAAGGCTTCAATGGCACGCTCACGGCGTCCCTCCGTTTTACCAGAATAACGAAGCGGTAGTTCGACATTGGTGATGGCTGTCTGACGCGAAAGCAAATTGAAACTCTGGAAAACAAAACCTACTTTGCGATTGCGGATATCGGCAAGTTGATCGTCATTCAAGGTGGCAACCGATTCTCCATCCAGGATATATTCGCCGGAGCTCGGTCTGTCCAAACAGCCAAGTGTATTCATGAGTGTGGACTTGCCTGAACCCGAGGGTCCCATGATGGATACGATTTCGCCGCGTCCGATGGTGAACGAAACGCCGCGCAAAGCCTGCACTTCGACTTCACCCATTAGATAAACCTTGGAAAGGTCACGGGCTTCGATTACGTTCGACATGGTTTTATCCACCAAATCCGCCACCCGGTCCGTTACCGGGGCCAAATTCGAATGAGGGAGGGTTGAGAATGACCAGATCACCCTCCTGTACATCACCGACCGCCACAATACTCATCGTATCAGACGAAGAGCCCAGTCGGATCTCCTTTTTGATGGCCTCTCCCTCGATAAGAACATAGACCACTCGCTCACCATTCACCAGGCGGACAGCGCGGTTGGGCACTAGAACAACATCATCCAGCTCTTCAACAACGATATTGACAGCAGCAGTCATCCCGGATTTGACGCCTGGATCCGCATCCGTGAGCTCCACGGTCACTTTGAAATTGACGACGCCCTGCACCGCTGTGCCGGCCTGAGCCACTTCAACGACTTCGCCGTGGTATTCCTTGCCCAGTATGGCATCAAAGGTCAATGTGACAGGCTGGCCGACTTGCACACTGTTGATATCAACTTCAGAGACTTCCACATCCACAAAGAGGCTGCTCAGGTTATCCAGGCGGAAAGCCGTCGCTCCGGCGGAAGCCTGGTCGCCGGGCAATGGATAGGATTCAGTCACAGTGGCGTCGAAAGGCGCGATCACGCGCGCCAGGTTGAGAGTGGCCTGCGCCGCATCCACGCGAGCCTGCGCGGCCAGGATATCTGCCGTGTTCCCATCCTTCAGGCGGTCATAGGTCCGCTGCGCGTCATCCAGCTTTGATTTGGCAAGGGCCAGATCCTCATCAGCTTTCACAAGGGTCTGCTCATCCGCATATCCACGATATTCCTTGAGAATGGGAATGGTCCGGCCCCCAAGCTTTTTGTAAACAATTTTCTTGATATTGATTTTCCCGTTCAATTCCTTGCGCCAATTTGCAGCCTTGTCATACACTTCCTGCGCATTACGCAGAGCGATGACGGCCTCGGCCTGGGCGGTGTTTGAGCTCATCAGGTCCTCCAGCGACTTCTGGGCGCTGACCAGATCTGCTTCAGCCAAAATAACACTCTGTGGCAGCGATGTCTTTTCCAGGGCAGCGAGCACATCGCCTGCTTCAACAGTATCACCAACCTGTATGTGCACAGTTTCCACTGTACCAGCCGCCTGCCAGATCAATACAGCACTCTGCTTGGAACGCACGGTACCTGTGGCACCAATCGTGGCAGTTAGATTGCCGCGTTCGATGGCCGTGGTCTGAAATTGTGTTGCAGTAGCAGCGCTTAATGAGCGTCTGTATAAAAATGCCGAAACACCCAAAACTACGATCAACAGAATGATCAAAATTATTCTGTTCTTCCTGAAAAAATTACCCATCATTATCCTCCGCAAGGGGCTGCCTTGCTACGCAGAATTCTACCGTACAGCACGAGGTTATACCTTACAAATATGAACTGGACGTGAATTATGACGACAGGTATTGTGAAAATCTTATATCCATAAATGTGATGATTGTCCTCCGCTTTGGTGACATTTAATGCATGTGGCCCCATCCAATTTTGGTATTATCACAAGGTATCTTTCCTTTTCGCCAATTGGAGGATTTAATGCAGTATATACCCAGTGAAACACTGACAATTGATCGCAAAGCCCGCGTGAACATGCCGTTCCATGACCTGGAGCTTCGCCCTCCTCAGGAACGCAGATGTGACTTTGGAGATGTGGTGATTGATTTCAGCCCCGAACGAGCCATGGTGGAAGCGGCGCGCTGTATCCATTGCCCGGACCCCGCTCCCTGTATGTTGGCATGCCCCACGAGTAATGACATCCCGTCTGCCATGTGGCTGATCGAACAGGGACGTTTCTCAGATGCCGCAAACCTGTATCACCAGACCAGCTCCCTGCCTGAAGTTTGCGGGCGCGTCTGTCCGCACGAGCAGTTATGCCAGGGATCGTGCGTGCTTAATAAACAGCATAGCCCGGTCCTGTGCGGAGAACTGGAAACCTTCACCGTGGACTATAAACGCCGCCACGAAGGACGCGTCATTCCGCTCGCCCCTCCCACCGGAAAGCGGATCGCGATTATCGGCGCGGGCCCTGCCGGCCTGGGCTGTGCCGACCAGCTTGTCCAGCGTGGACATGAAGTGACGATCTTTGAATCCAAGCCGGCCGCCGGTGGACTGCTGGTGTATGGTATTCCCAACTTTAAACTTCCCAAGGATGTATGGATCGAAAAATGGGAGGAGTTCGTATGCGCTGGAGTTAGGTTTGTCGGCGATACCTATATCGGAAAAGATAGGACGATCGATGATCTTTTCAACGAAGGGTTCAGCGCAGTCTTCATCGGCGTGGGGTCGGAAGTGGACGCGAAAATGGAAGATACACCGGGAACCGACCTGCCCGGCGTCTATGAAGCGACCGACTACCTGATCCGTGGGAACGTGGAGCCAAGCCTGCTTCCAGCCAATATGAAACAACCGCTGGAGATCGGGAAACGCATCGTGGTGATCGGCGGTGGTGATACCGCAGCGGATTGTCTGCGTACCTCACTACGACTCGGTGCGGAAGAAGTCACATGCCTGTATCGCCGTACGGAAAGGGAAATGCCCGGTGGTCAAAAGGACCGCAACATGGCGAAAGAGGAAGGTGCAAGATACCGCTTCCTCACGCAACCCATAAAATTCATCGCTGGCGAAGATGGAAGACTTGCTGCGGTGGAATGCCTCGAGATGAAACTTGGCGAACCCGATAAAAAAGGCAGGCGCAAGCCGGTCCCCGTGGAAGGCTCGAACTTCATGGTCGAATGCGACACCGCCGTGCTGGCACTTGGCTATTGGCCCGATCCCATCATCGGAAAGACAACGCCAGACCTGGAGACTCATGATTGGGGTCTGATCACTGCCGACAAGAAGACCGGCACCACCTCACGTCCGGGCGTTTTCTCCGGCGGCGATTGTGTGACCGGTCCCGATCTCGTAGTCACCGCCATGGCAGCCGGACGCAAAGCCGCCTGGGCAATTGATGAGTATTTGAAGGGCAATTAATATCCTTGGGATCGTCATGCTGAGCGCAGCCAAGCATCTCGCCCGCGCTGACACAGACCCTTCGGTCGCAGAGAACGTTCCCTCAGGGTGATATACCTTAATGTTGAATTTGGAGCTGACAGGCGCAAAACCTGTCAGTTCCTGTTTATGGTTATAATCCCCGCATGATCTATCGCATTCTACATGTCATTGATTTCCTCGTACTAGCCATCGCAATTATTATCGCCACAGGAGGAGACTCACCAAGGTTCACAGGCGAATCAGATCGTGTGCGTGCGTATACGCGTGAAATAGAATTTGATTATCCCAACTGGGTAGGGGACGCGGCCTGGACAAAGCTTCAACAGGGTGCCATTGGAGCACCCTTCCTGTTTGAGCGCGGCACGAACAAACACCTCGTTTTTGAATACCTGCGTATCACCCAGCAACTCCAGCAGGCTGAGATCAGCATCGAACAAATTTACGCCAACCCGGATATCACCGAGAAGGAATCCACCAGTGCACACGTGCGCGCCCAGCGCGATAAACTGATTGCCAGGCAGAACCTGATCGCTCCACTGGCTGAGGCAACGCTGCAGGGTCAGGTTGTCGAAGCGCTGGCAGATCTCGGTCTCACCACCGCCGGGCAAACCATTCCTCCGGTCCTATATCACACATCACCTACGCCGCTTGCGCTCATCGTTGCACCGCGTGACCGCATCCTGCAGATCACCAACATTTCCATCCTCCCCACGCTTACACTCGATGAACAGATCAAGCTGGAAGATCGGGTTTCAGACTCGCTCGACGTTTCGACACTGGTGGTTGCCATTGGCGGCGTAGGCGTCTACCCAACCATGGTGATGGAGACCACTGACCTGCGCTGGATACTCGACACCATCGCCCACGAATGGATACACAACTATCTAAATCTTCGTCCACTGGGACTTAATTACACGACAACTCCTGAACTCCGTACGATGAACGAGACCACTGCTTCGATCGCGGGAAATGAAATTGGGACGTATGTACTGCGGCATTTCTATCCCGAAATGCTCGGTTCCTCCCCCAGCCGAAACCTGGTCTCTTTCAAGGAAAGCCCCCTCCCTTCCAGCGGATTTGACGAGCCGCCTCCCTTCGACTATCGCGCTGAAATGCATGCGACGCGCGTCAAGGCAGATGAATTGCTCGCACAGGGAAAAATCGAGGAAGCCGAGGAATATATGGAGCAACGAAGAGAAGTCTTCTGGCAGAATGGATATCTCATCCGCAAATTGAACCAGGCTTATTTCGCGTTTCACGGGGCCTACGCCGATGTTCCTGGCGGTGCGGCTGGAGAGGACCCGGTTGGTCCTGCGGTCCGGGCATTACGCGAGCAAAGTGATTCTCTCGAAGAGTTCATCAACACCATCGCATGGATGACATCCTTCGAGAAACTACAGCAGACGATTAAATAACAGGGAGTGACGCGCCCTCCGTCATTGGGATATCCCATGAAAAAACTTTCTGCATTCTTCATTTTATTTTTCCTTGCTTCTGCCTGCTCTTCAGCGACAGGTACCCCTTCCATCGCTACATCCCCTACTCCAAATATCATCATCCCAACGCCGGCTTCCTGCACAAACATTGTGGCCGCGCCCACACCCGGCCCTGAAGTACCGTCCATCTTTCCGCCTGTCGGTAAACAGGATCATGTGCTGGGCGCAGAGGAGCCTGTTTTTACGGTTACATACTATGGTGACTACCAGGACCCAAGAAGTGCTTCCTTCTCCAAAACGGCGCATCAACTTTTGGAGGAGCATCCAAATGAGATGCAGGTGGTGACCCGCATTTTCCCTTTGGCTGGCCTGAATGATAAAGCTCTCATCGCTGCGCAAGCCGCGGAGGCTGCCGCGGAGCAAACTAAATTTTGGGAAGTGCATGACCTGCTCTATTCGCAACAGGCAAATTGGGCCAGCCTGTCAGTGGAGGATTTCGAACAATGGATCACCGCGCAGGCGTCGGCTTTGGAAATGAACGTGGAACAGTTCAAGTCCGATATGAAACGGGAGGACGTTGTCGCCCGAGTCCAGCAGGCACGGGACGATGCCCAGAAGATCGGTGTGCCGGGCACCCCCCTCATCCTGATCAACGGGCAGATCTACCTGGGGCCGCGTGATTACAACAGTCTCAACAACATTCTGCAGTTGATCCTGATGGGCAAAAGACAATTCACCTCCTGCCCGCCTGTGACCATTCAGGGTAATAAACAATACATCGCCATACTTCATACAGAAAAAGGCGATGTGACGATCCAATTATTTGCAGATAAAGCACCTTTTACGGTGAACTCTTTCATCTTTCTGGCGCGTAACGGTTGGTATGACAACATCACATTCCATCGTGTGCTTCCCGATTTGTACGCGCAGACCGGCGACCCAAGCGGCACAGGCAAAGGGAACCCCGGCTACTACATCGTGACTGAAATTGATCCTTTGCTGAAGTTCGACAGGCCGGGCCAGGTGGCGATGGTCAATTCGGGACCAGATACCAGCGGAAGCCAGTTCTTCATTACCTATGCACCTGCCACGCAATTCGATGGGCAGTACACCATTTTTGGAGAGGTACTGAGCGGAATGGAAGTACTAAAACAATTAACGCCGCGCGATGCACAGCCGGGAACGGATACGCCCGCTGGAGATAAACTCCTGGGCATCACCATTGAGGAAAGATAATGAAATCGTCGCAGACCCATCTTGCCTCGCTGCTGAGTTCATTGCTGTTCATCCTTGGAGCCCTGCTGTTTCTGGCTGTGGCATTATTGATGGGAATTACCGCGCTCAGCAACTTCATGACTGGCACGGATGTTCAAGCCCAGCAGACCATCGTCCTGGCCGTCTTTGGCTTCGAGGGGGTGATTCTTCTGGTTGCGACCTTCATTTCAATTCAAAAATTCCTTTACAAACCGTCGGCGGATCGGGATTCTTCCTTCACGATCTCCATATGGCAGGTCGTGGTCAGCCTCGTGATTGCTGGTGTTGTTTTGTTCCTGGGCAGCCGCATTAGTTTGAACGACAGTGTCAACTGGCTTGTGCTCCCAATTCTGACCCTTCCTGCAGTGGTCCTTCCATTATTTGTTTTGTTTGGTCTGGGTGTACGAGAAATCCCCCTGGGAACACGCTGGCAAACGTGGAATGTTTTCGGTATCGGTATGACGCTTGTGCCATTCACTCTCATTATCCTTGAAGTGGTCGCGATGATATTTGTTTTGGTCATTGTGATCATATTTCTCATCTCACAGCCCGCGTTGACCACTGAAATGCAGCGGCTCTCCGAGCAAATATACAGGCTGGGCCCCCAGTCGCAGGCCACGTTGGATCTGCTGCTCCCATACATCACCAAACCCGCCGTCATCGCGGTTGCATTGTCCTACTTCGCCCTTCTTATCCCACTATTGGAGGAGGTATTCAAAACGCTGGGAGTCTGGTTTTTCGCGGGCAAGCTGACATCTCGGGCCCAGGGTTTCGCCATGGGAGCCTTGAGCGGCTCGGCATATGCGTTGATCGAAACTCTTGGCGTCAGCGCACAGACGGCAGATTGGGCAACCCTGCTTCTTACACGGATTGGGACCGGGGTGCTGCACATTACGACTTCCGCATTGGTGGGCGCTGCCATCGTGGGCGCGCTGCGCGAACGTCGTTACATGCAATTGCTTGGCACGTATTTCCTTGCCGTCCTGCTGCATGGACTATGGAATGCTCAGGCGATCCTGTATACATTTGCCACCCTCACCAAAGACCTGGCACAGCAAAACCCTCTGAGTGGACTAGAGACGCCCGTTACGATCGGCATGGTCATACTTGCCGTTGTACTGTTCATCATTCTTCTTGTATCCAACCGCAGGATGAGGGGGACGGTCCCGCAGCCTGTACATGAAGAAGCGATCACATAGCGTGAAAACTCTCATGGTAAGATAATCTCATGTCCTTAAATCATCCAACCTCCATCGCCAGCGACGGTGACCTTGCACAACTTGTCGGCTTGCGTCACAAACATTTCATCCTCAGCCTTAAAACAGGTGCACGACTCGAGACGCATCGCGGCATTCTCCAGCATGACGACCTGATCGGCAAACAATGGGGCACGCAGGTCTTCAGTCACATTGGTTCGCCGTTCTTTTTACTGCAGCCTTCACTTGGCGACCTGCTCATTGACCTGCCGCGCACTACACAGATTCTTTACCCCAAGGATATCGGCTTCATTTTCGTCACCATGGGAGTTGGACCCGGACAAAAAGTGATGGAAGCGGGCACTGGTTCCGGTTCCATGACCACTGCCCTCGCCTACGCTGTGGGACCGCAAGGCCGCGTCATCTCGTATGAGGTCAAACCCGATGTGCAGAACCTGGCACGAAAAAACCTGGTCCGCTTTGGGCTCGAATCACGCGTGGATTTCAAACTGCGGGACATTAACGAAGGCTTTGACGAAACCGACGCGGACTCCTTTTTTTTGGATGTGCCGAACCCGTACGACTTCACCGGTCAGGTGCGTGACGCGCTCAAACCCGGCGGATTTCTATGCTGCCTCATCCCCACATTCAACCAGGTGGAAAAGACTCTGTACGCCTTGAGACAGAATAAATTTGCGTTCGTGCAGGTCTGTGAACTATTATTGAGATATTACCAGGCCGAACCCAATCGTATCCGCCCCACAGACCGCATGGTGGCGCACACCGGCTTCCTGGTTTTCGCCCGCAAGATCGAACCCAGTGATGACCCGCGCGGCAGGGACCTGGCGGAAGAGATCGGCGTGGAGATCATCGAGGACAAAATCTAATGCGCCGCCTGTTCCGCCGTCATATACGGAAAACGCTTGCGCCCGAAGTGCCCCCTGTCTTACAGGAGGCGAACTTTGTGTTCGACAAGGGCGAATATGGGCGGGCTGCTGAGTTGTTCGAGCGCATCGCCCAAAATGCCGATGCACGCGGCGGACCGCGCGCTCCACGCTTTCATCTGCAAGCCGGACGCGCCCGTCTGTTTGCCGGACAACCCAAATTGGGGCTGCCCTCCCTGAGCCGCGGACTCGAACTGCTGGCCCAGCGCGGTCAATTGCATAAGCTGCATCAGGCAGGAGAACGTGTCATCGCAGAACTCAACGATCAGGGTTTGACAGACGAAGCCACACAGATGGAATTATGGCTGCGGAAATTGGCTCCGCCCGTGCCAGCCATGGAAACACAGCCAGCCCCCGCAGAAAGACCCATCCTGCCGACTCGTTGTCCATCCTGTGGAGCGACGGTACTGCTCGATGAAGTGGAATGGCTGGATGAGGTCACAGCCGAATGTGCCTATTGTGGAAGCCCTGTTCGAGAAGAAGATTGATCGAAAAGCCACAACGCTTCCCTCTCCTATCTTTATTTGCACGAGTTCATCATTACTTTACAGATCGAAAATCAACCATGCCTGTCACACTGACAGAAGAATACATTTCATTGCGATTAACCGAAGCCGTCGAAGCTGCCGATCCATCCCTGGATGGCTACGCTGAGATTGAGCTCAACGACGAAACGCGTCTCAAATGTGCAGCCGTGTTGATCCCGCTGGCGTGGCATGAGGACGAATGGCATTTGTTGTTCACGCGCCGCACCGATAAAGTCGAATCACACAAGGGACAGGTATCCTTTCCCGGCGGCGCATGTGACGAAGGCGAGACCACTCCCGAAGAAACCGCGTTACGCGAAGCAGAGGAGGAGATCGGGCTTGATCCCAGCAGGATCAGGGTTTTGGGCCGTCTCACCAACCTTATTACGATTACGTATTTCCGCGTCACGCCTGTGGTCGGGGTCATCAAGTGGCCCGCTGTCTTTCGTGTGGGAGAACATGAAGTGGCGCGCGTCTTTACGATTCCGCTCGGGTGGCTGGCAGACTCGTCAAATCGGTGGCAGTTCGAACGCCCGGACACTACGCGTTCCCTCATCGCCTACCATCCCTATGACGGAGAATTGCTCTGGGGTGCCACCGCCCGTATGACTGTCGATTTCCTGAAAGTGTTGGGACTTTGAATCCGTCGCTCTGAACGGTGGTGGTCGAGGAGAGAGATTGCTCTTCCTGCTCGTATCAAGACCAGGCACAGACGAAGGGCGCTCGCAAGGACATAATAAAAAACTCCCCGACCATAATCGGGGAGTTTCTCATGAACGAGAGATTTACTCTTCGTCTTCCTGCTTGCCGCGATCTTCTGCGAGTTCGGGTTCGGCAGCAGCTGCAGCGCCTTCTGCACCGGGGACAGCCGCGACTTCCTCTTCGACCTTTGCGAAGGTCGCAACAGCAACCATCGTGTCAGGGTCATTGAGAATACGGACATTGTCAGCAACCTTGACATCCCTGACACGGATACCTTCGCCAGGCTTGGCAAGGATGGAAATATCCACGTCGATGCGCTCAGGCAGATCGGTGGGAAGAGCTTCCACTTCGAGCTGCTCAAGGTTATGAACCAGCACGGCATTGAAATCCTTCACTGCGTTGGAAACGCCAATGAAATTGACCCTTACGTTGGTACGGAGAGTCTCAGTCATCGAAACCGCCAGGAAGTCCACATGCAGCAGGCGGTTCTTAATATAATCGCGCTGCTTCTCGCGCACCAGTGCGGGATACTCTGTACCATCCACATTGAGTGTCACCAGGCTTGAAGAAGTGAGCTTCGCCAAAATGAGTGATGCAGAGTGCGCGTCCAGGTTAACATTGACCGGCTCAGTGTGGCGGCCATAGATCACCGCGGGCAGCTTGCCTGCACGGCGCAATGCCTTCACCTGCTTGCCAACCACATCACGCTTGGTTGCGTTTAATACAACTTTTTCCATGTTTACTCCTCGAGCGCCTCTCACCTGTTATCCAACAGGTTACCTTCGCTCTATTGAATAGAATTTCTGTAGTGCCGACTTCCATCGTTCACAAAAGCGGCTTAAGCCGCTACTACATTCAAAAAATTATTTTCGCCCGAACAAGCTGCGTCCGAGCAACAGCATGATACCTGCGAATAAACCGCCTACCAGACCCGCGATCAAGGCCGACCTTGAGTCCATCAGCGTGGTCACGTTCCCTTGAACATTTTTGCCGATCAACAGGACTGTGCGGGAGTCATTTACCTGGACATCCTGCCCGATCACCAGAGCTGCCATCGCGTGATGGATATCTGCCGATCCCGCGACGACCACACCGCTGTACCCGCTAACAGATGCTTTCTCCGCCTGGATGTATCCTACTGCAACCTGCTCCCCAAGGACATCCGTGGCGGTCACTGCCGCCATCGCAGACTGACGTGCACTGACGTGGTTCGCGTTAACATTGCCAGCCGCACTCTGCTGCAACTGCACCTCATCCGCAGTGACCGTCTCCGCCTCAGCCTGGTGCATGCGCACAAGCTCCGCCTGGACAGATTGCACATCGGATTGAGAGATGTTCGTCACCTGCGATTCGTCAGATTCGGGGTATATTTCAGGTTCGATCATGATACCTTCCGGTGAAGTACGGACCACTTACGTGGAAACCGCCTCCAGCAGGAGGCGGAGCAACACAACGGACGGGATTTTACCACATAAACATATGCCGAAAACAAGAAATATGTCATTGCGAGGAGGGTTGAGATGCATTATTCAGGTTAACATAAATTACCTTATAGATTGTCACCCTGAGCGTAGCGAAGGGTCTCGGTTTTAAGTCGCAGAGATGCTTCGCCTCGCTCAGCATGACATGACCAAGAGTCAATCAATTAAGCTTAAACAGAATAGGATCGAAATTCCGACGAAGCAATCTGCACTTAAACAGATAAACGTTTTCGATACGTCCGTTCGGTTCTGAGGGAGATCGCTTCGCTACACTAACAACGACATGGCATCTTAAGGTCTCTGCCTCTTCATCGCCGCCGCAACGCCGTGTGAGAGTTCATCTGTCCGCTCTTCGAGATGGGAAATGATATTCTGGTAATCCTCGTCATTACGGTTCTGGCTAAGCTTGTAATTGGCTTGTATCTGCGTGACTTCAATCTGAAAAGCAACAATTCCTTTCATCTCTTTATCCACAAAATCCTGCGGGAGTGTTTCCATCTTGTAATGACTATTCATCTCATGTCGGTCGATCAAGCGTTTTAGCAGGGAATAGGCTTCATCATGATCGGTGATCACGTGCGGACTGCCATACACGTGGATGCTTTGATAATTCCACGTCGGCACATTGACGTGGTTGTACCAGGTCGGCGAAATATACGTATGTGGTCCTTGAAACATGACCAGCACTTCAGCACGATTCTCAAACGTCCTCCATAACGAATTCGCCCTGGACATGTGTCCGTTGATCAATAACTTCTCCCCATCTTCAAGGACTTCCACCAGCAAATGACTCGCCACAGGTTTTTCTCCATCATAACAAACCAGGGCCGCAAAATCATTCTGTTGCAGGAATTCCAATATTTTCTCTCGGCTCTCTTCACGATAAAGTTTTGGGGTATACATAAAACTCCTTTATGCGTTGAAGTATACCAACGTCCAAGCATCTTCTGATTCTCCAGTGTCCAATCTTTGAACTCGATACGCCATCAGAAGGGAGCAGGGCTGCCCGACACCAACTATTACGGCTTACCAATTACAAATTACTGCTTACCGCTTTCAAAAGGTATAATCCCCCAATCTCATATCAGGAAAAAACATGCGCCGCTATTTACTTTTCACAGTCTTCATCTCAGGCATGACCACGCTCGCCGCGGAACTTGCTGCAGCTCGTCTGATCGGCAACGTGTTCGGCACCAGTAATCTCGTCTGGACGAGCATTATCGGCCTCATCCTCATTTACCTCACAGTTGGATATTTTATCGGCGGCAAATGGGCCGATGCCAACCCAACGCCCGCAGCAATGTATCGCGCGCTGGCATGGGGCGCGTTCACGCTGGGACTCGTCCCGTATATGGCGGCACCAGTTCTCAAGGCGGCTGCGACCGCGTTTGAAGTGCTGCAGGTCGGCATATTGGGTGCGTCCTTTATTGCAGTGCTGGTCCTGTTCAGTGTGCCAATCACATTATTGGGAACGATCTCCCCGTTTGCGATCCGCCTTTCCGTAGATGACATGTCACGAGCCGGACAAATCTCAGGTCAGATCTATGCCATTTCGACGCTGGGCTCGTTTATCGGGACGTTTCTTCCCACGCTTGTCACCATCCCTGCGATTGGCACGACGAGAACATTTCTATTGTTCAGTCTTGTTTTGTTATTCGTCGCGCTGGCAGGGCTGGGAAAATTCGCCAGCCGAAGTGCGATGCTCAAACACTTATGGATGCCACTGGTGATCGCTGTTATCGCCATACTGGCCTCCGGTCAATCGCTCAAGAACAGCGCAGGTCAAATCTACGAAACCGAATCAGCATACAACTATATTCAGGTGGCGGAACAAAACGGCTTCACAATATTGCGACTCAATGAAGGGCAGGGGGTTCACTCGATCTATCATCCTGACATTCTGCAATACAATGGTCCATGGGATCAATTTCTTGTCAGCCCGTATTTTTATGCAAACCGCAAACCCTCTGATGTGGAGCGTGTTGCAATTGTTGGGCTTGCCGCGGGCACGACCGCAAGACAGCTCACAGCGGTGTATGGTGACATACAAATTGATGGATACGAGCTTGATCCAAAGATCGTCGAGGTGGGTCAAAAATACTTTGGCATGACGATGCCCAACCTGAATATTTACATCGGCGATGGACGGCTTGGACTCGAACGCAGCCCACACAAATACGACATCATCGCCGTGGACGCGTACCGTCCTCCCTATATTCCTCCGCACATGACAACCCAGGAATTCTTCCAGATTATCGCCTCCCACCTGACGGACTATGGGGTCCTGACCATCAACAGCGCCAGCGTCCCCGGCGACAGGCGGCTCATCAATGGACTCGCCACCACCATGGGGACAGTCTTTCCGTCCATTTACACCATGGATATCCCCGGCACCTTGAATACAATGATCTTTGCCACCAGGCAGGCAACACAGGCAGAGAACTTCGCGTCGAATTTTGTTGCGCTTTCACAGGACCCCAGTGTACATCCCTTGTTGATTACGACCATGGGAACTACCTTCGCAAATCTCAAACCGGGCTACGAGACGACGACCGTCTTCACTGACGATCACGCGCCTATTGAGTGGATCGTGAATGACATGATGGTGCGCTTTATCCTGGGCGGCGGGACGGAATATTTACAATGAACCATAAGTCCCCAATCCTCTCCTGGCTCGTTACCATACTTGTTCCCCTTGCCTTGATCGGGCTTGCCATTCGCGTCCTGCTTTCCCCCGTTTTTTATAAGACCGAATACAACATGCCATACTTTCCTGCTGATGAGTATGGATTTACCAGGGAAGATCGCTTGAAGTGGGCTCCCTATGCCATAGATTATCTCGTCAACAATGCGGATATTTCCTACCTTGGCGATCTCAAATTCGAAGACGGAACGCCTCTCTACGATGAGAGACAGTTGAGTCATATGGACGATGTCAAGCGCGTGACACAGGGCGCCCTGCGGGTCTGGTATGTCTCGCTGGCGTTGCTTGCCGCGCTGGGTGCCTGGGCGTGGTATGGACGCTTCGCATCCGCTCCGCAGTGGTGGCAGGCCTATCTTCTGGGTTTGATGCGCGGCGGCTGGCTGATGGTGGGGCTCGCCGTCACGATCGGTCTGATCGTCCTGGTGGGTATGGCGGTCAGTCCCAACGTCTTTGATGTATTCTTCGCCGCGTTTCACAGCCTGTTCTTCGAAGGCGACTCGTGGTTGTTCCTTTATTCAGATACGCTCATCCGCCTGTTTCCCATCCGATTCTGGCAGGATGCGTTTTTACTCGCCGCAGTCGTTGCCCTGGGAGGCGGCGTTGCACTCGGTTTGGGGTTAAAACCAAAAAGTGATGATGTATAATCGCGCCTGAGGAGAATCGGAGAATGCCAGAGACAATATCGCTTGAGAACAGGGTCGCCGTGGTGACTGGCGGATCGCGCGGCATTGGTCGTGCCGTGGCGCTGGAACTTGCCTCACGCGGCGCAGCAGTGGTGGTGAATTACAACAAGTCGTCCGAGGCCGCGGACGAGGTGGTGAAAAAGATCGAAGAGGCAGGTGGGAAAGCGGCTGCCTTCCAGGCGGATGTCTCCAATTTCAAACAGGCTGAAGCGCTCATCAAATTTGCCATTGAGAAGTTCGGCGACCTGAGCATCCTGGTGAATAATGCGGGCATCACAAAGGACATGGTCATTATGATGATGTCCGAAGCCGATTGGGACGCGGTCATCACGACCAACCTTAAATCCACATTTAATTGCTCCAAGGTGGCGGTAAAACACATGATGCGCAAACGATATGGACGCATCATCAACATGGCCTCGGTTGCCGGCCAAATGGGCAATCCCGGTCAAACCAATTACTCGGCGTCCAAAGGCGGACAGATCGCATTCACAAAATCACTGGCGCGCGAGATCGCGCCCCGTAATATTACGGTCAACGCTGTCGCGCCCGGCTTCGTGGATACTGAGATCCTCCAGGCCATGCCGCCTGAAACCCTGGAAGCTGCGCTGAAACTCGTGCCGCTGGCACGCAAAGCCAGGCCCGAGGAGATCGCGTACGCGGTCTGCTTCCTGGCTTCAGACCAGGCCGCGTTCATCACCGGGCAAGTCCTGGGTGTGGATGGCGGAATGGCGATGATGTGACCTCACCCCTGCCCCTATCCTAAAAGGAAAGGGGAAAAAGGAAAAAATAATGTCATACACAAATGCACAAGGCAAAACCACTGTTGCACCGGATGTGCTGGTCACCATTACGCGGCTCTCGGCGTTGAGCGTGCCCGGCGTCAGTCGCATGGCAAACGTGACAGGCGGCGTGAATCGTCTCTTTAAGAGAGGCGTGCATGATGGAGTGCGTCTCGAAGTAAAGGACAATACTGTTTTCGCAAACCTGTATCTTATCCTCAAGAACGACGTGAATATCCGTGAAGTGAGCCGCAACGTGCAGCATCAGGTCGCACGCGCGCTACAGGAAATGGTCAGCATGGAAATTGGCGAGATCGAGATCCATATTGAGGATATAGATTACGATGAGGCAAAGCCTGCATGAAACCCCGCACCAGGGCACGTTCGATTGCCCTGCAAGTACTTTATGAAGTTGATATGGCAAATCATCCTCCAGGCGATATTTTGAAACTTCGGCTGGAGGAATCTCCGCTATCCGATGACCTGGCCGAGTTCGCCCGACAGATCGTCTTTGGCATCCTTCCCCTCACCCAGACTCTTGATGAACTCATTGCGAAATATGCGCCCGAGTGGCCTCTCGATCAGATCGCTGCGATAGACCGCAACGTCCTGCGCATGGCACTGTGGGAATTCGCTGTCTATCGTGAGACACCGCTCAAGGTTGCCATCAACGAAGCCGTGGAACTGGCAAAATTATTCGGCTCTGATTCGGCGCCGCGCTTCGTCAATGGCGTGCTCGGCGCACTGGCTGACCATCAGAGCGAAATTCAACAGACATTTCAAAAGTTATAGATCATGGAAATTCTCGGAATCGGTGTATCTGAACTCGTTTTCATCCTGCTTATCGCCATCATCGTGCTTGGGCCCAAGGATATGCAAAAGGCTGGCAAAACAGCCGGACGCTGGCTCAACCAATTTGTAAAATCGGATGGCTGGAAGGCTCTGCAACGCGCCTCCAAG
>JBDTPH010000309.1:0-3706 GCA_039932795.1 Chloroflexota bacterium
GGCGGCGAAGCAATCTCCTTATACAATCGAAAAAGAAAGAGTTTTGGGAGGTTGCTTCCCGAAGGCTCGCAACGATATCGTTAATCTTCGGATAGGCTCTAAGTGTAAGTGTTTGCTCTCTTCGAAGAGCGGTAGCGCCCGGATAAATTTGAAAACTGCTGATCACTCCTTCCCGATGCGCTCAAACAGATGATGTTCATAGGCATACGCCGCCAGCTCAATACGGTTGTTCAAATGCAGTTTTTCAAACATATTGCTGACGTAATTACCCACTGTCTTTTCGCTCAGATTCAAGAGGCTTCCGATTTCCGCGTTCGTTCTCCCGCGCGCCAGATGGACAAGTACATCCATTTCACGATCTGAAAGTTCGCGGAAGGCGTCTTCCTCCGCTTTTCGTTCCGCCTCACGCACACGGCCAAGCAGGCGCGCAGTCGTGGACGGATCGAGCAATGCTTCCCCGCGCGCCGCAGCCCGGATGGCACGCAGCAATTCCTCATTCCCAACCTGTTTCAATACATAACCAACAGCGCCGGCGCGGATTGCCCGCACAACCAGTTCGTCATCAGCAAAGGATGTCAGCATGACCACTTTGCTTTCAGGAAAACGGGCTGATATTTGCCGGGCTGCTTCTATCCCTCCTTCACCGGGCAGACGGATGTCCATCAGGACCACGCCGGGATTCAGTTTTTCGGCTGCGTTAACTCCATCTCTCGTAGTACTTGCTTCTCCGATCACCTCCATGTCAGGTTGATCGTTAAGCAGGGTCATTAAACCGAGTCGGACGATGTCATGGTCATCTACAAGCAAAATGCGAGTTTTTTTCATTTTATTGATCTTTCGCGTTGAAGGGAGAAGTTGAAACGCAATCTTTTATTGATCTATCCACGGAATGACAAGTGTTACTGTTGTACCTTTATTATTTGTGAATTGCAGATTGCCATTCAATAATCGGGCGCGATCGCGCATGTTGCGCAAGCCATAGCCTGCTACGGGCTCAGGCGGGACGCCGACACCGTCATCCTGGACCTCGATTTGCAGTTGAGCACCCAGGTCGCGTGCACGGATCTCCACGTTCCTGGCCTGGGCATGGCGGACAATGTTTGCAAGCGATTCATTGACGATTGCGAAGACATGGCCGGAACGTATGGTCGAAAGTTTTCTGCTAATCAACAGGTCCGTATCCAGTGTAATGTTGACCATGGATGCGTAGTGCGGATTCTCTGCCATTTGTTGCAATAGCACAGGCAGTGATTCCACTGTAGATGAAGAACCTGCATGGAGCTCCGACAGGTTGCGCCGCAAGTCGAGGATCGCATCACTGAGGACATTGACCGATTTTCCCAGCCGTGAGCCGACCTCGCTCTTTGGGTCTGCCAGCTTCCAGGCGGATTCGACCAGGAGTCCCGCGGTGTATACCTTCTGGATCGCACCGTCATGCAATTCGCGTGCCAGTCTCTCACGCTCAGCAGTGACTATCTGATGCTGTTCCAATTCTTCGATGCGGCGTTCCGTCTCGACATTGAAGATTTCAAGAGCGCGGATCAGGGCTACCGCGATGATCAAACCTGTCAGCGAACGAAATACCAGCGGAGGAATTCCAACAAATTCCGTAAATGTAGCCCGGTTGAGGATATTTCCTGGGAAGAAATCGACCGGCGGAGGTATCAACCCGGCCAGCAAGGCGTAGGCTCCAAGAGTGATGCCAGCGATTTGCAGGGTGAGGACAATATTTGGGACATTCAACGGTTTAATGCGCAGCATCGTGTGCCGACGCAACCCATAGGCTGCCAGGAGGCCTCCGGGCAAACCAATGAAATAACGTGCCAGTGTATTTGCCACGTATCTCCATGGGCGCTCATCGGAAATGGTGGCTGGAATGATGGAAAATAAAATGATCAGCCAGACTATAAATAGGATGGTCGTAAACCAGTGAAACCATCGTTCACGTTTGCCTGTGTATAGGAGCGCCAGCCCAAACTCGAACAGGAAAACAAATGAGAGTGCCAGCAGGATCAAATGCAGGATGTTGAGGAATCGCATGACCTCGGCACTCAAATATTCCGCCTGAATTGGAATGAACAGGTCGCCCCATTCATGAAAGCCGTGTGCGATCCCAAAGGCTGCCAGCCATCTTAAACTTCTGGCCAGATCGAGCCGCGAACTCTGACGAGTCTGCAGGATGATGGCAAAGCCTAATAAGAAAAAAACCAGTCCATATACAAAGTAAATGATGGACTGGTTGAGTTTAAAGAATTCAGCCAGGGTGATCATGGATTGATTTTACATCACAACCAAAGTTCCAGACTCTGGAAGACTAGTACTCCAACAAGATTAAGTCGGAAGGTGAGACAAGGGAAGAATCGAACTTTCTACCCTACAGTTTTAGATTGTTCGAGTACTAGGCAACTCCGTACATATAGCTCAGGGCAATCGTCCCCGGTCCGGCGTGTGTGCCGATGACCGGGCTTAAGGGGCCGCACATTGTCTCAATGGGATGTAGCTGCGATTGTGCCATTTCCAGCATGCAGGACGCGTCCGCTTCGGAGTTGGCATGGTTGACCGCGATCCTGACCGGCGTGCGGCCCTGGATGCGTTCGGCGGCCAGTTCGATCACATGCTGGATCGCTTTCTGCTTGGTGCGGACTTTCCCGGCAGCTTCGATCTTTCCGTCGCGCAGTTCCAATATCGGTTTGATGTTCAGTACGGTGCCGAGCAGCGCCTGGCCACCACCAATCCGACCCCCGCGTCGCAGGAATTCGAGCGTTTCCACAACGAACAGGAGGCCGCTATTCTCACAGGCATGTTGGGCGACCTTCTGACATTCGGCGAGATGTTCACCTGCCTGTGCAGCACGTGCCGCCGTGATGACAGGCCATCCCATCGCCATGCTGGTTGAAAGCGAATCGACAATGGCGATCTTTTCCATCGCGCCATCCGTGAACATTTCGCGCGCCTGGATGGCAGATTGAACTGTGCCCGAAATCTTTGAGGAAAGGAATATTCCCAGCACATCGTAGCCCTGCTCCAGCAGTGATCCGAAGGTGCTGTGCATTGTGCCTGGTGTGACCTGTGATGTGGTGGGCATGATTTTGGAATTTGACAGGCGCTTGTAGAATTCGCCCGGCAGAATATCCACGCCGTCCAGGTAGACCTGTTCACCCCAGATGACGCTCAGGGGTGTGACGGAAATATCATATTGTCTTAGTAGTTCCTGTGGGAGATAGGCTGTGCTATCCGTGACGACTGCGACTTTGTTTGACATGGCGGCGCTATTTTACTTCAATTTCACAACCCCAGCCACTTCCCGGCCTCGCGCGCAAGATTCGTAGCAGGTCCCTGCCGCGCAGTGCAGGCGGGCAATGATTCCAGGAACAACCTTCCATATTGTTTGGTCAGCACGCGGCGATCCAGAATGGCGACCACTCCGCGGTCAGACGCGGTACGGATCAATCGCCCAAATCCCTGTCGAAATTTCAAAATGGCCTCAGGCAGATAATATTCCTGAAATGAATCTTCATACATTTCAGAGCGGGCCGCGATCAGTGGATCCGTGGGGACATCAAACGGCAATTTTGTGATCATCACAAGCGAAAGCGAATCGCCGGGCACATCCACACCTTCCCAGAACGATTTGGTGCCCAACAGCACAGCGCGTTCTGTGGCTTTGAATGATTCCAGTAATGCGTTTGGTGATGCGCCATCTCCC
>JBDTPH010000310.1:0-7359 GCA_039932795.1 Chloroflexota bacterium
AGAAACAACTCAAAAACAGGCTTTTTGCGCCAAAAATAATTACCGAATCCTCTCTTATTATAAAACAGTCCCGCCTCATGACGGGACTGTTTGGTGGTTCTCGGTGGTTGTTATTTGCTGCCCGCCAGCTCTAGGGGTTCTGGATCTCTGCGGCGCGCAACGTATTCTTCATCAGCATGGCGATGGTCATCGGGCCCACTCCGCCAGGGACGGGCGTGATAAAGCCCGCGACTTCCTTCGCTTCGCTGAAACAAACATCACCCACGAGACGCTGCCCGCTCTTCTTGGTGGCATCCGGGACGGCATTGATCCCCACATCAATAACTGCCGCGCCGGGCTTGATCCAGTCGCCGCGCACCATTTCGGTTCGGCCGATGGCCGCGATGATGATATCCGCCTGACGGACGGTACCGGGCAGGTCCTTTGTGCGCGAATGACAGACTGTCACGGTGGCATTTTTGCCGATCAGTAATAAAGCGGCAGGCATGCCCACAATGTTCGAACGGCCCAGAACCACTGCATTCGCACCTTCGATCTTTACGCCTGATTTTTCAAGCAGATAGATGCATCCATAGGGGGTGCATGGAACAAACAGGGGCTCGCGTCCCTTTTGGGCAAGGCGGCCAATATTCAACGGCGAGAAACCGTCCACGTCCTTTTCGATATTAATGAGACCCAACACGCGCTCCTCATTAATATGAGAAGGCATGGGCAATTGCACCAGAATGCCGCTCACGGTTGGGTCAGCGTTTAAGCGCTTTACCAACTCCTCCACCTGCTCCTGGGTCGCATCCACGGGCATGTGTTCGCTGATGGAACCCATTCCCAATTCCTGGCAGGCTTTGCCCTTGGCTGCCACGTATGCCGCCGAGTCGGCCCGATCACCGACCAATACGGTCGCGAGAGTCGGTTTTTGCTTGCCAGCCGCAGTTCGCTGTGCGACAGTGGCTGCAACTTCATCACGCACCTGCTGTGCAATGAGTTTTCCGTCAATGAGTTGAGCAGTCATATATTCTCCTTATTATCCTAATCAATGTTAATTTCATTTTACAGCCCCACTCAGTTTCCAAGAAGTGACACTTATCCCGTGTTGACAATTACGCCTTTCAGGCCGTCCACACTGGCTTCGCCGATGGTCACGATATCCATTTCATTCCACCTTGGCGATGGCGCAAATGCCTTTACACGCAAATAGTTTCCGGTCAGCCCCTCCATTTGCCAGCCCCACTCACCCATCTCAGATGTGGATTCCCACAGAACGGACATCTTCTGCCCCGTGAACCTTTGACGATAAGCTTCTTCCGAATCAGCTAACGCCTCGCGCAGGATGCGGTTGCGCTTCTTTCCAAGCTCGGGCCTGATCTGTCCCTTCATCCTTGCCGCCCCTGTGCCGGGACGCGGCGAATACGTGAAGACATGTCCACCTGCAAAACTCATCTCTTTGACGAATGCCAGCGACTCAGCGAATTCAGCCTCCGTCTCAGCGGGGAATCCCGCGATGATATCCGTGGTAATTGCAACATCCGGCATCACCGCCCGCGCCGCCATGACCAGCTCGCGGAAGGACTCAGGCGTGGTCTTGCGCGCCATGCGCCTCAGCGTGGAGTCGCATCCGCTTTGGAGAGGCAGGTGCAGGTGCGGCATGAGACGGGCATCCTCCCAGAGCGGGAAGAAGTCCCCATCCAAATCCCATGGCTCGAGGGAGGAAAGCCGCAGGCGCGGCGTATCCGTCTCACGAAGAATTGCCTGGATCAGTTCTTTCAAGTGTGAACCAAAATCATATCCCCACGAACCGAGATGCACACCCGTCAGGACGATTTCCTTCGTTCCACCAGCCAGCGCATATTGAATATCAAGGATCACCTCTGCAAGCGGACGGCTGCGGCCTTCGCCGCGCGCAACGGTTGTGACACAAAATGTGCAGTGATTATCGCAGCCATCCTGCACCTTGATGAAGGCGCGCGTACGACGATGCAGACCGGGCAGAGGCTGGCGCGAGAGAGGTTCAAGATCGAAAGAGTTTAAGGTTGAAGGGTTAAGGTTTAACGTTTCAGCAGCGAGTTGATCTTTGCGATTGTTGGGTACAACTTTAAGAACATTGGCAAGAGATGCTGCTGCCTGCGGCTGGAGCGTTGCCCAGCAGCCTGTGGCGATAATTTCATCCACCCCCGCGCGTGCGATCTGGCGGATCTTACTGCGTGAAACAGACGCAGCATCATTCGTCACGGCGCAGGTGTTGACCACTGCCATGTCCGCCACGTCTGGCGAGGCAACGATCTCATGCCCAGCCCCGCGGAATTGTCGTGCCATGCTTTCTATTTCAGCTTGATTAAGACGACAGCCAATGGTATCGAGAAAAATTTTCATAAAAGTTCATATGTCGTTGCGAGCGCTCTTCGCGAAGCAATCTCCTACACCGTGAGATTGCTTCCCCAAGGCTCGCAATGACATGATTTACGGTTGTATCACCACAAAATGATCGAATAACACATCCGTGCCGGGCTGGGAGAATGCGCCTGCCAGGACTCCAACATCACCGGACGGGAAGTCGCTGTCCTGCACTGCAGAAACCTGACTGTAGTTCACGTATAACGCCAGCATGTCTCCGATGCAATCGGCACGCAGGTGATTGACAGCATCTGTTTGAATAAATTCAGACGGCTGCATGGCTGCCAGACCCAGCAACAAGGTCTGCCCGCCGATAAATTTCCCGATGGCGTAGTAGCCATCGTTGCTGATGATAAAGAAATAATAATCGCCGTTCTGGTAGCGGCACATGAGTCCTGCACGGTTCTCCATGGGGCCATTCACTCGGGCCACATCCACTTCCAGGCGCACATCGCGGTAATCCTTTTCAGGCGTCGACCAGAGATTGAAATCCGGCTGTTGAACGAGGATGCGGTACCCGCCGCCGTCATAATCCATGATCCCGTTTTCGTTGGCAACGCGGTCCCAGCCAGTCGTGTTATCGTCAAACTCTTCCTGGTAGAGAATATCACCCGGGTTTGTAACGGGCGCAACAGGGTTTGCCGAGGGCGTACAGGCAGCAAGAAGTATAAGAAAGAAGAATATGGGAAGAAGGCGATTTGATCTCATGGAGGGATTTTATCAGAAATAACATTAGGAATGCAGCGCTTCGTCTACGCATCCCGACTTGCACTCGATACTCCGCTCAGCGCGATGAGATGTTACGGAAAATATTGATTTAAGATTGCTTGCGCATCACTATTCCCCAGGTCGCGGGCAGCTACAAAATGATCATACGCCTGCGTACGGTCCTGGGTTTGCAGGTACAACAGACCCAGGTGAAAGTGCGCCAGGGCGTTTTGCGGATCCACTTCAAGGGCACGGAGCAGGATACGCTCCGATTCTTCGTAGCGCGCATCGAGCTGCAGCAGCCACCCGAGCAGATCCAGCGCAGCGGAATCGTCTCCTGTAAGGACGACCGCCTTCTGGGCAGCGGGAACGCCCACATTGTCGATGTTCACATTATTTTGCGCACAGAACAGCGCCAGCAAATGCCAGTAATTCGCATCCTCAGGGGCGAGCACGGTCGCAGTTTGATAGGCATCCAGCGCGCCGATCAGATCCCCCAGTTTCGAATACGTCTCGCCGATCGAAACCTGCCAGGCCGGGTTTTTAGGATCGAGCCTCGCCGCGGACTGGAACTCCGTCAGCGCGTTGCGGTGATTGCCAGTGCGCTGGAAGTACAGTCCACGCAGGCCGCGCACCGTGGACGAATCGGGGTCCAACGCGAGTGCTTTCTCAAGGTCCACGCTTCCATCTTCAGCCGATTGCTGTTTCGACTCGCCCAGCCACGCCCACGCCTCGGCATTTCCCTCGTCCGCTTCGATGGCTGATTCAAAGGCGACACGCGCCAGCTCCCATTCCTGCACGAGGCCCAGTCCACGCCCGATGAGCGTGAAGCGGGCAGACGGCGCCTCCTCCAGCGAAGCCAGATTCAAGGCAGAGCGAAGAGTCTGCACAGCGGGGTCAAGTTGAGGGTCCAGTTGGGAAGCGCTGAGCAGCTCCGATAACGCGGCATTGGGGTCGGTCAGCGTCAGGAGAAGTCCCAGGCGATAATGCGCGGAGGCGTCCTCCAGATGAAGCGAGACATATCTCTGCAAATACTGCGCGGCTTTGGAAAAATCCCCGCTTTCCTGATACACCTGCGAGAGACGCGAATACAGATTTTCAGATGGATTTTGCTGTGTGAGAGCCTGCTCCCAAATTTTCGCGGCGCGTTGCGGATCGTTATTCAAATAAAGAACATCTCCCCATGCCACCCAGCCATCAGATGAAAGAGCATTGCGCTGAAACGCTTTTTGATAGGCGCTGTCAGCCTGGGAGTATTCCTTTGCATAATAAGACGCATGACCCGATAGCTCATACAGATCCGCACGCCAGGGAATCCGTTGCGCTGCGTTCCAGTAATGCTCAGCAACCGCCGTGTAGGTTTGGGCAGTGGAAGCCTTCTTCAATTCAGAGTAGCCCGATGAAACCAGTGGCGTGAAAATGGCGAGCGTAAGAATCGTGAGCACAGAGATGACACGGAGAGTGTTGCGTTGCATATGGCTTATTATAAGTTCGGAATTGAGTTCCCCCCGTATTTCAGATTTTCTCTTAATGAAATGCCTGGGTATACCCACCCGCCGGACATTTTGTACGGGTTAACTTCCGTAGTAGATTACGGTCTTGTAACCAAGCCAAACACAATTTTTAAGACAGATTTGGGCAAGTGTGAACCGCAATCAAGAACCCATGCCCACATTAGTGCTCGCTTCCGAGCCCATAGACTTGGCAGTTTTGCTGTTCAACCAGGCAACCAGGACAATACAGATTACATAAACTAGTTCTTGGTGCAAAACTCTCAAGATCAACCTTGCGAAGGTTTTCAGCAAGCGCCGAAGCACCTTAAGACCAACCTTCGCAAGGCTTTTGCACCAGAAACTAAACTAAAACGAGGCAGGCTAAATAGCCTGCCTCGTTCTGAATCTTATCCGACTCATACTCACTGCTACGGCAATGGGATGCCAAAGGCACGGACGATGAAGACGGCCATCTCCTGCCGGGTCACCTTGTTCTGCGGACAATACTTCAACGGGTTCTGTGAGCAACCGGTTGTGATGCCGTCGTTGTAGAACTCCTCAATGAACGCCTGGAAGGAGGCTGGCTGCCCGGGATAGGGCACATCCGCAAACATGCCGGTTGGGTTCGGCGTGGGAGCAAAGTTGCCCAATGCGCGCTCGATGAAGACGGCCATTTCGCCGCGTGTCACGTAGTTCTGCGGACAGTACTTCAACGGGTTCATCGTACAGCCGGTCGTGATGCCATCTTTGTAGAACTCTTCGATGAACGGCGTGAAGAACTCCAGTCCGGGGTAGGGTAGATCTGTAAACATGCCGGTCGGGTTCGGGGTGGGAGCAGGGTTGCCCATCGCCCGCTCGAGGAAGACCGCCATCTCGCCCCTCGTCACGTTACTGAGTGGACAGTACTTCTTCGGCAATTGCGAGCAGCCAGTCGTGATGCCAGATTGGTAGAAGGCTTCGATGTACTTATGGAGCGTGTGCGTCACTGGCACATCCGTAAAAGTTTGTATTGTAAAGTTGGCTGTAACAGACTTATGAGCTGTCATTGCTACATTCATTGAAGTTGTTAAACCAGATGCGTCCCCACTCCAACCTGTAAAAACAGATCCCGTAGCTGACGTTGCGTTCAATGTGACATCAGTATTATCCGCATATGATCCCGAACAATCTGAACCACAGTTGATTCCTGCTATGTTGCTAGTCACCGTGCCATTACCAGTGCCAGCCTTATTGACTGTCAATGTGAATGTTTGATGTGTGTCCGCTTCCGTTATAGCCGAGAACTGGCTGCCGTTGGTGTAGCGTACCCAAACGCCTTGCCCGCGATAATTGTTCCCTGGTACGGACCACGTCAGCGGCGAGGTGATGGCCTGAGGCGCAGTAAAGATGGATACGGCATCAATATATACATCGGCACTGCCGCTTCGCCAGAAATTGAAAGATAGCCAGACATCATCCGGGGTCGCGTTGTTCGTGAAGTTGATGGCAAATTCTTGGTATTGATTGGGCGTTTTAAAGTCGGTGCCTTGCAGGCTAAGTGGTCCATACGTAGTACCGCCACCATCCACCGAGATACGCGCCACCTCACTACCTGAAGTGTTGTCGTTTACCTTGAGTCGGAAATAAGCCACCAGTGGTACATCCCTGATGAATCTCCAATCATCCACCCACGCAAAGGATTCACCGTCGCCTGGGTAAAGACGGTATGCTGTGCCACCCCACGCCGCCGCGTCGCTAACGCGTTCCCCATTTCCCCACCATTTATTGAATGATTCGTGGGTGTCGTCAGCCAGCCATCCCAGGCTAAACTGCGCCTGCGGCAGTGTACCGGCATCCAGATTGTAGAGCGTTACCTGTGATTGAGTTGTGCTCATCTGCGCTACACCAAGTTCGTTCAGAGGGGCATTGGCGCCAAGGTAAATGGCATCGCTGACTGTTAGGCTGCGATTTAATTTATCACGCGTTTTCACATAAACGTTGCGCCAGCCGGTGCCACCGGCAAGTGTCCAGACCTTGGTGGCGCTGTACGGTTCCCAGATGGCACCAGAAAAGCTGGGACTATTACTCAGCATCATGTGGGTCGCCGGGCCCAATCCTATGAGGCCCACTCCATTCAAATGGTTATAGATATACAGGTTCACATTCGGACTTGTCGTGGAAATAGCTTCGTTTTCAATGATGACGGGCGAATATAGGGCATCATTACCAAAATCCTGGGTGACGTAGCCGCGCCCATCGCTGCCGCGACGGTAGTAACCAAGACCGATCTCACGTGAGTTGGGATCAAGCAAATTATCGCGGTGACCAAGGCTATCCATCCAGCCCTGTATGGCATCCTCAGGACTCAAGTAGCCGCAGAAGGCATTCTCGGCTCCTGCGCCCCCCAGGTACCCAAAGAACAAAGCACGATCCCCGGGCCATCCGCCGAGAGTATCCTGGTGGCCACAATAATCACCCGGCCGATTCTCGACAGAGTCCCACGAAAACCAGCGGGCGGCATGAGTCAACTGAAGGTTCCAGCGCAAAGGGGGGATACCGTTATCACGGCGGGCCAGGTTGCCCAGATACACTGTGCGGGCTTCGTGAGTCAGAAGCATTTGTGTTTGAATTATGGGATCATAACTGCCCTGCGCCTTGGCCATTGGAATAGGAACCGAATTCAAGGCTAAAAGACATAACAATAGTAACGCAAAGTACAATTTTATCGTTTTTTGGCAAAAGCATAAAATCTTCATCCGACCCTCCAATTGAATAATTTCCTGCCCACTAG
>JBDTPH010000311.1:0-16475 GCA_039932795.1 Chloroflexota bacterium
TTGTGATGAACTCACTTTATTGATACCAGATTTTCAACTCATTTGAAACACACCCTATCTATTTAGGTCATCGCGTTTCCGTAGATTTGGATTGGTTCACGCCTAATGTATTTGAAGATGGGATGCTTGTTGCCCAATCTCTTCGCAATTCCAACATACAGGTAGAGATTGAACAAGTTTCTCCGGGAACATTGCATGGGAGTGTGGACAGTGTGCGAGTGACCTTCCTGCAATATCAATATCCCTTGCTTCGACCCCTAAATTATTGGAGCGAAATGGGTTGCAACCTGGCATCTCTGGAGGATCTGGCCTGCATGAAACTGTCTGCTGTTGTGCAGCGTGGCGCGCGCAAGGACTTCTGTGATATTTACGCTTTAGGGAAAAAGTTCTTTTCCCTTCAGGAAATGTTGGATTTATACCAAAAGAAATTCAATATTCGGGATGTCGGTTCGGTTCTATATGGTTTGGTGTACTTCGATGATGCGGAAAGTGAGCGTATGCCGAAAATGCTTTGGGATGTCAATTGGGGCGGGATCAAAAAAAGTATTCTCGAATGGGTCAAGAACATATCCTGAAAATTTGTAGGAATTGAGGGTTATCAGGGGATATGGATTTCTTGGTTCCCTTTACGATTTTTATTCAAAAAGCTTGTAGAGTTTGGGTTGCCGCCGTTCAAATCTAATTTGGTATTCCTGAAGAAATGTCTTGAAATATTTTTCTCCAGGCTGGTGACCAGCACATTCATGTCCAAGACAACTGTTCACATCAGCGTTTCCGATTTGCACGAGTCTTTTTTTATCAAGGCGTTGATATCTTTCATGCTCACATTATTGAGCCCATTCTGGCGCGCCTGCCGCGAATGGAACGCGCAGCCATCTGGGCGCGCAAACGGGAAAGCATCCAGAATACATCTTGTACATCTTCATCGCCAAGATTTATCATTACAGCGAACGGTTTATTGTCATGGGAACGAATTGCATGAGAAACTCCTTTCGTAGCAGATGCCGCCACGTTAATTGAGTATTGAATAGGCTTATTCTGCTCATTTCGTTGGATGCATGGTCTGGAAGCTGCGCCGCCCAAGGTGGCATACGCGGCTTGGCGCGGTTGACATCCGGTGGCGTAGTCTGCCATCCGTATAAAGGATCCCAGATTTATCTAGAGTCGAGCAAGTTGATTCTGCAGGGCCGGCCTACGTTTGTATTTCTCCTTTATCTCTCCCAGATACATCTTCCATTCATCCGATTTTCCCAGCAACTTATAGGCTTGTTTCGCGCGTTTGAGCCAGGCAGCAGCAATCGGATAATTCTTGCTTTTGGCCTCGGACATCAAGCGTTCTGCGTGCCTCAAACTGATCTTGACGACCCATTCAGGACGATGTTGCGCGACGCCGTCAGCCACCGTTTCGACAATGGGGTACCACACGTCACGTCCCTCCGCCACTTTGATCGAATCATCCCATTCTTCTTCCAGCAACAATACTTCAGCTAAAACCTGCTTGTCATGCGATCTGCGGAGTGTTGCCATCACTTCCGGGCGCAAGCGTCCCCAAGCAGTCCCTGCCAGACGCTTGATCGTCTTATAGGTTTCCAGCGATGGATGCTCAGGAAATGCCGCCATCCAGGACTCCAAGGCTTGTTTTGTCCTTCCCTGGGCCTCTTCCACGGGCCCCAACCATTCGCCCAGACCTGCCTTGGAACCTTTCAGCTTTAGTCCGTGCTCACCAATCTCAATCGCCTCAGCTACCAGGCGCGACTCTCGCAAGCGGCGGGCTACTTTCAGAGTCTCTTCGGCAGTGGTCAGATGCTTTTTTGCGTATTTCACAGCATCCACGGTCTGCTTGAGATCACACAACTTAATGGTGTAACGCAAATGGCGTTCTTCTTTTTTGCACAGGGCAAGATACTCTTCGGTGCGATCTTGCCGTTCCAGCACATTCAGCCTGGCTTCCGTGAGGTCATCAAGGCCTGACATAGCAGGAAGACCCGATTCATGAAGATCAAATTCATCTTCCTCGTCCCTGTCATCATCCTCTTCCCAATCATCCGGTTCTTCGTTCTCAGCGAATTTTGGCACTGTTCTCCGAACGGGTTCCATGTCTTTGGAGATATCCTCCCAGCCAAATTTTGCGGCTTGAACGGCAATATCCAGGTTGCCTTCCATTCCGTAATCGCTGGCGTAATCAATCAACTTTTCCAGCCTGCGGACCAGTCTGTCCCGTTCGACCTGGCTGAATTCCATGGTCAAAACGGCTTCAGCCAACGGCGTGCCCAGATCGCCCACGAAGCCGCCCAACTCACCGTCTGAATCGTCGACAAATTCAATGCCCCGACTGGCTTCTTCCAGTAATACGAGCAGGATTTCAAGTGCAGCCTCGGCATCCCCGGCATCCAGAAATTTCAGGGCGGATTCTTGCACTTCACGCAATTGATTTGCCAATCCGCCCACATGCCAGTACGCCTCCGACATTCGCATTCCATCGAGACTGTGGACGATGCTGAGGATATGACGGCGGTAGACTTCGATGTCCACTTTTTTCTTGCGCTTCTTTTTGGATTTCGAAGGGACAGATGTCATGGCTTCGATCCGATCATATAGATCGGGCTGTTCCTGAATCAATTTGGTCAGGATCGCGATGAGATCGTTATGATCCAGATCGGTCAGGAGTTCCGCGGGCGCTTTGCGAACGATGAACGATTTTGGACTGTGCAAATAGGCAAGCAACAGCGCGACAATGTGTTTGCAGTAGCCGCCATATTCGTAAAGGCACGTACAGGATGTGTTCGCGACGCCTGCCTCATCCAGTTCCACTTGCACCCGGTAATAGGGCGCATACGTGCCAGCGCACTCGCCGCTCAACAGAGTACCTTGAATGGCGGTATTCGAAACAGCGCCTTCTCGATAATATTCCTCGCCGCGACGAAAACTTTCAGGCTCTGCTCCGGCGCGGATCATGCTCTCTGTGACTTTGGGTAATGTCATCTCTGCCTCTGACAATCATTCCGGATGAAACTTATTGTACTCAAACGACATCATTTATTTGTACTATTGGATGACGATTGTCGCACATAGAAGGAGTACACGACCACACTTGTATCCAGCAAAATGGATGGCATGTCTATTTGCCCTTCGACTTCATCCCGCGACTTTCTCTTTCATCATAAAGGTCATCGCGGTTGAATTTATAGGGTTTTCCTTGCATAAATTCAGTCCGTTTGCGCAGGGATTCAACATAGTCAAATATTTTTTCCAACGCCTTACGACTGTCATGTATAGCAGGCACGGACAACGCTGATTCACGTTCCAGCGCCTGTCGAATTACCTCCGCTTCGCTGATGCCTCGCTGTTTTGCCAATCGTTTAAGTGTCTTATTCTGTCGGCGGGAGAGATACATTTGTTTTCGGATCATAGGCTCAGACATAGTTCTCTCCTATATACAGTAGGATCATACATCATTTCCCGCGATATTAGAGCCTGTCTATCTCCATATAGAAGATGCCTACGAAGATTGTTCGCCTCCGCGTCTCGGCAGGAATTAATCGCTGTAGTGGAAAGCAAGGCACAGAACTCATCCTATGAATGTGGACGGAAATTCGGGTGCACCGCACTATATCTTGCTGAGTTTATAGTGACGGCTTTATCTCAAGTGCAGACTTCAAGACCTCTGGCAGTTCGCCAGAATAGGTCAGTACCAATCTTTGCCCGGCTCTCGTCGCCGCCATGTAAAGCTTGCGGGTATTGTCGCGGATCAATCCTTCCCGTTCTTCGTCGGATAATCGCAGGGATTGTTCTTCTTCAAAAAGCAGTCGCAGCCCGACCAGGAAAACGATCGGGCTTTCCAGTCCGGCGCCTGCATTGATAGTGGTGACGCGGACGTAGTCGCCGGGATAATTATCCTTCGGGTCGAGCGCCGCATTTTTCCCGAGCTGGTCATCAATTGCCTGGATGAGAGTTTTTACACCCCATCCGTCGCTGTGAAGCAAAAGCAGGTGTTTCCTGGGGAATCCCTGTTTCACCAGGCTGATCACTTCATTGGTAACGCGGGCGATCTCATCCTGTGGGCTGGTGAGGGTGATGATCTGGGGAAAAGCTCCATTGGGCATATTGAGTACATCTGGCACGAGGATGTCTTCATCCTTCTCCTCTGCCAGGCGCAAACGATAGAGCAGGGTGGCAAACTGCATGATCTCACGTGTGGTGCGATAACTGCGTCGAAGGTTGTGCGTATGACCACGCGCCTCCAGTCCCAGTGATTTCCAGGAGCCGCCGCGCCCGAGAAATCCCTGCGTTGGATCTGCCACCAGGAAGAGATGTCCGCTGCGTGGATCAAGCAGCTTCTGGATCAATCGCATCCATAGCGGCGCGAAGAACTGGGCTTCATCGACCAGGATGATGTCGTACTTTGGAAATTCCACCTGTCCATTTTCGGAGAGCTGCCAGAGAAGCCGCGGAACATCACCCCAGTCCACTGCGCCTCTTTTCTGGAGGGACAGTTGGTACGCTTGCGAGGCATCGAACATACGCGGGCGCTGTTCCCCGTTCAACGGAAAGCCGCGCCCGCGCCGGTCGACAGACAGATATTCTTCGCGCGACAACGGGACCTGATCTTTCATCCAATCCACTTCACTCTGGAACATGTGTGATGAGATCGTGGAGTTCTGCAGATGACCTCGCCAGATCTCTTCGATGACTTTTCTACGCGCGCTCAGCTTCAGTGGTTCGATCCATTTTGGTTGTTTCGGCCAGTGATGGTAGCACCAGCCATTGAACGTCCGCCACTCGATGTTTTCCGGCGAACAGCCTTCGAGACGCGTGAAGCGTCCTTCCATATCGCGGCTTAACGGGCGATTATGTGTCAGGACCAGGAATTTCTTGTTTGGATACAAATGATATAAGAGGCGCAGGCGATATAACAGGATGAGTGTCTTGCCGCTGCCTGCGACTCCGTTGATGATGTTGAGGCGCAAATCGCCAGGAAGTGGCTGATCGTCGGCCGGCAGCTCAAGGTCCGACTTGACCGCCGCTTCCTGATCGTAATCCAGCAGATAATCGGTCAATCCAGCTTTCATGCGCCGCTCGACCGGCGGGCGGACCGTCATCTCTGCAGGAACGACTACCTCCGGTGTGAATCGCTGCCGAAGTTTTTCCAGCCAAATCGGATCCAGTGGAGCAGATGAAAAGTACTCATCCATTACAAGATTGGTATCGGATTGAATCGATTCTTTTCCAATCCAGTGAGCCTCGCCAGCCTTGCGCTCCAACCGGCTTGCCAGGACCTGCTTATGTGGAATGTTCGGAAAGATGACCAGAGTTTCCACATTCTGGTTCGAAGGCAGGATTAACCCATGGATGAATTTCTCCAACAGCCTATTTTCTTCCTGCCCCAATTGTTTGCGATTATCCTGGAGGAGCAGCATTTGCGCAGCGGTGGTTGCCTGATCCGCGGCGGCAGAACTGACTTTGATCAGCAATGCTTTGCCGTGTTCATTCAGCACGAGAAAATCAGGCGCGTCGGCCTGCCAGGGAGCCAGGTGATGCCACACATAGAATGAATCGGGCAAGGACTTGAGCGCCCGAAAGACGCGCAGGACTTCCTTTGGGATCCTCTGTGGCGGGGTTTCAGGCAGGATATGAGCCACGAGGTTTAGTCCAGGATGCCGTTCGGGACCGTGATCTGCTTACAACTGCCGATCAGATCACGCAACATATCCATTGTCTCTTTTTGATTTTCATCGAATTGATCGGCGTCGAACATGTGATGGCTGCCGACCAGGATCAACTTGGTTCGCGGACGGGTCACGGCTACGTTCAAACGCTGCGGCTGGAAGAGGAAGTCCGCCATTTGTGCGGCGAACTTCGCGCTGGCCGTAGCAAAAGAGACGATGATCACCTCGCGTTCCTGCCCCTGCATCCGCTCGACCGTATCCACGACGAGACGATTGGCGAGCTCGCTGTCCAACAGGTTTCTTCGAATCAGACTTCTGATTAAACGGCTCTGCGCACGATAAGGAACCACCACTCCGATGTCTTCCGGCGAGACATCCCGCATGAACAGGGAAAGGATCAGTTCCATAACCACATCCGCTTCGATCCGGCTGCGCACGGTGGTGTTCTGATGGCAAAGGTCGAGAAAGACAGCTGGTGCTTCTGGATCCAGAACCATGTCCCAACGGGTAGCTTCGGGCGATAAATTCAAACGTCTCGCGGCAGCCACTTCGCTTGATTTGAGTTCGTTGTGGTAGAACGTCCGGCTCGGCCACTGTGTTAGCACGTCATTCAAACGGTAGGTCACATCCAGCATGGTTCCGTGTCCGCGGCCTGAGAGATACCCGAAGATGGATACCGGTTTCTCTTCTGAAGCCGAAAAAGCCGTAACCGGTGGTAGTTGGTTTTCATCTCCGATAAAAATGTATTTGCTGCCTGCCAGCATTCCCATGATGGCGAGAGGCAGCGTAATCTGCGAGGCTTCGTCGAATAACACCACATCAAATTCCACGCCAGAGAGCCGGCGGGAATGGCGGGCAAACGGTGTGGCGCCGATCACATACCCGCCGCTGTTTTCCCCAAAGCGGGATAGATCGAACCTCTCATAATTCGGTACATTGAGGTCTGCGGCGTGCCGGCCCTCGCCGATCTTGCAGACGGGAATCGTATCGTCCACCTGTGGGATCTTGTTCAGCGCATTATGGATGGCGCGGTGGGTGAGGGCAGTGACAAAGACGCGGCGGCCATCTTTCACCAGAAGGCGCGCCAGGTGAGCGAGCATGAGGGTCTTGCCTGTTCCTGGTGGACCTTGAATGAGGTGGAGTAAATCGGTTGCATAAGACAGCGCTACAGCCTCGACCTGACTTTCGTTGAGTCTGGAATCCTGCAATTCATGACGTGCGCGCTCATAGCGTGCGTAATCTATTTTTGGTGTAAGGGAATTCTGAAGCAGTGGCAATATCGTGGATCGTCCCAGTTGCGAATCGGCAACGGCATTCAGGGCATCCAGATAAAACGGGCTCGAGTCGAACCAATCCTGATCCATAACCCAGCCATCCGATCGAGAGATCAGAAAATATTCGTTGCCGCGTATCAGGCTCACTTCCAGGTCTGTCTCGCCATCGTATTGCAGCTCGCAGTGCAAGGCATCCTGATCATGGGGATCATCTCGATGCAAGAGAACCAGATCGCCTTCGCGGAAGCGCGAGTCATTTGTAGTGCACGCGAGACGGATAATGCCGCTCTCCATCTGCTCGGCATGCAGTCCTTCAATTGTCCAGCCTCTTGCAACCCGCTCCTGAAGCGGACGGGACCACTGCTGTTCTAATGCGCGATGCTGGGTATCCGCTTCGTGCTGAACGAATTTTCGAAGCCTTTGCAGAAATTCTGAAGGAGACGCGTTCATATTGTATCGATAACCCCATTGTAACTTGGATATTGTGAAGACACGCCTGAGCCCCAGGCTCATCTTTTCTTGTGCCGCTTGCGGGCTTTCTTTTCCTCTTTGCGCTTGTTCTTTTGCTTTTTCTCTGTTTCCCGGACTCGTTTCTTTTCGGTGGAAAAACCTGCGACAGTCTGGCTGAATTCCGGATCGGCGATAGATCGAAACTTCGATTGCGTGACTCGCTTTTGCAACAGCCCGACACGGATTTGGTAATCTTCGTAATCTCCAGCAACCTCCAATTCGGCGCGGCCCGCCTTGAAGACCTCCTCGGCCAGCGGCGCGGCCTCGACCGCTTTCAGCTCAGCCAGATATGACAGGCTGAATGCATTGACGGTCTCATCATCGTTCTGATAGGTCTGCAGTGTGGAGATCAGAGCCTGTGTGCACGCATCACGCGTTTCAGGATGTTGCTTGCCGATCTCAGAGAGGGCATATCCCGCCGCGACGCGCGCAAATGTGCTATGAGACTGATCGGCCAGGTATTCGCGGCAGGGGTCAATGGCAGGTGCACCCAGTTTCCCCAGCATGATGGGAATCTCTTCGCCGATGTAATCGTCATCGTCTTCATCAATGTAGTGAAGCAGAGCAATAAAAGAAGGGATTGCCGCGCCCGCGCCCAATTGTGCCAGTGCCCGCCAGGCATGGACTTGTGCGTACACCTGTGGCGGTACGTTGCCCTTCTCGTCCCAGGGCAGATTTCTCAATTCCTTATCTTCCACCAGGCGGATGAGGTCAAGGATATGCTCGCGGGTGACGCCTATTTTTAGGTAATTGCGCGAGTCGTGAATGCGCGTCTCACCCAGGGTGAGTAACTGGGAAACGGGGTGTATATCGTTTTCTGCCATGATCTAAGTTTCTCCAAAAAGAAAGCTACGCAATCTCATGCAGTATTTCGTTCCAAAGAGATTCTAGGCCCAATGGGCGAACCCACCCTTCCAGATACCCATAATCGAGTTGATCCTTGTTGCCTCTAAGAATGGCAGCAATATCACGGGCATGTTTCGGTTGTCCGCTTAGTCCCAAGTACATCAGTTTGTAGAGAAGCAAATCCTCAGGGGAATGGACATATACATCTCCTATCGGTGGACCATAGTCAACAAGGAGGCGGCGTTGAAACGCACTCTTGCGAAGCGCATCACCCTCCCGCATGAGATACAAGTCTGCTTTGAGACCGCTGTAGATATGGATCGCATTCAACGGAATGTCGGCGCGGTCTTCCATCATGGTATCCAGAATGATGTCCGCGGGGACGAGCATATTCCTTTTTTCAAGCTCCCTGGAAAACCTGCTCACGGCTTTGATGGGGAGGTTAATGACAATATCCAGGTCCTGGGTTGCCCGTGGCTCGCCCCAAGCCCATTCCGCGATCGCGCCCCCGATCAGGTATTCAACTCTGGATGCTTCCAGCGCCTCAAGAACAAGTTTGAGAAACGATGTAATATCTAAGAGCTGGTCCTTCATGATGCATAGGCTCGTTGCAGTGCCAGTCTATTGGCTTCCAGCGGCGTAATCTCAGGATGTTCCTGTTGTATTCGGTAGGCAACCACGTTCCGGGCCGTGTCACTGATGGCACTGCCTTGTCGAAAACGCGCCGCAGCAGACAACCGGCGATAAATGTCTATCTGACGCTGATCCACTTCAGCGACACTCGCTCTTATCAGCTGCTTGATCTTAGGCGATAAGGCCAGCTGACCCTGCAAAAAGTACCCGGCATGTTCCCTATTTCTGCTGTAGTCCAGCACATACCCGGATGCTTGAAATGCTTTCCTAACGATGCGCATGTCTCGATAGAACGTATCTTCCCAGGCGGATGTTCCGAAGCAGTTCTTTCCCAGGCGATATTCCACCCTGGTAATTAATTGAGCGCGGGTGAGGTAGCGTTCATCCCACAAGATTTGAAGGAGGACGAAGCGGCGGGCAGTGGTGATGTCACGTTGCATGGCATCCTGGAAGATGACATCAACAGCGTTACGAGAAATTGTGTTATTCATCACTTCATTATACCTGATTTGTGAATCAGGTATAATGACAGACTTTCGTTTGGGTTTTCGCTACACAATCATGCTGCATTCGGTGCAACTCCTTACTTTTGCGTACTGACTATCTAGTATTCCAAACCTGCCGTATGCGGCCTACTCAGTGAGTTGGCTCAAATTGGAGCTACAATAGAGCAGTCATTTTGCCTTTATTGTTATCACGATCCATTCATTCAGATCACTCATGGTCTCTTAAAATCCTTGAGAGCAAGCAGTGTCAATATGAAGGACGAAATCAACAAATGAGCAAAAAGAATTTTCCAACCCGCACGGATCCCATCAACCTGCCGCGGCGGTTGCGCGAGGGATTGGCAGAAGCCGATGGTCTGCTCTCAAAAAACAAGCCGCAAGATGCTTTGGACCTTCTCCAGGAACTGGACAGGAAATTCCCCCGCCAAACAGATGTGCTTGGCTTGATGGCAAATACCTACATCGAACTCGGAAGCCAGCATGGTTATTTGCATTCGCTGTACCAGCTGCATACTCTGACGCCCAACCGGGCCGAGATTAAACTTGGGTTGGCAGGTGCCTATCTCGCGAACGGGCGAGTAGCGCTTGCCCTGCGTACATTTCGGCAATTCATCAAACAATGGCCCCATGATGAACGAGTGGACGATGTTCAGAAAACCATTCCACAATTGGAACAGGGATTGACAGAAACTCTGAGCCAGCTCAGTTTCTCTTTGGAAGATGGACTGGACTTTGCCTGCAAGCATGAAGAACTTCAGATTCTCATGGAGTTCGGAAATTATGAACGAGGGAAACAACTGGCAAAGGCCCTCCTCGAACAGCGACCTCATTTTGTCCCTGTCCTAAACAACCTGAGCCAGGTGTACTGGCTCGATGGTAATCTTGCCCGGGCAATCGAGTTGAGTCAACAGATCCTCGACATCCAGCCGGATAATGTTCACGCGCTTTCCAACCTGACGCGTTTTCTTTTCATGCAAGGGAAGCAGGAGGAGTCCATTGCCCTGGCACAAAGGCTGAAGGCATCGAAAGCTGAGGCAGCCGATCTCTGGGTCAAGAAGGCGGAGGCGCTTAGTTTTATCGATGACAATGACGGCGTTCTGGCGCTGTTGGATGAAGCCAAGCAGGCAGGTGAATTGGATCAGTTGAATGAATTTGTCTGGCACTGGTGTGCGGTCGCGGAATACCGCAAGGGAAATGAATCCAAAGCCCGGAAATACTGGCAAAAATGTCTGCAGCTTGTCCCTTACTTTCGATCGGCGAAAGATAATCTGGAGGAATTGAAAAAGCCCTGGCATGAACGAAATTGTCCGCAGGCGTTTTCTCTGGATGCCTGGTTATCAAGAAATACGATCGGCAATCTGACGTCAACCGTCGAGCGCGCCGCCAGACAAAAAAACGACAACGCATTTCAAGAGAGAATTCGCACATACTTTGACGATCATCCCGAAATACTTTATTTTGTCCCGGCGGCGCTGGCATCGGGCGACACAGTTTCGCGTGACCTGGCGCTGAAACTGGCGGACATGTCTGCTCACCCGGAACTCCTTGCGAATCTGAAGGACTTTGCGCCTGGGCAGGATGGGTCGGATGCCTTGCGCCTGGAAGCCTCACAGTTGCTCTCAAAACATGGTGTATTTGAATCGGGCGAGTCCGTAAACTTATGGCTTGAAGGCGAATGGAAGCCTATTATGCTGCTTGGCTTTCAAATCTACTATGATTCTCCAGAGAAAGCCACGCTCAAGCCTGCCGCTCAGCGTCTCATGGAAAGGGCAGTCTACGCATTGCGGGAAGAGAAGGGCGCCGAGGCTGAGACTCATCTGCGCAAAGCGCTCGAAATTCAAAAGGATGAACCGGGGCTGTTCAACAACCTGGCAGTCGCGTTGAGCATGCAGGGCAAACACGATGAGGCAAAGGCGATCGCAGATGAAATCCCTGTCCGCTTCCCCGATTACTTTTTTGGACAGGTGATCGCGGTCAGGAAAGCGATCCAGGCAGACGATCTTGAAACTGCGCAAACCATCCTCGATAAGATGATGAAAAAACAGGAACTGCACGTGACAGAGTTCGGTGCATTGTGCGGCTGCCAGATAGACTTTATGATCGCCGACGATAAGCCTGAGGGTGCGGTCTCCTGGTTCGACATGTGGAAACAAGGTTATCCGGATGACCCTGCGTTGAAAGACTACGAAGAACGGATGTCCATCGCCGGGCTCCTGGCAACTTTTCGAAAGGGACTATCGGGATCACGGCGCAAGTTCCGAAAAAGCGGCAAATGACACAGGAAGGATATGGAATAAAATGACCGCCAAGAATCGATCCCCTCGCTACCAGTGGGAACAGGCTATGATTGATGCGTTCTATTTTCTTCGGGGGATAAAAGGTCATCCGCACCCAAGGGTTAGTTTTCGGATTTCAGGAGTCATATTGAAATGCAGTCCGCCGAGGTTGATCCCCCACGCTCTTTCAGCAATAGCTCCGTTTGGTTAAACTGCGAAAGGACCTTGCGCTCTATTTTCAGACAGGTGGACAAAATATCCTACATGGTGTACCTGCATCATTTTAACTTCAATTTCCGTCGCATGAAGGTACGGATTGCCGCAGCAGCCTTCAGTGCAGATTCTGCAGTTTCTGGTTTTATAACGACACCAGGATAGCGCACCACAACGGCGTACCTGTCCAACTCTTGAAGACCGTCTTTTAAGGACTGAAATTCATCATCTAGGGAAACGCACATCGCCAAAAGCGGCATTAGATCATGCTTACGTTCAAAGTTAATCTCGTGTTCTTGAAGATAAGCCTTGAGATATTTTTCTGCGCACTGCTGACAGTGAAAGCAGGCGGGTTCTGGGAGTGGATATTCTCCAGCGTGAAGAAGCAGATCGGCGCTGTAGAAATCCGCTTCAGCTTTATCCACCCATTCTTTGGTTAGTTCGTTCATACAGGACTTTTCCCTTTTGGGTGACTTCGCGCAAAAACCAATCCCCGAGCTTCTTTCGCCGCTCCAGGGTTTTCCGTGAACGGACAATGACATCCACGCCGAATGTAAGAATCGGAAGCGACTTAGCAATTTCCACCATCGTTTCCATTTCATCCACAGGCTTATCCATCACCACCAAAAGATCCACATCGCTCTCAGCAGTTGGCCTGCCATAAGCATGGGAACCAAAGAGGATAATTTGCTCCGGATTGAATTGCTGAGCAATATGCCGGGCAATGCCTCTGATTGTCTTCATGGGGATACGGCTGGACTGGCTTCTCGGTGGGACCTGAAAAGCGGTATTTTTACTCATGATCGAATTATACGTTATTCTTGGCTTTACCATGGAGGTTGGCGTCAAAATTCATCGAACTCCGGGAGTATTGCTTTCATCAGCATCTTTCTGAATGCTGCCATATAATACTTTACAATTGTGAAGAATGAACTCGCCTTTCTATCGGGGCTACTGGATTATCTGAAAGAGTTGAAGAATCGAATTGGATAACCTTTCGAGACGACCTGGATTTTGCTCAGCAGCTAGAGCGTGCAGTATGCCTTCTTTTCAGAAATGGAGCAAGCAGATGTCAGAATATCTCAAAATCCAAATTAACGGACAAATAATTCTTCCGGCCTCCATTTGCGCAGCAGCTAACTTGCAGGAAGGTGACTTGCTTGAAGTAATTGTGGAAGGAGACCGCTCAATTCAGCTGATCCCCCAAAGCGCCGAAACTCGGAAAATGGTGGAACAAGGTCAATTAGAAGACATCAACTGGGTGTTGAAACACAAACAACGTCCATAACTGACGTGCTTGCGGGCTTTGGACCTACAAATCTCAATGAATTTGGTGGCGTCAAAACTGCGCCAGTTTTGCGCCACAAGAATTAATAGAAATATAGTTAAGACATTGCAAGTGTGAAGCTTGATGAACAAACATCCAGATATTGGAGCCCTACACAATACATGCTCGGTATAGATTACGAACGTGCCAAGTAAATTTATGAGGCATTTTTTGAGAGTGAGACCCCATCTCACCAAAACCACTAAAAATCGTTCTTTTTTAAGCGAGACCCCATTCCACCTAATAGGTGAATGAAAGAGTGTGCGAACATCCTACCACTTTATAAATACAGATATATCTTCCTAAAAAGATTCAGAATTTAAGATAGAAGCGGGTCTTGAACATATTGCATCCAGGATATCTGATCTTATTTTTGGTAGAAAGTAGTTTGGATCATTCTTAAGTATTCTTGATAAATTTACTATCTTTGGATATCCATACTTACTTATAAGTGAATTAAACCCACCAAAGAGCGGCTCTGCTAAACATCCCGGATTGCCTGAGTAATCCAGGATGAGTGCTGCGTGTCCTGGGATGGAAAATAGGGCCAATTCTTGAATCTTATTCAACAGCCACAATTTCGTAAGAATCACAAAGATCAATTGCACATTTTGCTGCAAAGCGATAGCCTTCGCTTTGTCAAAACGGCGCACCATGTCGGCTATAGACCGCATAGTAGGTTTTTTAGCCGACTCCACCTCCAGCCAGACCAGAGTTTCAAACCCCAAAAAAGTGCCCCATACAAGGGTATCAGGATAAATCTCCTCATTGTTTAGACGAAATTCAGTCCAGGCTTGCCATATTTCAAATGCATCGCCATAGGCTTCTCTCAACCAGGCTGGAAATCTTCTACTTACATCATGGTGCTCTTTGCCAGAGTATTTTTGTTCTTCACGCACTTTTTTAAACTTGGTGCCGGGGGGAATATTCCAACTCCACTGCGTATGTAACACCCCATCTCTCGTAATCTGCCAAACAGCATGGTTTGCTTCGCCTTCAATACCGTGTTCAAAAAACCGGACAAATCCACCCCTGACTAACTGCTTCAGAATTTTGCGTGTTTGCGTCTCGCCAAAACCACCCATTGAGGCGATCTGAGAAGTGGTAGCGGTTCCCATGCGCGTCAAGGGACGAAGAATAAGAAGATTCGATAATTCCCCTTTGGTGAGCTTTTCCTCATCGAAGATCCTTGAAATAAAGTCGGGCCTTCTGGGTTTTGTCGGCAACAACACTGGTGCTTCAAAAAACTTATTGTGGAAATTCTTTCTTCCTCCTTCTACGAGACATATAGGCAATTTACAGTCGGAAAAGTAGCGCCGAAGATCTTGAATGTACCAAGAACCGGGCCCATGAATGGTAACCAAGAGGCTGGCCCACGGATGACCTTTTCGTAACAACGAAAAGGTTTCCAATATGGCCTCGGCTCGGGCATGCGGTGGCAGCCCATCCAAGCTGCTACAGTTATATTCATAAAGATCCTGATAGCGCCCGTCTACCTCCCGGGGTATCGACTGAACAGGGATAATTCTTCGATCAACCATATAGGGTTCTATGTCTTGTATTCTAAAACCAGAGACATGCTTGACGCCATTCTTCGAATCTCATCAAGCCGGGTACTGAGTATGGTGAGTACGAGTGATTGGAATGGCGAACATTGATAGTTGCCAGAATAGTACCAATCCAGCGCCGCGAGAAAAGTCTCCATCCAGCGGTTAATCAGGCGGAACCTAGACCCTCCATCGTACCTGACCAGCCCTGAAGACAGCAGATCATCAATCGGCCCATCAAGGAGTGTTTTGAGAACATCTACGGGGATCCATACAGTAGACCAATAATCGTCTGATTCAGGCACCAAGGTTGTCGAACCATCGGCGAGAACTTCTCTAACAGCGCGACCCAGCGCAATGTACCGTGCGACGGCAAGATCCAGATCCTCAGCACGTCGGGGAAGCCATACATCTGCCAGACCGGCACGGTGAAGGGTTTCGGTCAGTAATTGTTTGGTATATGCCAAATATCTGGCGTTGTCATCAGTAGCATCAGACTTTATAGCGGCTATGACTTCCAACGGTGTTGTTCCTACTTGGCTCAACGGTTCAAGAAGTCTCGCAACAGAATCTACAGAGCATGAGATCTGTAGTCTCTTTGCACTAAGGGATGCTATTCTATCCCTACCAGAAGCATCCAGATTCATTAACTCCAGTGCCTTGATGCCATCGGCATCCTTGTATTCTCTGTATTCTCTCAACTCCCGCTGAATTTTCTTGACCAGCCATGGCGTCGAAATGTAGAAAATGGATGATGCCGTGGACAGCTGACAGAGAACCAGAGACTGATGGTCAGTAGATAATCGGTCGAAATCGTCACACAAAATCACCAGTTCTCGGCGTCGGTTCAACTCTGCAATTTGGCTTCGCAGACTGGCGTCCTCCGAATTGCTTAATTGGGCTGCGATGTAGTATGTATAGTCCAGCCCTTTGCGGGCATACTGGAGGTAATCCACCAACGACATATAGAAAACGTAACAATGGTGATGATCTTCCAGATTGCCGAAGTGAACGGCGAGCAGCGCTACAGTCGTGCGACCGCTGCCTGGAAGTCCAGAGATTGTGCCACAGTAACCCACAAGATGGTTCGCCAGGTACACGGCATCAATTGTGTGCTGTTCGTCGTGGACGCGTAATTGCCTATGTATGCAGTCCTCCAAGGGTAGACGCATACCAAACGCAACCGGAGCTTCTGTCCATTCCCGCAATGTATATTCCAACAATAACGATTTGATGTTTCGCTGCTCCATTGTAGAAGGGGCAATTTCCACAGGAATTGCCAGAGGAACAGGCTTACTACGATCACCAGCGGTCACAAGGCTATACAATGGTTCGAGGTACTCGCCAAAGACTTTCGCGACCATTGATTCAGCCAAATCAAAATACCTCAGCATAGTACGGTCCGGAGTCGTAGCCAAATGTGGCACGCGATCACGTAGTTCGCTTCTCGAAACCATCAACGGGCGCCGGACCATTTCTGAGAATTCAGATAACATCTCATATAGATGATCGAGATATTTTTCCTCCACAAAGACAGTTTGTACTTTGTCCTTTGCCAGACCATGGTAGATAGGGTCCATATGTTTGGCTATCAGACCCAGCAGGCCTATTAATTCCCTGACTTTGGACTTGGCGTGATAACAGTTGTTGATCTCATTGCATAAGATCAAGCGGACA
>JBDTPH010000312.1:0-7162 GCA_039932795.1 Chloroflexota bacterium
TACAGGATTGTTATCCCCGCCAGCTTCTCGATCACGCCCACCACCGCGGAGTTATCCAGTTCGCCCATACCCATGTCGATCATTTGCTGGAATAGCTTTGTGTTTTCGGCTGTCCCGGAAACGGGAATATCATATTCCTGGGCGGTATCCAAAATGATTCCCAGGTCCTTCAACTGCATATGCGCTTTAAAGCCAGGGCTGCGGTTGCCGTCAAAAAGGCGCGGCGGCTTGACGTCGAGAGTCCAGCATTGGGCTGCGCCGCCTTTGATCGCTTCGACAACTTTACGCGGGTCCACGCCTGCCTTCCTCGAGAAGACCAGCAGCTCGCCCATGGCTACCATCTGCGCAGCGACCATGATCTGGTTGGCAGCCTTGGCAACCTGACCCGCGCCTGGGTCACCAACATGTGTGACGGTCTTTCCCATGGCCAGGAAAATGGGCATCACCTTTTCCAACGCAGACGCGTTACCACCGACCATGATGGTCAGAGTCGCATTGCGTGCGCCGATATCGCCGCCGGAGACGGGCGCATCCAGGGCGAAGACATTTATCCCCGCAAGTTTTTCAGCGATCGCGCGTGCTGCCGCAGGTTTGATCGTGGAATTGTCTATATACACAAGCCCATCGTGCGCGCCTTCGAGGATCCCGTTTTCGCCGAGGACCACCTGTTCCACATCGGGAGTATCAGGCAGATTGGTAAAGATGACGTCCACCTGCGCGGCAACTTCCTTTGGGGAGTTTGCAGCTGTTGCGCCTTCCGCGACAAGTTCATCCACCGAAGCGCGTGAGCGGTTGTGAACTACAAGAGGGAACCCCGCCTTGAGGATATTGCGCGCGATGGATTTCCCCATCAAACCGAGACCGATGTATCCGACGTTGAGCATGTTGTTAACTCCTTTTAGCCACAGAGACACAGTGTGCACTGAGAAATTTTTAAGATTATAACCTTGCCGCCCCCCTCACCCCGCCCCTCTCCCTCTGGGAGAGGGTGTCCGCGAGGACGGGTGCGGGAGAAACCTTATAACAAAGAACCTGCCCCAATAATAGGGGCAGGTTCAGGCTTGAAGAGAAGCGAATGTTGTTTACTTGATCGCGTACGAGAGATTGACGTTCACTGTGAAGGTTAACTGTCCGGGCTGGATCGGTATAGCTGCGGCCTCGGCTGCTGCTCCACCGCCCTTGCCATCAAAGACAGGATAGGGCTGGCTGTCGAGGAAACTAATGGACTGAAGCTCGCCGAGTTCCACGCCAGCGGCACCCGCAAGTTCCTGGGCCTTTTCGGTGGCATCCTTCACTGCATCCGCGCGGGCAGTCTGGAGTGCATCATCCTTTTCCGCTACATCGAACTGGATGCTATTGACGGTGTTGGCTCCGGCCTGCACAACCGTATCAAGCAGGTCGCCAAGTGTGTCGAGGTCACGCACGGTCACATAGACGGTGTTGTCCACGGCATAGGTCTTCTCGCCGGAAGGCTGGCCGGTCGCAGGGTCGTACCTGTCCATCGGCCAGATGCTGAAATTGGTGGTGCGGATGTCCTTCGCATCGATGCCGAAATCGGTAAGAGCCGCAATGACAGCCTCGGTCTGCGTATTGTTTTCCGCCACCGCTTCCGCCGCGGTCAACTTTTCGGTATGCACACCAAGATATATGTAGGCGATATCAGGGATCAGATATGCCGTCCCAGTACCTGCAACGCTCAAGGTGCGCACGGGCGCTGGCGCCGCCTGATTGACGGTAGTGGGTTGACACGCGCTTACCAAAAGTGCGAGCACGAACACTGCTCCAATAAAAATTGATTTAGTCTTCATTTATGAGCTCCTTTTTAAATGTACTCTTCACTCAGATAGACGCTGCCCTGGAAAAAAAGTTCCTGAACATGCAGTAGAAAAAACGGCAATAAGCTGCCATGGATACAGATGTCGCGTAGATTTCATGCCCAAATAGGGCATAATTCCCCCAATAGTACCCACATGTAGGATCATTTCTCTTGTATTTTCGCCGATTTGCCTGTACAATCTTGGTACATTTGTTCTACGAATGAAGGATGTATGCCCGTAAACTTCCAGCAGGTTTATACACGTATCAAAGAGATCGCCCAGGGAGCCCATGAAAGTAAAAAGGTCCTTGAACAGCGGCGTATCCTGGCGCGCGAACTGCTCGCGCTGCACGCCTCCGATCTGGACTTTCTGCGACGCAAACTGGAAATTGCCAGGGAGGCGGATGTCAATATCCGCTGCGCGGCCCCATTCAAAGACTCGCTCCTTGCATGCCACCCTCCCACGGGTTCCGTATCTGACGCAACCGTCATCGCTGCAGATGGCTCCCAGGTAAACCCGGACCGTCATGCATCCATCCAGTTCTGCGTGATCAACGTCGGTGTGATCGCCATGAAACTCAGCTCCGGCGAAGCCCCCACAGTGACCGTTGAAACCGAAATACTCTATGGCGATGACCTCTCCCCGAAGGGAAGCATGCTGTCAGACGGCATGGTTGCGATGCGACGCGATATCAGCGAGCGCATCCGACTCGACGAGATATCCAGGGACATCAGCGGACCCATCATTAACCTGACGGATGGCACCCTCGAGTTGTGGGGGGCCAAAGGCGATGACCCACAGGCTTATGCAAACTTCGTGGAACAATACCTGGGGGTACTCTCACGCCTGCATTCACGCGGCGTGGTAACAGCAGGGTACGTGGAAAAACCGACGGCGGACCTGGTCGTTCGTCTGCTCGAGATCGCCATGGCCGATAACGAACAACTCCGGAATTTGCGAGACTACCGTCCCCTGCGCGGCGTCAGTGACAGGTGGCTGTTTGGGGAACCGAGCGACCCTCTCCTGCCGCCCGGGTATCGCTCGGCAGTGTTTGGGCTGCAATCGGGGTCGGACAAGAAATATAAAGGCGCCCTATCGCTGCATTTCTTTTATCTGAATGTTGGCACAGTGGACCATCCCTGGCCCGTGCGTGTTGAGATCCCCAAGTGGGTGGCAGAGGACTCAAAGAAACTGGATCTACTGCATTGCATCATTATCGAGCAGTGCAGAATGATGGGCAGCAGACCGTACCCATATCTCCTGCATCGCGCCCATGAGACTGCCGTCATACGGTATGAAGAGAAGAATCAGGTGGAACAATTACTGGCATTGGAATTACGCCGCACCCATGCGGAGGTCGACGATAGTTCGAACAAGAGTTCGGCAAAAGGTTTAAAACAGAGAAAGACACGCTAACTGACCGGGCGAGATGTTCTCGCCTTCCACCGTATGCAGTGAATCTGGATAGCATCCCTTGTGAGCTGTTCCCAACATTACTACTACGGAGGCATTATGACTCAAATCGAAATTGGGCGTCTGCTGCGGGCAGGGACAACAGGTTTTATCGCAGGATGCCGCGTGTCACAGTTTACGGTGCCCGCATTCGGGGAGCTTGTGCGCGCGCCTTTGGGCGATTCGTATCAGGTATACGGACTTATCTATGATATCCATATTGACGATGATGGACTGGTGCGCCAGCTTGTGACCTCCGAGAATATCAGCAATGAGGTCCTGAAGGACAATCGCGAACGGCGCATTGTTCCGGTGGAAATGTCTGTGCTGGCAGTTGGATATGAGCAGGACGGCAAGATCTATCACCTGCTGCCGCCGCGTCCCCCGCTCAGCCTGGATGTCATCTACCTGTGTGATGATACGGATGTGGCACGCTTTACAAACGCCGGGCGCTTCGGATATTTCAGGCATATCCTGGGTGCGAAGGATGCCCCCATCGGCGAAGTCATGGCGGCGCATCTCAGTCAGGCTTCCCGCGCTCACGGCATAAACAGCGAGCTGTGGAAAGAGAAGGCGACGCACGAGCTGATCACGTTACTCAGAGACGATTATTCAACGTTGATGGCAGTTCTGGGAGCGCTAAGTGATGTCAGTGTTTAACGGTGGGACGTTCAAAGGGTAAGGTGCTTATGTATACGTCGACACAGACGGTCTTGCAACAACCGATACCAGCTGATGTTGAACGCATCGGGAAAATTGTCCTTAATGCGGCCTATAAGGTTCACACAACCCTGGGCCCCGGTCTGCTGGAGGCTGTTTATCAGGCATCGATGAAACACGTGATCGAGAAAAGTGGTGTGAGTGTCAGGACCGATGTTAAACTGCCCATCATGTTCGAAGGCACAAAACTCGATTCCGGACTGCAGCTGGATATGCTGGTTGAAAAATCTGTCATCCTGGAGCTGAAGTCTGTGGAAAGAATGAACATGCTGTACGAGAAACAACTGGTCACGTACCTGCGCCTGAGCCGGCTCCGTCTTGGCTTTGTGATCAACTTCAATGTGCCCTATCTCAAGGATGGGATCAGGCGGGTCGTCATTTAACGGTGGTCATGTCAAACTTTTCATTCGTCCAAATCACCGATCATCATTTGCCTGAATCCGAGAGTGAACTGCGGCAGGGATTTTCGCCCGCGTATGCGCTGCGCAGGGTGATGAAGCACATCGCGGAACACGTCGCACAAAAAGCGGACTTCATCATCTCCACAGGGGACCTGGTGGAGCCGTGCACAGATGCGGCCTATCAAAGCGCGCTGACGCTGCTGGGTATTGATTCGCCCACATCATTTCCGGGCCCGCAAAAGGTCAATATGGAAGGCTTGCAGGATTACCCGATGTATTTCCTGCCTGGCAATCACGATGACCGAGCATTGATGACGCGATATTTATTCCCCGATTCGAAAGCACCGAATTGGTACAACTTCACGTTTGTGCACAAAGACGTGCAGTTCATATTTATGGATTGGGGAGCCGAGTCGAAGGCAGCGTTCCTCCCTGAAACGAAGGAGTGTCTTGCACAGGCCCTGCAATCGGACCTGCCCTCGGTGATCGTTTGTCACCAGCACGTCAAGCGCATCGGCAGCCGCTGGCTGGATGGTTTCCTGGCGGATGATCTCGATCAGTTTTGGAATATCATTACGCAGCCGGGTGTGAAGGAAAACGTGCTGGGCATTCTTTGCGGCCATGTCCATATTACGTATGAAGAGGAATATGCCGGCATTCCCATCCTCGGGTTGCGCTCCACAGCCTTTCCCTTCGCCAAAACGGACGATCCGCAGGTTATTCTTGCTCCCCCGCACTACAGATATATTCATATTCAAGATGGAATTATGACATCGAGAATTTATCAGGTTGCTCTTTAGAGCCCTCACCACAAAGTGCTTGGGATAATTTTCGATTTGTGATTGAGGATTGTAGATTGACTGAAGGTGTTGGAGTCTTCGATGAACGAGAACGACTTAAAGAAGCGGACAAAGCAATTCGGGTTGCGTGTGATCAGGCTGGTTGAATCTTTGCCCAGCGGACAAACAGCGCGGACGATTGGAAACCAGCTCCTTCGTTCAGGAATGTCTGTGGGTGCCAATTATCGGGCAGCGTGCCGTGGCAGATCGAAGGCAGACTTTATTGCCAAGGCAGGCATCTCACTGGAAGAAGCAGATGAAAGTTTATACTGGATGGAAATGTTGCAGGAAGCAGGAATTATCCCCGTTGAAAAAATGAAGGATCTGATGAAGGAAGCGGACGAGCTTGTTGCCATCTTCACCGCCTCCATCAAGACCGCCAGGGCGCACCTTAATCAAAAGTCGGCAATCTAAAATCAAAAATCTGAGATCAGCAATCTGGAACGGAGTGACGTATGGAACTGGAACGAACAAAAATTGGTTATCTGGTCGGGGGTGGATTAAAAGAGAATTTTCGTGTGCGGTTGACTGTCTCTCCCCAGGAGATTCAGGAAGGCGCGTTCGTTGTCATCCAAAGCGGAGACTGGAACTATTACGGCATCGTGACCGATATCCAGCTCGGGGCCACGGATCCCCGTTTTGCCGCGGAGCAGACCGAGATCCGTTATCCGCCCAATATCTCCAGGGCGCTGCACGGGCAGACGCTATTTGCCAACCTGGAAGTGCTGCCAAACCTGATGCTCGAGATCGGGCCGGAACCCGGCTCACCAGATTATGCAGACTGGCAGGGCATGATCAATGCAGGCTTGAAGGACCCGCCGCGCATCCTGCCGGTCAAGAATGTGCCGCCGCATCATGCACAGGTCTATCTTGCGGACCAGGGTGACATCGCTGAGATCTTCGGTGACCCGGGCCAGGGCAGCAACTTCATCATTGGCTATACGCGTGAGCAGAACCATCCCGTGTGTATCGACCTGGATAAGTTCGTCCAGCGTTCCTCGGGCGTGTTCGGAGCAACAGGCACAGGCAAATCATTTTTGACACGCGTGTTGCTGGCAGGCTTGATCCAGTACAACAAGGCCTCGGTGCTGGTGCTCGATATGCACAACGAATATGGCTTTGACGATGTATCGTCAGACACGAAGCATGCCATTACGGGACTCAAGAGCAAGTTCAGGTCCAAGGTACGCGTCGTGGGCCTGGGATCCGGATCCACCATCCGTGGGCAGGTCCCTGACTTTAATCTGGAGCTGGCGATGAACGATATATCCACATCCGATATCGAAACGCTGCAACAGGAATTAAACCTGAAAGAGACCACCCCCACCACCCTGAACGCCCTGTACGCTTCGTTCAAGGAAAACTGGTTTGCGCGCTTCAAGGCTATGAACCGGGAAGAGGTGGAAGTGGAGGACGACAAGGGCAAGGTCAAACGAGTGCCGCATCCTGATAGTGTGGCGGCATGGGCTGCCAGCAACGGCGTCAACCTGACGGCGACAGAGGCCCTGCACGATAAGATGCGGCGACTGTTCAGCAAGCCGTATATCTGTGACAAGCCTGCCGCCGACAGCGTGCGCGAGATCATCCAATCGCTTGAGAACGGACAGCACGTTGTGCTTTCGTTCGGCGGGCATGAAAGCGACCTGGATTACCTGCTCGTTTCGAACCTGCTGACACGCAAGATCCGTGCCGCCTGGGAGCATCGTACGAACGAGTTCCGTACACACGGCAGGGAGGAGCCGCGTCCGCTGGTGATCGTGGTGGAGGAGGCGCACAAGCTGCTCAACCGTGAGATGGCCTCACAGACGACGTTTGCCACCATCGCCCGTGAGCTGCGCAAGTATTATGTGACGCTGGTGATCGTGGACCAGCGCCCGTCGCAGATCTACGATGAGGTCATGTCGCAGCTGGGGACGCGCATCTCCGGCTGGCT
>JBDTPH010000313.1:0-6004 GCA_039932795.1 Chloroflexota bacterium
GCGCGGAAATTGGACTTAAGAAACACTCTGTTAAGCTTCTGCAAAGGCAACCACTACAATATGCTGGTTCAATAACTGTGGGAGCTTTGGATCCTTGCCGGGTACGATCTGCCCAAGTGTATAGCCGCCGGCGATCGGAACCCCCTCTCCCAGAATATCCTTGACTGCCGAAATTTCAGAACCGGGATGAGATTTGAGCAGCATTTCCCAGGCGATATCCACGAGGACCAGCGCAAAGACCGGCTTGCGGCCCTCCAGTTGCTGAAGCGCCTTTTGCGCGGCCTGGTGAGCAGCGTTCTCACAGGAGACGCGGCTTCCCACCAGCAGGTATGCATCCGCGCCATCGCGCACCGGAGCGTTCATACGGAAACTTCCATCAGCTTCCACGCGGATCGGCGCGCGTACAATAAGCTCATCTCCCTGCTCCACGCCAAGCGGATACAGGCGGGCCAGATGGCTTAACGGCGGGAAAGCCCATTCGCGCGCCGGATAACCAAAAAGCCGGGCATACGTTTCAGATGCAGGACGACCATCCAACGTGCGCAGCCAGAAGCCACGCGAACGCGTCACACGGAACTGACTGCCGACAGGGTTCCACCCATGCGCAGAGCCGACGCCCACGCGCAGGTCGCCGCGCAAAAACGCCGCAGCCAGCGCGCCACTTCCCGTCTGTGGTCCCGCGATCTGGTAGGAAAGACCCGTATGCAGATCCCCCGAGGAGAGGGCGCCCGCAAGCGCAAGAGAACCATTGCTGAGAGCACCGCATAACTGGTCGGCATCTCCATTAAAACCATCCGCAAAAAAGATGAGCGCACGTGTATCGCTTTGTTCAGCCAGCTGTGCTGCAAGTTGCACACCGGTATCACGTCCGCTTTGGGCGTAACCGGGCATCCAGCGCGTTTCGGCTTGCAGGTCACCACCCAGCAGAACAACGATCACAGAATTAGGATGCAAGCCATCTGCCGTTAAACCCACGGGACTGCTGAAGCCGATCATTGGAGTGTCACCCAGCAGGCTGGACACACCGCTGACAACTTCGCGCGCCTGATATTGATGCGAAGCGATCACGAAGCTAAAGGCTGGCGCCCCTGAACCAAGCCGGTTCAATGCCTGATGCGTCGCCTGCAAACCGGCTTCACGTCCGTTCAATTCCTGTGCGTGCCCCACGGAAACTGTGATGGTCATTTTGATTATCCTTCCGAGACCGGAACGGTAAAGTGGAAGGTTGTGCCTTTCCTATATTCGCTGTCAAACCAGATGCGCCCACCCTGCATCTCCACGAGACTTTTTGTAATGTTCAAACCCAGGCCGGTACCGGGAGCTTCGCGCGCCTTCGAGTCATCGGAACGGAAGAACTTCTGGAATATCTTGGCCTGGTCTTCAAAGCTGATGCCGATCCCATTATCCTTCACCCAGAGATGCACGACGCGCTTCACGCCTTCAGGGTCCCATTGATTGGTTGTCGCTTCTGCGCCGATCAGGATCCTGCCGTTTTCGGGAGTGTACTTGTGTGCATTGCTGAGGAGGTTGGTAAGCACCTGGCCCACACGCAGGCGATCTGCCCACACGGGCGGCAATTCTGGTGGCAGCTGGAGCTCAACGACCTGATGCCTGTCCTCCACCTGGCGTTTTGTGGAACGCATCACCTCATCCATGATCTCGCGCACATCAACGGGTTTATAGTCCAGGCGCAGGCGTCCAGCTTCGATCTTGGCATTATCGTTGAGGTCTGAAACCAAAGCCGACATGCGTTCCACATTGGAGCGGATCGTGCCCAGGAAGTTGGTCTGCATTTCGTTAATGGTTCCCACAGACCCAGCCGCAAGCAATTCCGTGTACCCCTTGATGGAGGTCATTGGGTTTTTCAATTCGTGCGCCACGAACGAAACGAATTCACTCTTTGCCTCGTTGGCACGCTGGACTTCATCATATAGTTGCGCGTTTGAAATCGCGATGGATGCATTATCACTCAGGCGGTTGAGAAAAGCGAGATTACCCTGTGAGTCACTTGTGCTCTCGAGCAGGATCAAGCCGATCACCAGCGCTTCACGGCGGATGGGAACGATGATCTGTGTGTGCGCAGCGGGCAGAATCCCTTTTGCGCCAGCGCTCACCAGTGAGTGCTGGCTCGACTGACCGGTTTGGATCGCTGCCTGGATGGCGGGAAGTTCAAGAGGCAGACGGGATGCTGAGTGTTCAGTAAATATATCTTCATAGCCCTGCTGCACCATGATGTGTAGATCGTCGCCTTCCAGCATACCGATCAATCCCGCTTCTGCGTTCGATTGACGCAGCGCCCACTCCAGTGTGATGCGCATGGCACGGTCCACTTCAAGGCTGGCGTTCAGTTCACGAACAATCCGGCCCATCACCTGAAGCTCTTCCACGCTCCGGGCAAGCTCCTGATCCGTCAGCGCGAGCAGGCGGGCGTTCTCCATGGCAACTGCGGCCTGACCGGCAAAGGCAGTCAGCAGGTTCTGGTCATCCTCCACAAACGGAAGACCATCACGGCGGTTGATGACCTCAATGACGCCAAGCACACGGTCCTTGATCTGCATGGGCACCGCCAGCAGGGAGCGTGATATGAAGCCGGTTTGTTTATCCGGACCTTCGAAACGCGCGTTGGAATTCTGTCCGTCATTCTCAATGACGGGGGCGCGCAATTGTACGGCACGCCCCGCAATGCCTGCTCCGGCGGGCAGGCGCTGTCCCAAAAGGTTGCTGGCCACCGGGCCAGCTGTCACGCGGAAGACCAGGTCGCCGGTCTGTTCATCCATGAGGAACAATGTGCCTGCTTCACAATTCAGAATGTTGACGGCATTCTCAAGGATGTTCCGAAGGAGAGGTTCCTGCTCCAGCGTGGAAGTGAGTTGACGTGTGATCTCGTTCAAGGTGGAAAGTTGATGGGCACGCCGTTGTGTTTCCTGCAGGAGACGGGCCTTCACAATCGCGCCTACGGTCTGATCTGCAATTGCCTGCAGAAGATCAAGTTGAGCGCGGGTATACGTCACTGTTGCATCGCGGCTTCCAACGCTTAACGCACCAATGGTCTCAGAGCCAGAATTGAGAGGCACACCCATCCACGCATACACGCCCGTGGCGGAGGGTGTGATATTACGCGTCTGGCATTCGCCTACATAATCGTTCGTAAGGATGGGCCGTCCCTTACGAATGATCTCCTGCCCAAGGCCAAGGCTGGGAGGCAGCGGTTGATTCTCGCGATGGGTCAGGCGATCGCTTTCGTCCACACGGAAGCCATAGTAAAAATAACTGGCTGGCTTGTTATACAGCGTAATATGAAAAAGCGAAGACGGGATGATCTGCGTTGCCTGGGCAAAGATCAGTTCCAAAACATCGTCAAAGGTCAGGGTCACATTCACGCCCTGCGAAACGCGCGTCAATGCGTTCATCTCCTGTACGCGGCGCTCAAGGTCTACGACGGTCTGGACGCGTGAGATCGCTACAGAAGATTGGTCAGCCAGGTTATCCAGAAAATCGAGATCGCGCGGGGTATAGACATTGCCCGAAAGCGGAGTGCCCAACGCCAGCCAGCCTACCGGACGGTCCTCACCGGGTAGTGCAACAAAGAGCCGTGCCCCCAGGAGTGAAAGTCGCGCCTCATCACCTCGCAAAAGCGTCGGTGGATTGATCATATCGAGGTAAAGGGGAATGCTTTCCTTTTGGAAGTACTGGACAAGTGGACTGCTGGATGTAAATCGAATATCGCTTGTCGGGCGGCCGTTCCCATTCGAAAGCGAGATGTATTGATCGTTCAACGAATCATATGTGTAGATATGCAGCCTGTCCGGGACAAGGCTGCTGGAGATCTGCTCACGCAATACCCGGCCAATCGTGTTCAGGTTGAGCGCGTTGGTGAGTTCATGGCTGAAACTGCGAAGACGCTCCTCGTACGCGCGTTGACCACGAAAGAAGGTGCTGTCCACCCAGGATTGCAAACGCACGCGCAAGGGATCAAGAAAGACCGCGATCAAAAAGACCATGCCGCCAATCAGGTATGGATTATTGGATGGCATACGAATTGATAGGATCAGGCCCAGCCCGCTTACGAGCAGGCCATATCCTGCAATGACGAACACTGTCAGCAGGGAATAGACCACTCCCTGGCGCAGCCAGTAGTCAGTTCGCAGGAGACGGAAACGTACGATCACATATCCGTTTGCAAGTGGGAAGAAAATCAATGGGACGAAAAGATAGGGGTTGAACGTTACGGGCTGCCCCTGCGGGTCAAACCTGCTTTTCAACGAAGAGTATAGCAACCAGAAAACAACCGGCCCAAATGCCAGCAGTGCCCCATACAGGATCGTACGGGCTTGATTCTTCACCACCGGGGATAGGGATAAAAACGCACGAAACGCAAGTGCACCGAAATAGAATAGACCCGAAAGGCCCACAAAGACATAAATGATACGCCATGCACCTATGTAGGCAGTTGGGTTCTCAAAGTCGTACAACTTCAGATAGGCGTTGAAGGCCAATAGGACCCCGATTGCCAGCCCCACCCAGCGCAGGTATGGACGCCTGAACAGGATGCGCGCTTCCTGCGGGAAGACCAGCCCCAGCCCGATCGACGCGCCGCCAGACAGGGCAACAGCCATGGTCCATACGTATGTGAAATGATGTGAAGTATAAAGGTCGAATAATGACCCAATCACAATTGCCAGCGAGGTGGTCATTACAGAGAATGTGCGCCCGGCGGGTTCCGTGCGCCTCAATCCAAAGATCCACAGACTGATAACAAGGAAGACCAGGCTTAGTAATGCCGGTATGACAAAGTAGGAAAGTTGGTCAGCAGAGGGAAATGGCTGCAGGGTGATATCAACTTCTCTTATATCCCCTTCCAGTGTACGGATTACCACTGGCACCGTTTGCCCGATATGTAGAGCATCCAGGGTTCCACGCAGTTCACTGGCATTGGAGATCGGGGTATCAGCAACTGAGACCAGTTGGTCGCCCAGTTTAAACCCCTGTTCGTAAAGTGCCCAATGTTTTCCAGCTTCACGCGTATCCGTACCGTTCAATACAAGCGTCTGTTCAAAGAAACCACCCACAAATGGATTCTTCAGCCATGTATACGCGGAGAATAACGACGCAACAAAAACGATCACTGCGATGCCCTGATACACCAGAACGATTAGTTGCGTGATTGTGCTGACAGTTGTATTGAAGCGATTTGATGGATACATAATTGACAAAGACTTCGAATCCGATCGAAGCTCAAGGAATTTTACTCCACATACCTCATCCCCAACTATGCTACTTTCATGACAAACAAGCAAGGATGCACATTGTTAAAGCAAACGTCCCGCAGGTTTCCTTCCACCTGCGGGACGCTGAATGGTTTCAATTAGACGTCCAGATTTCTGACTGCCTTGGCATGCGTCTGGATGAACTTGCGACGTGGGTCCACCGCATCACCCATCAGCATATCGAACGTGCGGTCAGACTCAGCCGCGTCCTCCACCGTAACGAGGAGCAGAGTCCTGTTCGACGGGTTCATGGTCGTTTCCCACAACTGGGCGGGATTCATTTCACCCAGACCCTTATAACGCTGCAAGGATGACTTCTCGCCAATTTCCTTGACGATCTTATCCTTCTCCTTCTCCGTGTACGCATACTTGATCTGATTCTTGTACGCAACCCGATACAACGGAGGTTGAGCAATGTAGAGATGCCCATCTTCGATCAGAGTTGGCATATAACGGAAGAAGAACGTCAGCAGCAGCGTGCGAATGTGACTGCCATCCACATCGGCATCGGTCATGATGATGATGCGACCATAGCGAAGACCCACCAGGTTAAAGTCTTCACCAATGCCAGTGCCCAATGCAGAAATGAGCGCCCGCACTTCGTTGTTACCCAGTATCTTGTCAAGACGGGCGCGCTCGGTATTGAGGATCTTACCGCGCAAGGGCAGGATCGCCTGGAAGTGGCGATCGCGTCCCTGCTTGGCAGAGCCGCCTGCCGAGTCACCTTCCACGATGTA
>JBDTPH010000314.1:0-6511 GCA_039932795.1 Chloroflexota bacterium
GCTTGAACGGTTGCCGAGGCGTCAAAGGGTCGGTCCCTCAGCCTCTCTGGATGAGTAAATCCGTAAGTTATCTGGTTTTTATAACATGATGGGGAAGCAATGTCAAATAAAAATTCGCTTGACATCCTCTCACATTCGCTTTAGACTCACGTTTAAGGAAAAACTTAATCGAAATGAAAAAAGTTGAGTCCATACATTCCTTTGGGAATATCAAGCTCCTGGCTGACTCGCGCCGCATGGACATTCTGCGGCTCCTCATGGCTTCCCCCGCCACGCTCACACATCTCGCGCGGACCATGAAGCAGTCCCCGGCATGGATTCGTCATCACATCCTCGCGCTTGAATCCGCGGGTCTCGTCGAAGCGGTCGAGATCCGCAAAACGGGCCGGGTGACCGAAAAGTTTTACCGTGCCAGAGCAGATGCGCTCCTTTTGCAGGAGATCATCCTTCCGAAAACAAAAAAGCCTGCGGTGATCTTTTCTGGCAGTCACGATCTGGCCCTCGAAGGCATTGCCGAACATCTTGAAAAACACGTCACACTATTGAGTCTGCCTGTTGGTTCATTGGATGGACTCGTGAATCTGCGTCAGGGGTTGTGTCAAATTTCAGGGTCGCATCTTCTCGATGTAAGCGGTGAGTACAACACGCCATTTATCCGCCATCTATTCCCCGACCGCGACGTGGAAATTGTCACGCTCGCCTATCGCACACAGGGATTAATGCTCGCCAGCGGAAATCCACAGGGGATCAAGACGATCCCAGATATTGCAAAGCCCAACGTCCGCTTTGTGAACCGCAACCCGGGCTCGGGGACGCGCCTCTGGTTCGATGCTGAATTGCGGAAGCTCAATATTCCAACCGAAAAGATCAATGGCTATGACCAGGCTGTGAAGACCCACAGCGACGCCGCATCTGCGATTCAAATGGGAAGGGCGGACGCGGCTCTTGGCCTGCAGGCTGCCGCCCATCAACACAACCTTGATTTCATCCCGCTGTTCGAAGAACGCTACGACCTTGTCCTGCCGCGTGAGAATGAAAAGACTCTTGCACCATTGCTTGATTATTTGCAGACCGCAACATTTCGCACCGAACTTAATACACTGACCGGGTACAACTCTGCGCACAGCGGTGAGCAGGTTCAAATCTAGGGGAAACAATGAAATCCCGTCATTCCTTTTTCTTTTGTCTGCTGATCGCCCTGGCTGTAATCGTCAGTGCTTGCACACCTACCGCCCCTGCACGAACCGAAGCGCCCACCGCTGAAGCTGCAACAAATGCTCCAACCGAAGCTCCTGTTTTACCAGCCAATCCGACCCTGATCCTTGCGACCACCACGTCCACGCAGGATTCGGGATTGCTGGATGTGCTGGTTCCCCTGTTTGAGAAACAAACTGGCTACAGCGTGCAGACCATTGCTGTTGGTTCCGGCGAAGCGATGAAAATGGGCGAGGAAGGCAATGCAGATGTTCTGCTCGTCCATGCGCCTGCATCCGAAGTTGCTTTCATGAAGGCGGGTAATGGCACAGATCGCTTCCTTGTTATGCACAATGACTTCATTCTCGTGGGCCCTCCATCTGATCCCGCCGGCATCAAGGGCATGACTTCCGCTGTCGATGCTTTCAAAGCCATCTTTGAAGCCGGCTCTCCTTTCATCACGCGCGGTGATGACTCTGGTACGCATAAGAAGGAACTCGCGGTATGGAAATCCACTGAACTGGATATTGCTGGCCAGGCATGGTATATCGAAACCGGTCAGGGCATGGGGGCTTCCATGATCGTTGCATCGGAAAAAGAAGCCTACATCCTCACTGACCGCGCCACCTATCTCGCCAATAAGGATAATTATCAACTCGAGCTTCTGGTGGAAGGTGACAACAGCCTGTTGAATGTTTATCATGTTATCACCGTGAATCAGAGCAAGTGGCCCGATGTCAATGATGATGGGGCACTGGCTTTTGCAAAGTTCATGACAGACGCTCTAACCCAGGAAGTGATCGGCAAGTTCGGCGCGGATCAATTTGGTCAGCCGTTGTTCTACCCGGATGCAGACAAGACCGACGCAGACTTGGGCTTATAATCAACCCGATTAAGAGGGCGACCGCCGTGTCGCCCTCTGCTTTCGGAGTTCAATGCGAAAATTATTTTCTTTTTTACTGGTTGCTTCATTCCTTCTACTTTCGTGCAGCCCAGGTGAATCTGAAAGAACCGATCTGTTGCTGGTTTCCACAACGTCCACACAAGACTCTGGTTTGCTGGATGTGTTGCTTCCCGCCTTTACTGAGCAAACAGGCTATCACGTTCAACTGGTGGCAGTGGGCTCGGGGCAGGCTTTGAAACTTGGCGAACAGGGAAATGCGGATGTGATCCTGCTCCACTCGCCAGACGCAGAAAAGGTATTCGTTGCAAACGGTTTTGGCATCGACCGCCGCCTGGTGATGCATAATGACTTTGTGATCGTTGGACCCGCCTCTGACCCGGCAGGAATTCGCGGCGAGAATCCTGTTGAGGCGTTAAGGAGGATTTCCACCGCACGCCTGACCTTCGTCTCGCGCGGCGATGATTCAGGGACTCATGTCAAGGAGCTGGCTCTTTGGAAGAATGCAGGGCTGGATCCCACTATTGAAGATTGGTATCTCGAAACAGGGCAGGGACAGGGCGCAACTCTTTCCATTGCTTCAGAGAAAAGCGGATATGCACTGACAGATCTCGGCACCTTCCTTGCCTATCAGTCAAATGTGGATTTGGAAATTCTCGTCGAAGGCGATCCGTTTCTGCTGAACGTATATCATGTCATCACGGTTAACCCTGAGAAATTTCCGGGTATGAATTTCGAGGGTGCAAAAGCCTTTACTGATTTCATCACCTCTGACGAAGGACAAAAGATCATCGCCGGGTTTGGCATGGATCAATTTGGTGAACCATTTTTCTTTCCCGATGCAGATAAAACCGATTTAGAGCTGGGATTGTAGTTAGAAATAAATTGACAAATAGAAACAAGTCAACAGGCATGCAAATTTACCTGTGTACTTGTATACTTGCGTCCAGACCATGACCGAAATCTTCAACATTACACTTCTTTCCATTCAGGTCTCCGCTGTCGCGACGGTCATCAGCCTGTTGATCGGTCTGCCTTTCGGCACCTGGCTTGCACTGGGGAAATTTCGCGGCCGTTCCTTTATGCTCAGCATCATCAATACGGGTATGGCGCTGCCACCTGTGGTGGTGGGTCTTGTCGTTGCCATGATGTTATGGCGAAGCGGTCCGCTTGGAGGACTGCGCCTCATCTATACACCCATCGCCATCATCATCGCGCAGACGGTCATCGCTGCGCCGGTGGTGACTGGATTGACCGCCGCCGCGCTCGAAGCCCTGGACCCGCGCCTGCAACAACAGCTCCTGGGACTCGGCGCCTCCCGCCGGCAAATGGTCTGGTACCTATGGCGGGAGGCGCGTCTGCCCCTTCTGGCCGCGTTGATGGCGGGGTTTGGATCCGTGATCTCGGAGGTCGGCGCGTCCATGATGGTGGGCGGCAACATCCGTGGGCAGACGCGTGTGTTGACAACCGCCATCGTCCTCGAGACCAGCAAAGGCGAATTCGGGCAGGCGCTTGCTCTGTCCACGCTGTTGCTTGTCCTCACCTACTTGATCAATCTGGCGCTGACATGGATCCAGCAGCGAGGCGCGCGACGCTCATGACCCATCTCATCGAATTCACCAACTTTCAGATCAAACGCAATGAGCGCATTGTGCTGGACGTCCCTCACCTCTCGATAGCACGCGCTGAGACCCTGGCTGTCATTGGCCCAAACGGCGCCGGGAAGAGTACGTTCCTGCTCGCGCTGGGGCGTCTGCTCAAGCCGTCACGCGGCGATATTGTGTACGATGGCAAATCCCTGAAGCACTGGGATGAACTTGAATATCGGAGAAAAATATCGTTCGTATTCCAGGCTCCGCTGCTGATGGATATGACTGTGGAGCAAAATGTGGCACTGGGCCTGAAGTTCCGCGGCGCACCCAGGGATGAGATGCATGAGCGCGCGGGGAAATGGATGAAGCAACTGGGCGTGGCTGCACTGGCGAAACGGCGGGCAGGTGAGTTATCTGGGGGAGAGGCGCAGCGAGTCAGCCTGGCGAGGGCGTTTGTGCTGGACCCCGAATTGTTATTACTCGACGAACCATTCTCAGCGCTTGATCCACCTACGCGCGTAAAGCTGATGGAAGATTTATCCGCATTGTTGAAGGAGGACCATCGGACTGCCGTCTTCGTGACTCATAATTTGAATGAGGCGGCAAGGATGAGTCACCGCGTTGCTGTGTTCGTGGACGGGATGCTGCGGCAGGTGGGTCCCGCGTCACAGATCAAGGCGCAGCCCGCCGATGAGTCTGTTGCCGCGTTCCTGCATGAGCTGCCGCGTGAGCCAATGATATAATCGGCGCAAATTGCGGAGGGATTATGTTGAATATCGAGATCGATTACTGCGCGGTCTGACACTACACAGGTCGGGCCGTGAGCCTGACGGATGAATTACTCAAGCATTATGAGCATTTGATCCAGGAGATCAAACTGATCCCGTCTGATGATGGGCGCTTTGAAGTCACTGTCAATGGACAGTTGTTGTATTCGAAACTTGGAACGCACCGTCATGCCGAACCCGGCGAAGTGCTGGGGCTGGTAAGGAAGATGGTTGGAGAGTAGATCATCTGTCGTTGCGAGGACGCTAGCCCGAAGCAACCTCCGCTTTCGCAGATGGGATTTTCGATAAGTTTGTCTCGTTGGAAGGGAGATTGCTTCCCATAGGCTCGCAACGACATTACATTAACGGAGGCATATTGATGTCCAAAAAGGGACGCGTATTTTCGGGGGCACGGCCCACGGGTCGTCAGCATTTGGGAAATTATCTGGGGGCGATCCAGAATTATGTGGCATTGCAGGATGACTACGATTGTGTTTATTGCATCGTGGACGTCCACGCGCTGACAACGGTTGAGACAACTCAGGATCTAAAACTGAATACCCGGGAAATGGCGCTCGATTGGCTGGCGGCAGGAATCCGTCCGGAAGATTCCATTCTGTTCGTGCAGTCACATATTCCACAGGTAATGGAACTGCATACCTATCTTTCGATGGTGACGCAGTTTGGCAAGCTGACCGACCTGCCCACCTTCAAAGAGAAAGTACGGCAGCAGCCCGAAAATATCAACTATGGACTTGTGGGTTATCCTGTATTAATGACCGCGGACATTGTCCTGTATAAGACTGATATCGTTCCCGTGGGTATTGACCAGGCTCCACACATCGAGTTTGCGCGCGAGATCGTGCGTTCATTTAATTATCGCTACAACACCAAGGCACTGATCGAGCCGCAGGTCAAACATACCGAGATCAAAAAGGTCGTTGGCATTGACGGCCGGGACAAGATGAGCAAGAGTTTGAATAACCACATCGAACTTGCCTCCACGCCCGAAGAGACGACTGCCCGCGTACGAGAAATGGTCACTGACCCGGCCCGCATGAAGCGCACCGACCCGGGCAATCCCGATATATGCAACGTTTACACCATGCACAAGATCTTCTCTCCATCGGACGAAGTGGATATGGTCAATGTGGAGTGCCGCCGCGCGGGCATCGGATGTGTGGATTGCAAAAAGCGCCTCGCTGCGAACCTGAACACTCACCTTGAACCGTTCCGTGCCAGACGAGCCGAATTTGCTTGTATACCAGATTACGTGACAGATGTACTGAACGACGGCGCAAAGCGTGCCCGAATTATTGCCGAAAAGACCATGGAAGAAGTGAGGGAAGCAATCCATTTGCCATAGCGTCTACCAAAGAGTAGAAATGTCCATACCGCAGGCATTCCCGGATGCCTGCGGGTTTATCCAGATTGGAGAATTTAGATGTACAAGGCTCTCCAGCGGAAAATCCCTTATGTCCTTGGCTTTCTGTTGCTGGTATCATGCCAGACGGCTGAGCCCACACCACTCCCAATTTCCACGTTTACCGATCCAGATAAAGAGTTGACTCAGGCAGTGCGGCAGGCACAGGATTCGTTGTATGTCTTGCGCCAGGAGTTCCTTGCTCCGAAGCAGGCCTATTCGATGATGAGTGTAAAAGTCCGTTTTGCAGCCAATGGGGAAGTGGAGGATATGTGGACGGAGCCGGTTCTCATACTCGATAACGTCTACACGGTGAGAATGGTCGAAGGTGTGACGCTGAAACCGGGCATCCATCCAAACCGTCTTGTCGATGTTAAGCCACAGGATATTGTGGACTGGATGTTGATGGAGGATGATGGAACAGTCCATGGCGGGTACACGATCCGGCTGGAATATGAACGCATGACCCCTGAGCAGCAAAACAAATTCCTTGAAGTGACCGGTTACAAGTTCGACTAACTCTGCAGGTATCTATGCGCGCCTTATTGCAGCGAGTCTCCAGGGCAAGTGTCAGCGTGGATGGACAGACGATTTCCGCCATTGGGAAGGGTCTGTTGATTTTATTGGGTGTGGG
>JBDTPH010000315.1:0-22613 GCA_039932795.1 Chloroflexota bacterium
AAATGATTATGCCTTCGCGAATGAACAGTGGGCGACCATCATTCTTCCCTTGTTTAAGGTAAATCATAAAATGTGACGGAATCTCAGTATCATCCTTTTGCCTGATATTAAGCATAGCTTTCACTGACAGGAATTCACCGTTGTCGAATCGGGAACGAATTTTTGGCAAGATGTCAGCTGGTATCAAATCATTAGACCAAACAGGTCTCTTTCCATTGCATGGATTCAATTCATAGTGACCATTTTCTTGATTTAATGACCACTCAGCCAACTGAACAATTGAAGAAAAGTTATCTAAACCCATAGCTAACGATAAAGATTTAAGTGTTGCAGAGTTTATCTCAATAACATTCTCGCCCGACTCTATAGTGACAGTTAAATCGCCTTTCAATATTGGGTAGAAATAATCTTCCATAACTGCTTTGTGAATATTATCTACTGTAATATCGTTTTCGGTATAAGGAACAACAATAGATAGCCCTGATTCACCATTTCTTCTCAAGTTGAAATCACTACAAAACCGATCAAGAACTTCGTTTTCGCTTACTGGAAGAATAGGTTTGTCGTTACCATCCTTAATTCCAAGGTAGCCGTCAGGCGAGTAGTATTCATTATTTACCCATCTAGACTTTAATATTGAACGTCCCATTAAAAAACGTTTCTTGTCGTCTGCGCGAACGGTCAAAGCAAACAATGTGCTAATTCGGCTTGCTCGGGGAAATACATATTTTCCTACGCCCCATCTTCCTCGATCTTGTTCACTCTTTCCAGAACGTCCTTCAGCTCTAAAAAAATAGAAGAAAGAATTTTTTGTGTCGGGATTGTCAAACGCCTGTTCAACATTACCTTGCAAACCAGTGGTGCCGAAGTCTTCAAATACTAAAAAGGATAATTCACTTTCTTTTTCAGGCAAATTTCCCAATCCGTTTTTGGGGGCGGAATAATGCTCCCATGCTCCATTCAACCAATAACTGACTTGGGATTTTTTTGTTAAGTTTCCACAATAAATCCTGACATGAACAGGCTTTTCATTGCAGGCATCCAAGGCATTCTGAATACCTTCCCTTACAAGAGCCTGTGCAGGGTTTTCGATTGCATCCGTGGAAAAAAATTCTCCCACAATAGGGTCTCGGGTAGTTTCATCGGGGCGGTATTTTACAAAATGCCATTCCATTTTTAGTATTCCCCTTCAAGAAATAATTCAAGTTCAGACAATGTAGCTACAGATTGAGGTCTAATTATCATATCTGTACTTACAAATTCCAAAATACATCGATCACCATTTATTTCCAAAACACGGTAAACAGCACCCTTCTCGTCCTCGTATAAGCCTTCCTTGAATGCAACTAAATCATCTATTGTTATATCCATTTTGCCCTCACTTAATCATTTATACCCACGAAATCTTAATCTCGCCATCCAACGGCTTGAATTCATTATCTCCTGTGACTAAATCCGCTTTCTTGGTTTTTGCCAGCGCCGCGGCAAAGGCATCAGCATACGACATCTTATTTTTCGATTTGAAGCGTGCGGCTTCCCGAGTTAATTCCCAATCTGCATTTTCGAATTGAATCCGCAAATCTCTGAGTGTTTTCACGCTTTCATTGGCTTCCTCTTCCGAGATTTCTCGCGCCATCGTGTACCAAACTTCGCCCACATTGACCACGCTCATATAAATGGGGATTTGCTCTTCGTGCGCGGTGGCAATCAATTCTTCAACCTGTTCCCCCGAAGGTTCATCTTCAAGAAAGGCGATCACTGCCCAGGTATCCAACACGTATGCTTTTGCCTTCTTTGCCATATTACAACTCCCTTTCGCGTTTCTTGTCCGCCATCAAAGCCTTCATTAACCCCCTGCCCTTATACTTTCCACGCAGGCTATGAACGTACTCACGCGTAACAGGGGTAAGGATGATCTGCCTGGTTACAGTATTGACGTCAATTTGAAGATAAGTTCCATCCTTGATCCCCAATTGCTTGCGGATTTTGGATGGGATGACTACTTGTCCTTTGGATGTGGCAACAGTTTCCATTTGGTATTCCTTTCGATATCTTGTCAAGAGTATACCAAAGAACAAAAAGTAAGTCAATATATAAATATCTTACAAAAAATAATAGTCCGCATTTCCCTCGGTCCAACATCAGCCTGTTGGGTGAAGGAAAAAGCCGATGGTCAGGCACAGCCCCCTGCGGGGAATAAACCATTGGCTTACGAGAAGCGTGAAGCGGGGCACTTCATCCAATTTGGTCTCGACTGCTTGCGTCTCGACCACCAGTCTCTAATCTCCAGTCTCCACTTTCTACTTTCCGCTTACTATCTCCCATAATCTATTTGAGTTAAGGGGAATTTCCAAAATCTCAAAATCCCTATCATATAAGGCGTCTTCCAATGCCTGCGCAAACAACGGACCGACAGGAATCGCGCCCGCTTCGCCCGCGCCTTTCACGCCCATCGGGTTGAGCGGCGAAAGCGTCACACCGTGTCCCGTTTCGATGCGCGGCACATCCAGGCTGGTCGGCAGGTGATAATCCATGAACGTGCCATTGAGCAGTTGCCCGTTTTCGTCGTAGGCGAGCCGCTCGTAAAACGCATTGCCGATGCCCTGCGCCACGCCGCCGTGAATCTGCCCATCAAGAATGAGCGGATTGATGACCTTCCCGCAATCGTGCACGACGAGATAGTTGCGGATATGGATCTGCATGGTCTCGGGGTTGACCTCGATGATCATGGCGTGGATTCCACTTGCAGTGGCGCCTCTTTCTGGACCGAAATAGCTGGTCGCCTCCAGACCAGGCTCTGTCCCAGGCTTGACAGCGCCGCGCGTCGGGTTCGCCTTACCCGCAAGTTCACCCAGTGAAATGGACATGCGCGGCACGTCCTGCACACGCACCATGCCATCTGCAATCTCGAGTTCCTCCTCGGGCGCGTTGAAATGTTCGGAGGCAAGCTTAAGGATTTTCTTGCGCACAACCTTGGCGGCCTCATTGATCGCATTGCCCGCAACGACCGCGCCGCGGCTGGCGAATGTCCCCGCGCCCCAATAGAACTGATCCGTATCACCCGTGACAACATCGATCCGATCGACATCCACGCCAAGCTGTTCCGCGACGATTTGCGCAAAACTTGTAAAGTGACCCTGTCCCTGTGTGCCTACACCCGTGACGACCGAAACCCGCCCGCTGCCCATCACCTGCACCTTCGCTCCTTCATAGGGTCCGATGCCAGTGCCCTCCACATAGGCAACAATGCCGATGCCAACGTGTTTTCCCTCGGCGCGCAGCTTCGGCTGGATCTCGTTGATAAATTTGTGATATCCAATTCGTTCGAGTGCATTATCCAGTAGAGGCTCATAGTTACCACTGTCATATATCAGCGGGGCAAAATCCTGGTAGATGATCTTATTGTCGTACGGGAATTGATCAGGGGAGATGAAATTGCGTCGGCGGATCTCGGCGCGATCGATATTCAATTCCTTGGCTGCCAGGTCCAGCAACCGCTCAATGACAAAGACTCCATGCTGACGTCCCGCGCCGCGATAGGGAGTCACGATGGTCTTGTTGGTGAATATCGCCGTGAATTCACTGTAATAATTTTTGATGTCATAGGGTCCAAGTAAAGTGCATGAACTGTTAAGCGGTGTAGTCAGCCCATAAGGCGCATACGCACCTGTATCATGTAAAAAGACATCATGCACACCAAGGATGTGACCATCCTTGTCGAACGCAGCTTCCGCATCGTGGATTTGTCCGCGCTCGTGCGTGGTGGCGACGAAATTTTCGGCGCGGTCCTCGATCCATTTGACGGGGCGGTTCAACTTCATCGCTGCCCACGGGACAAGAACTTCCTCCTGATAGAACATCATGATCTTCGGACCAAATCCACCGCCAATGAACGGGGCGATCACACGCACCTGCCTCTCCGACAGCCCAAGCATGTACGCCAGTCCGTTTCGAATTACGACGGGTGCCTGCGTGGTGTCCCAGACGGTTAATCGCCCGGCCCGGTGATCCCACTCGGCGACAATGCCGCGGTTCTCAATGGCTGCCGCACAACCATGCTCATAGAGAAAGCGACGTTTGATCTTGAAGGCAGCTTCCTTGCTGGCAATTGCATAATCCCCTTTGGTCTGCACCACATGTGCGGCGATGTTTGAACCAATCTCTGCGTGCACAAGCGTACTATCAGGCTGGAGGGCTTTTTCCATGTCAACCACGGCTTCGAGTGGTTCGTAGTCAATTTGAATATCAGCCAATGCATCCTCGGCGATATAGCGACTCTCCGCCAGCACCATCACAATCGGCTCACCCGCAAACTTGACCTTATCCTTTGCGAGTGGGACTTGTGTCTTTTCATTGAAGATAATATTCTCAACAGGTGGTGGTGAAACAAGAAGAGGTCCAGGCTTCCAGTAATCGCCCAGATCGTTTGCGGTGTATACAGCAACTACACCTTCATGTAGCAAAGCTTGTGAAACATCAATGCTGTTAATTTTCGCATGTGAATACGGACTCCGCACGAACGCAACATGTAACATGTTCGTCAGGTTCACATCGTCCACATACAATCCCTGCCCCGTGAGCAGACGCGGGTCTTCGTTTCGTTTTATCCGTTCGCCGAAATATCGAGTTGCCATATACATCTCCAATCACTTTCAAACTCGGTGGTCGAGTAGGGCGAAGCCCATATCGAGACCACCACGCCGTAAAGCAATTCTTGTTACAAGAATACTCTCGTTAACTGTTGGTCTCGGTACGGCGGCGGAGGCGAGATACCTTGCAAAGACTTATTAAGTACCGCCGCCTACTCGACCAACGGATTGCTTTATAAATTGGTGGTCGAGTAGCCCGAAGCGTCCTTTGCTGAGGGCATACCGAGACGACTACGTTACAAAAATACTCTTGTCACCTGTTGGTCTCGGTTTCGACAAGCTCAACCCAGCGGATACGGGCTGGACGAACGCCAGCCCTACTCGACCAACGGAGGCTTCTTGTAAAACTTCTTCTTCGCCAGTGCAGGGAGTAACTCTGGCTTTCCATCAATCAGTGCTTCACGTTTTGCCCTGCCCCAGTTTTGCACTTGCTTCTCGCGATAATAAGCATCAGCAACTCTGTCATATTCTTCGCCATAAACAAGCTCCACTGGCAATCGTCCTGATGTATATCTTGAACCTTTACCCGATTGATGTTGGGACAAACGAAGTACCAGATTCTTCGTTGAGCCAACATAATATGAGCCATCTCCGCATTTGATGATATACATCCATGCCATAAATATTCTTGTTCCTAGCATACTCGGTGGTCGAGTAGCGACGAGTGTTCTTCGAGGAGCGTATCGAGACCACAAGTTCGCAAAGCAACTATTGTTACAGAATTACTCTTGTCAACTGTTGGTCTCGACTGCTTGCGTCTCGACCAACGGGGTTACGCCCAGGCCACAGCTCTACAAAACGCTGCTTCGCCGCCCTTAAACTTCCATGGGAAGACGCCGAGCGTGATGCGTTTGTTGTGCAATTCCTTCAAGCCAATGTCACCGCCGAGATTTTCCACGTGAATACAATCGTGCGGGAACAAGGCGTTGTGAGTCAGTTGATACGCCGAATCAGGGAACAATACATCCATTTGATCCTCGCCAAATTTCTCTACGGTCTTAGCACGGACCTTCTGCCAGTGTTCGAGTCCGCCTTTGCCAAGGAAGCGACCGATTGGCAGATTCATGGGATGGTCGGTGGAGATCATGTCCACGCCCCAGATATGGATTTTCTTCTTCAACAGCCAATCACAAATGCTGAAATGCGGACCCGGGTGACGCTGGATGTATCTCTCCTCATCCCCTTGATCACTAAAAAATGAATACTTGTGCCAGCCTGTATGGATGAACAAAATATCCCCATCCTGCACATCTGCGCGCTTCTCAATATCATCGGGGGTGAAAAGCCCTAGATCATCCAGCATGTCGCTCAAGTCAACAATAACGCCCGGTCCATAGCACCACTCAATGGGAATCTGGTCGATCGTCTTTCCATTGGTTACAAAATGCCGTGGTGCATCCAGGTGCGTGCCCATGTGGTTTGACGTCTGGATATACTGAGCGTTGACTCCCTGCTCCGACTTGCGCTTGATGTACTTCACTTCAAACGGCGGATAGAACGGCCAGAAGGAACAGTCCTGGTTGAGGTCTTGCGAGAGGTCGTAGATTTTGGTCATGTGGAACTCCTTTGTTGAATGGGTAATTTGTAATTGGTGATTATGTTTTGAGATAGGTTAGATCGTCTTCTGAAAAGAGCGGAGCAGGAACTTCTTCAAGACCGATTGCTACGTATTTCGCGGCAGGTTCTCGAACGGTGGCAGATGCTTTCTTCTTTGGTTGTTCAGCGCGGACGGTTTTCAATCCACTGGTAAAGGTGTTCAGTTGACGAGCCAGTGCAGTCAGATCGTCAATATACTTTCTCACCTCATCTGAATTCATCAGGCCGCGTATTTGCGTTCGATTCAGCCAATATTTAGTCTCGAATAAACTGCCACGTGAGTAATATAAAAATTGAAGTTTCTCGCCGAAGTTGAATCGCCCAACGGATTCAGCGATATTAGCGCCTATAGAGTCCGCGGACCGCGCCATTTGTTTTCCAACAACATCTTTGGCGAACCCGTCCCATTGGACTACTCGCTTCCATATCGAGTCCGCAATCTCCTCGGCGGATTTCAACACTCGCAAATCTTCAAACGTCGCAGACACCATAACCTCCAATTACTATTTACCAATTACCAAATTACAACCCATATTTCTCAGCGTATGCAAGTAACGCATCTTCAAAAATTTTCAACGGCGGCCTCACCAAACCTGCTCCCACCTGACCCACACCTGCATTCTTGTGTGCGATCCCAGTATTGATACGCGGAGCAATTCCCGACTCAACGACTTTGCGCAGGTCGATGCCTGTTGGTGTCCCGCGGAAATCAAGTGCGGGCATGCTGAAGAATTTATTTTCTGCACAAGTGATTTCATACATTTCAAGCGTCGCGTCCATCGTGTCCTTCGGGGTTCCACCCACAAAGGTCACAATGGCCGGCGCGGTCGCCATTGCAAAGCCACCGATACCCGCCGTCTCAGTGATTGCGCTATCGCCAATATCAGGGTTCGCATCCTCCTGTGTAAAGCCGGAGAAAAATAGCCCGATTGGAATTCCTGCAGGTGCGGTGAACCACTGCTTCTCCCCCAGCCCACTGACGCGGATCCCAAAGTCCGTGCCGTTGCGCGCCATGGTCGTAACAATTGTGCTGCCTTCCACTCCATAGGCGGCGTCAGTCATTGCCTTGCAGGCCGCCATCACAGGATTCAACACACTCAGCGCGTTATCGCCAATGAACTGAAGTATTTCTGATTCCACTTCGTCATCTTTTACGACTTTTGCGATCAGCGGCGAAATCAATTTTAGATAGATCAGCGAACCCGCCTTGTTGCGGTTATGGCCCTCATCGCCCATGTGCAGCGCTTCGGCGATCAGTGCGCGCAGGTCAATGCCATTGGATTTCGCAAGCGCGTCCGCCAATGCCGAGCCGAGTACATCATTCATCCAATGCAGCTTCTTCAACACATCCTCACTATATGCGCCGTAACGCAGGACCTTTCCATATCCCTCGTTTAAATTGGAGAATGATCGATTCCCATGCTCGACATTTTCAACTACATAAACCTTCATCGAAGCGGATATGACTCCCGCCATGGGCCCGACAGCAGCGTGATGGTGACAGGAATCAAACTCGACCTCGCCTCTTTCGGCCATTGCAGTTGCTTCCATTTCACTGGCTGCCAGCCCTTCGAACAGCATCGCTCCGATCATCGCCCCGCGTAACGGACCTGACATCCGCGCCCACGCGATCGGCGGGCCAGCGTGCAGGAGCAGATTATCCTTCATGCCCGGGATGACGTCGCGCGCGGTGGCAACGCCTTTCAATATGGGATGAGCGGACATCATTCGTTCAACAGCAGTTTGATTGGCTTGATCAATGTCCATAGTTACTCCAAAGTAATTGGTGCTTGGTAATCACCATTTACTCATTACCTTTTACCACCTGCCAAAGTGTGCTCCAAATTTTTCGCCCAGAATAACAGGGATTCGTCCCTGTACCAATTGGCAACAACCTGCAAACCCATTGGTAATCCATCCGGGTTCTTCCCTGCTGGTAGATTCATGACCGGGAGCCCCGCCTGCGTCCAGGGAAGATTCATGGCCGGGTCGCCTGTGCCATCCAACCCTTTGGGCGCGGCATCGACGGAGGCTGGGCAGATCCATAGATCAATATCGTTATCCAGAAAGGATCTCCTGATATCGGCACGGAAGTCATCGCGGGCAGTGAGGGCAGTTTGGTATTGGGGATTGGTAATTGATTGGCCGCGCTGAATGAGCTCCGTAAATTTGGTAGAGTAAAGATCTTTGTGATTTTCAAACCAGCCTTTATGTACCTGAGCAGCCTCCACAGACAGGATGACATCATTACGGGTTCGGATGTCCTCGTAATCGTCCATGACTTGGACGCGGCGCAGCTCGTACCCCGCGTCAGCCAGGGAACGGCATATCGTGTCGAACCAGCTTTGGGCGTATTCTGAAGCGGATGCCAGATACGGTCCGTCGGGAATCCCAAGAATCGGTTTTCTTTCCAAGGAGAGGGGTTCATCCCAATCCCTATATAACGCGCGGGCGGCATGAATTGCGGTTTCCACATCCGTTGTAAAGAAGCCCACATGATCGAGTGACGGCGAAAGTGGAATTACCCCATCGCGTGAAATGCGATCATAGGTGGGTTTGAGGCCGACGATCCCGCAGAACGAGGCGGGACGGATGATCGAGCCGATCGTTTGCGTCCCCAAGGCAACGTTGCAAAACCCCGCCGCAACGGCTGCTGCTGAGCCACTGCTCGAGCCGCCGGGTGTATGTTCCGGGTTGTGCGGGTTGCGCGTGGGGCCCGCTGAAAAATAAGCGAATTCAGTGGTCACTGTCTTTCCGAACATCAACGCACCCGCAGCTTTCAACCTTGAAACACTTTCCGCTTCCTGACCCTGCAAAAGCTCTGATGGAACGCGACTCCCGGCCTGGGTGGTGAAACCATTAACATGAAAAATATCTTTTACGCCAGTCATGGCTCCGAACAAAGGCGGACGCCTGATAAGATCCTGGTAGTGGAGCATCAGTTCCTCTGCATCGTTTTGTATGCGCGTAAAACGGTCCTCTTCTGGGATGAATGCTAAAACGGAAGGTTCACGCTCCTCAAAATGAGTTTTCACTTGCGCGAGATACTCGGGGAGGGTCAACCTGCCAGAACGCAAATCATCGATCAGTTGGTAGTTCATACGCTCACTCTCCAAACTCTAATTACCTCATCTTCTCAGCCGCCAGCTTGACCGCATCCACGATATGCTGATAACCCGTGCAGCGACAAAGATTTCCAGAAAGCGCATGCCGAATTTCATCCTCCGTCGGATCTGGATTCCGTTTTAGGAATGGAACAAGCGTCATCAAAATGCCAGGCGTGCAATAACCGCATTGCAATCCATGCGCCTCCCAAAAGGCTTGCTGGATCGGATGTAAGCCCGCCTCTCTCCCTCCATCTGGATACAGATGGGGGGATGAGACGGGGGTAGCCAGACCTTCCACGGTCATGATGTTGTGACCATCCGCCTGCACGGCGAAGATCAGACATGACCGCATGGATTCTCCATCGAAAAGGATCGTGCACGCCCCGCACACTCCATGTTCACAGCCAACGTGCGTGCCCGTGAGTCCAAGTTCATGGCGCAGGAAATCACTGAGCAGCAGGCGCGGCTCCACATCACGCTTATATTTTTTTTCATTGACAGTCACAGTAATGGAAATGGATTGGGTCATTGTAATTCTCCGGCGCGTTGGGCTGCCTGCAGTAATGCTTTCTTCGTCAACACTTTCGCCAGATGGCGTTGGAAATCAGCGGAGGTGTGAATATTTCCAAAGGGATTGATCTCTTTTTCGCTTGCGAGTGCAGCCGCAGATTCGATCAAAGGATCGTTCAATGTCTCGCCTTTCAGAAGTTCGGCCGCTTGCTTTGCATCCACAGGCCCATCGCCCGCATTTAAATAAACCAGTTTCGCTTGTGTACATTTCCCATTTTCATCCAGTGTCACAAGAGCCGCGACCCCCATCAATGCGTAATCGCCTGCACGCGGCGACACTTCCATGAATGACCAGCCTGTGCGCGGCGGCATAAATGGCAGTTCAATTTCCACCAGGATCTCGTCAGGTGCGAGCGCAGTGGTAAACATGCCCGCAAAAAAATCATGTGCGTCGATCCAACGTTCCGCAGAGGCATTGCGTGCTTTGAGGCGCGCCTCCAACGCCAGCATCAATACAGGCAGCTCTGCAGCCGGGTCTGCGTTGACGATACTCCCGCCAATCGTGCCGCGATTTCTGATCTGAGGATGTGCAATGAATGGCGCGGCTTCACTCAAAAGTGGAACGCGCTTTGCAATCGAAGGGTCAAATTCCAAATGCCGTTCGCGTGTCATCGCACCCACCCGCATCACATCCCCATCTTCACGGATATAACTCAATTCTGCTATTCGATTCAGGTCAATCAATCGGGCGGGCTGAACCACACGGAAATTCATGGCTGGCACAAGGCTTTGACCGCCGGCGAGCAATTTTGCATCGTCTTCGTGATCTCTCAGAAGCAACACGGCTTCCTCAATTGAATGTGGGACATGATATTGGAATGGAGCAGGTTTCATTGCTGGGCCTCAATTTTTTATGGGATGAAAATCTGCTTCGCGGTCAGCCAATAACTGTTCCGGTTTTCGATAGGCAGCCACCACCTCAGCCATCACTGCCAACGCGATCTCCTCAGGAGTGCCGGCACCAATATCGATACCGATTGGCGCGTGCAAACGGGCTAGTTGCGACTCGCTCACACCCTCGCTCAATAATCTCTCGCGCCTTTTTGCATGGGTGGTTTTGCTCCCCAGCGCACCGACATAAAACGCCGGGCTGTTCAGCGAGATTTTCAATGCAGGGTCATCCAGTTTTGGATCATGGGTAAGCATGGCAACTGCCGTAGATCGGGTGATCTTGATTTGTTCAAAAGCTTCATCCGGCCAGGCCTGAATGAGTTGATCCACATTGGGGAAGCGATCCGCGTTGCCCCACGCGCCGCGCGGATCAATGACGACGGTGCGATACCCAAGCGTCTTCGCCAGCGACATCAATGCCACCGTAATATGAACAGCTCCGACTGCAATGAGAGTCAGCGGCGGAGAGATGAACTCAAGAAAGATCTCCGTCTCATCATCCAGCATAGCGCGTCGGGATTCGCCAGCCAGGAGAGTCTCGTTCGCGAGATGCAAAACTTTTTCCTGCCAGTGATCTGAAACATTGCCAGGAATTCGTCCATCCGAATGAATCAAAAATTCCCGTCCTACAGTTTCGTCAGGTCCGCGTATGATTGTGATGAGTACTGCGTGCTGTTTATTTTTGATGACAGAGCGCAGTTCCTCAAAAAAAGTTTTGTCCAGTGGCTTTACAAAGACTTCAATACTGCCCCCACATGCCAGCCCCACATCCCAGGCGGTCTCATCCGCCACACCAAAATGCAGAAGCTTCGGAAGATTCGTTTTCAAGGACTCAAGCCCAGCCTCAATAACCGCGTTCTCCACACAGCCGCCGCTGACCGAGCCAGAGAACTGCCCATCGGCGGTGAGACCCATCTTCGATCCGGCGCGCCGCGGTGCAGATCCCCAGGTTTGGACAACAGTAGCCAGCGCGATAGACTGTGCACCCCCCTGCCAGCGTTCGAGATCAGACAAAATATCACGCATGCTGTGCTGAGCCCGCCTCCCCTGTTTCGATCTTCCGCCGCACCTCGTTATAGAATTGCTCCGAAAGTTTCTGAGAAACGGGCAGCAGTAGACGTGCTGCAAGACTCGCCAGCTGCCCAGAAATATTCACATCTGCTGTCCAGTGGACCAACGTGCTGCCGTCGGGACCATCACTCAATGACATTTCACTCAGCAGGTCTGCCGCTGTACCTGTGGCTGTGCCATGCGCCTTCAATTTGGCGCGGTTGGGTTCGTCGAGTTCGAGCACATCCACATCACCGTTGAAGCGTGCCTTGACGCCGCCCAGCCCAACGGATACCACGCCGCGATACTTTTTATTGGGTTCGATAATCTCGATCTTTTCCACCCCCGGTACACACTGACCGATCTGGTTGGGATCGGTCAAAAAATCCCAGACCTTTTTTCGAGGCGCACGAATCGTCAGGTCACCTTTTAATAACATCACACTCTCCTCTGAAGGGATTTGAGATCTGGATGGCAATCACGGAAACACCATCATATTACGATGGTTGTGATTTGGAGAAAGTCTGTCTGCTTACCGAGATTATATCTTAAGCGTTAATCCAGTCAGATGCGGTCACAGCACATAAATCCGAAAAACAGGATAAAAAAACGCGTCTTTATCTTGAAAGGGGGGTTATGTATGCCAAATGGATCAACTGCAGATCGCATGGGTTACGCACCTGTCAACAGGCTCCGTCCTTGGGAACACCAAAGAGGTTTTAGTATTTCGCCAGGCAAATATTGCCTGGCGATTTTTATTTGGAGGTGAGCATGAAGTTGAACCCAATACATTGAACCGGACCCAATTCATTTAAGAACCAACTTTCAGAAGAGGAGAGGTGAAAATAATTCACTGATGGCGATTACCCGCAACTACTCAGGTCCAGCGCTGGTCGCAGCCGGTGTGATCGCGATCCTGCTTGGCTTCATCGGCAAACTTGCGGGCCTCGTTCAAACTGTCCCACTGGCAGTGAGCGGCGGACTCGCCATTTACCTGTTTGGAGTCATCGGCATGCAAGGCATTGCGTTGATGCAGGAGCACAAGGTCAGCGTGTTCGATCCGCGCAACCTGGCTATCGGCGCGATCATTATGATCGTCGGCATTGGCGGAAATATTGGATACCCGGGCGGTTTCATCCCCGTGGCGGTCCCCGGCATCTTTCCGAACGGTTTGCCGGCAATTGCCACAGCCGCCGTGCTGGGCATCCTTTTAAATGCGATCTTCCTGGTTTTCAAGCCGGCGACGGTTGAAACCGAAGCATTGGATGAGGCGATCGCCGCAGCGGACGATTAGCTCCACTTTTTGCCAGGTTGGTCAAAAACAAAGGAGACGGATGCATCCGTCCCCTTTGTGCGTTAAAACCGATCGATTCAAATCGGACCGTCAAGCTGCCTCCGTTAAACCTATATATACCCCGCTATAACAGTCCGTTACACAGCCCGTTAACCATACTATGAAAGGAGCATATTATGGATGAAATGTTTGTAGACCCTGTGTGTGGAATGGAAGTTACCCCTGAAACTGCCGCCGATTCGGCAGAATACGAAGGAGAAACCTATTACTTTTGCTCTGCAGGTTGCCGCGCAGCTTTTGAAAGCAACCCTGAAAAATACACTGCTGCAAAGCGTGACAACCCCCTCAACCCTGTGTAGCCAACTCTTTTAAATAGTGACCTGCCGTGCTGGCAGGTCACTCATGTTTTAAGGGAAGATATTCATAGCCTCTTGACGAACGGTTCAAAACTCCATATACTGCTGAAAGCGTTTTCAGAAAACGTTTTCAACATCGTAATGACACCCAAAAGCCGCCCACCCACGATCACCGACGTTGCGCGCCAGGCAGAAGTATCGATTGCCACGGTGAGCCGCGTGCTGAATGGGACAACCCCTGTCCAACCTGAAAAAGCAGACCGGGTACGGCTCGCGATGGATGAACTCCAGTTCGTTCCGCGCCATGCAGCGCGCGTCCTCGCCAGCAAACGGACGAACACCGTCGGCTTGCTTCTGCCCGAGATCAGCGGCGCATTCTTCCCGCCCATGTTAAAAGGAATTGAAGGAGGCACTCATGAAGCAGGCTACGGCCTCCTCATCCACGCCACACATGAGCAGGGACTTACCCGCCGTCCTTTGGGCGAGCACAACACGGATGGACTGCTCATCTTTACCAATAGCCTGGATCCACGCGAACTTCACCGCCTGCACAGCATCGAATTTCCCATTGTACTTTTGCACCAAAGCCCGCCCGACTCGCTGAACATACCAGTCATTGCCATCGAGAACAAAGACGGCGCCGCCATGCTGGTCAATCATTTGATTGAAGCGCATGGACGGCACCGAATTGTTTACCTGCGCGGCCCTGAAGGTCATGAAGATTCAGTCTGGCGCGAGCGTGGATATCAGGAGGCGCTTGAATCTCACAACATTTCATTTGACCCAGCTCTCATTGCATCAGGCGGATTTGATGATGAGGAAGCCTTTATCGCCATCCAACAATTGTTATCGGATGGGCTGGACTTCGACGCAGTCTTTGCCGGCGACGACGATGCCGCCAGCGGGGTCATTCGCGCGTTAAAAATGGCGGGACGCTTCCTTCCGGGAGATGTGGCCGTTGTGGGTTTCGACGATGTTCCCTTTGCTCGCTACCTCTCCCCCGCGCTGACAACGGTACACGCGCCGATCGAGCAGGTCGGGCGCGAAGCTGTCCGCCAGCTGGTCCGTTTGATGAACGGCGAACAGGCCGAGGCGTTGACCTTGATGCGCACCGAGCTGGTCATCCGTGAATCCTGTGGGTGCCTGCCTTCATCTCCAGAGATGCAAGACAAGATTTTTTCATCCACGAGGAGGTGAACCGTCAACAATGATATCCGTTCGCCAGAGTCCAAATCACATTCACGTTTTCGGAGGAGCAAATGAAAAAGAAACTGTTCAAACTGCTGGGGATGCTTGTGCTGGCTTCCGTGCTGATGAGCGCCTGCGGCGCTGGTGCTGCCCCCGCCACGCAGGCACCCGCTGAAAAAGCCAAGGTCGTCATTTTCGTCGGCTTCGGCACAGGCACAGACCCCGATCAGGTCACAGCGCAGGACGCACTCGCCAGGAAGTTCAACGATTCGCATGACAATATCGAAATGGAATTTCTGATCGTGCCCACTGAGGAAGCAACAGAACGTTATCTCGCCATGGTGGCTGGTGGCAACGCGCCACAATTGGTGGGCCCACATGGAACGTCAACCATCGCCAAATTCAAGGAACAGTGGGAAGACGTGACGTCTTACATTGAAAAAGACAGCTATGACATGAGCGACTTCTATGGTCCCGCCACGACAATTAATAAATACCCGGATCTAGATGCGGGCTTGCCACTTGGCCTGTATCCTTCATTCATCTTTTATAACAAGGATGCCTTCGACGCGGCAGGCGTGGACTATCCGACTCATGACTACGCCGATACATCATGGAATATCGAAGCCTTGCGCGAGAAGGCAATGCAATTAACCCTCGACGCGAACGACAATACTCCCAATGATGCAGAGTTTGACCCCGCCACGATCAAGCAATGGGGCTACGCCGATACGTGGACGGATATGCGCGGGCAGATGACGATGTTTGGCGCTCCAACCGAAGGCCGCCCGACCAGTGATGACTACAAGACCGCGCAGGTCAACTCTCCCGAATGGATCTTTGGCGCACAATGGCTGCATGATGGGATCTTCAAAGACCACTTTATCCCCGATGCGGCAGGCCAGAGCGCGATCGATGCCGATACAGGTGACCCATTCGGCGGTGGTCACGTGGCGATGTGGTACAGCCATACATGGTACATGTCGGAAGGCTTGAACGAACTTCCATTCAAATACGACATTGCTCCGTTATTCTACAATCAGGATGGCGAGCGCATCTCCCGTATCCATGCCGACCTGTTCACCATGCCGAAGACCGCCAGGAACAAGGACGCCGCCTGGGAGGTGATGAAGTGGCTCGTCGCACCGGAACAAATCGTTGACGTTTGCAAAATATACGGTTGTCTGCCTGCACGCCAGTCATCACAGGGAGCGTACTTGACTTATATGAAGGAACGCTATCCAGGCATTGACTATGATGTGATCTTCACCGCCATTGATTACCTTGACAGCCCGCACCATGAGTCGTGGGTCCCGGATTGGGGCAGGGTCAATGATGCACTCAACAATACCCAGTCCACCATTTACACGGATCCGAATGCCGATGTGAAAGCCTTGATGAACATCGCAAATGAAGACGTGCAGAAAATTATCGACGAATACGCGGGCGGCAAGTAGGCCCAGGTTCAGTCACATAAACTGACATTGCGGGGCACTGTCGTTCGTGCCTCGCAATGTCAGAGTCTGGAGCGTTATGACCCTCTTCAAGCCACAGAAGATCAGCCTTGCCCGCCGCGAAGAGCTCGCCGGTTATGCTTTTATTATTCCCTGGATCATTGGTTTTATCATTTTTACGATCGGGCCGATGCTATCATCCCTGTATTTTTCATTCACTGATTACAACATTATTGACCCGCCGCGCTGGGTGGGGCTGGCGAATTATGCGCGTGTTTTTTCTGGCATACCGGAATTCATCCAAACCGGCGACCCACGCCAGTTGGGTGATCCGCTCTTCTGGAAGTCGCTGCAGGTGACCCTGTATTTCGCCTGTCTGGCTCTCCCCCTCAATTTGATCTTCAGTTTCCTGCTGGCTGTTCTGCTGAATCAGAAAGTTCCTGGCGTCAACATCTGGCGCACGATCTTCTTCCTGCCTTCGATCATTGCCGGTGTAGCGGTGACACTGCTCTGGGTTCGCATTCTAAATCCGCGCATGGGGATTTTGAATCCATTTCTGCAGAACGTGCTTGGCATTCAGAATCCACCCGGCTGGTTACAGGACCCGAACTGGGCTGTGCCCGCGCTGGTTATCATGAGTCTCTGGGGCGTGGGCGGCTCCATGATCATTTACCTGGCGGGGCTGCAGGGCATTCCCACCGACCTGTACGATGCCGCCAAGGTGGACGGCGCGAACGCCTGGCACCGCTTCTGGAATGTCACCTTCCCGATGATGACGCCTGTCCTTTTCTATAATCTGGTACTGGGCATGATCAGCACCTTCCAGTATTTTACGGAGGTATATGTCGCCACCCAGGGCACAGGTAACCCGCAGCGGGCGACTCTTTTTTACAACTTGTATCTCTATCAAAACGCATTCCGATATTTTGACATGGGCTATGCGTCCACCATGGCATGGATCCTGTTCATTATTGCACTGCTGCTGACCGCGTTGATCTTTCGCTCATCCGGCGCGTGGGTTTATTACGAAGGACAGTTACGGGGCCGATGATGAAAAAAATAACCGGCCTCTTCGCGTGGCTCGGCAGGAGCACCAGGGGACATGATTTCCTGTTCAAGGGAATCACCACGCTCATTCTCGCTGCTGGCTCAGTGGTCATCATGATTCCCCTTGCGTTCATGATCTCGACTTCACTCAAGGATCCTGCGCAGATCCGCTCGGATGCGAATACACTCATCCCGCGCAAGCCTGTGACCGTGGAACTGAACGGCGAGAGAAATCCCATCTATGACGTGACTATGGATGGAGTCTCGAAAAACATGGCAATGATCAGGAAATTGCCGGATGGGATGGCACAATTCGTTGATCCATCCAGTCCTGATGAAGTTTTAGAACTGAGCCTCAAGGATCAGACCGCTCTATATCGGCTTGACATCCACTGGGAAAATTATCCTGAAGCGTTGACTGCCATGCCATTCTTTCGCTATCTCGGCAACACGCTCATCGTCACATTTGTGGGCATGTTCGGCATGTTGTTTTCATCATCACTGGTGGCGTATGGATTCAGTCGTTTTCGAGCAAAATGGCTGAACACATTGTTTTTGATCCTGCTTTCGACCATCATGCTTCCATCACAGGTAAGACTCATCCCGCTCTATATCTTCTTTCAAAATCTCGGCTGGGTCAATTCGCTCCTGCCATTGATCGTTCCGCAATTCTTCGCCAATGCCTATGATGTTTTCCTGCTTCGCCAGTTCTTCATGACCATTCCGCTGGAACTCGACGATGCCGCAAAAATTGACGGGGCAAACCCGTTGCAGGTGCTACTGTACATCATATTGCCGCAAGCGCGTCCCGCTTTGATCGCAGTGGGGATCTTCCACTTTCTGTATGCCTGGAATGATTTCTATGAACCGCTGATTTTCCTGCATTCTCGCGAGAATTGGACCCTGGCCGTGGGCCTTCAAACCTTCGATGCCCTTTACACAATCAACACGCATCTCATCATGGCTGTCTCTGTTCTTATGATCGTCCCGCCAATTTTGCTGTTCTTTTTCTCGCAAAAGGTATTTACACAAGGCGTCGTCTTCTCGGGCATCAAAGGCTAACCTCGGCACTGCGAGCGACAGCGAAGCAATCTCATAGTATCCTCGAAAAGCACAATTTCCATCAAAAGGGTATCACTGAAACATGTATCACAAACAACGCTGGACCCCCGAAAAGATCAAACAACGGCTTGAATTAATAAGTCCCCTGGTCTACAGAAAAAGAAAATCTCTATCTTCATTTTTGTATCGCGAACTGGACAGTGCCATCGTTCCCGCCCCCGTCGGCATGGACGTGGACGATTCCAAATGGCCGGAGATCAATGCGCATGAGTATTGGGGCTCATGGATGCAGAACTTTGTCCTGCGAACCACCTTCACCATCCCGGAAGGCTGGGATAAGACTCAACCGATTGCTCTATATCTTCCGCTCGGCGATGCAGGCGATTTCAGTCATCCCGAAGCGCTGGCTTATATTGACGGTGGACCTTACGCGGCATGTGACCGCCATCATCAGGAGATCCTGCTCAAACCCGATCTGGCAGATGGAAGATCACATTTGCTCGCGCTTCACGGCTGGACAGGCCTGGGCGGTGCAAGAAAGGGTGAAATTTACACGAAGCTTTATATGAAGCAATGTGCAGTAGTACAGATCCATCAACCAACACGCGCCTTTATTATTCTTTCGCGCGTCGCTCTTGAGACAGCCAGCAATCTTGACGAAAACAATTCGGCCCGTTATGGGTTGCTCAACGCATTGAACGACGCCTTCATTGCTCTCGAAACGCGTGACCCGTTGGACTGCGACGATTTTTACGAGAGTGTTGAACCTGCAATTCAAATCTTCAAAACAGGAATCCAAAAATCTGGCGCGCCGATGGACGTGGTTATTCATGCCACCGGTCACGCGCACATTGACGTGGCATGGCTCTGGACTCTGGGTCAGACCCATCGCAAATCGGAAAGAACATTCCACAATGTCATCCGTTTGATGGAGCAGTTCCCCGACTATCACTTCACGCAGAGCCAGCCTCAACTCTATCAATTCATCAAGGAAGACCAGCCCAGGTTGTTCGAGTCCATCAAACAGAAAATTGAAGAAAAACGCTGGGAACCGATCGGTGGCATGTGGGTCGAAGCAGATTGCAACCTGAGCGGCGCCGAGTCACTGGCTCGGCAATTCCTGTTGGGCCGCACGTTTTTCCGCGAACATTTCGGCCGCGATGCAGAAAGCCCTGTGTTGTGGCTGCCTGATGTTTTTGGGTACGCCTGGGCACTCCCACAACTCATCCAGCAGGCTGGACTGAAATATTTTATGACTATCAAGATCGGATGGAGCCAGTACAACCGATTACCGTACGATACTTTTATGTGGCAGGGCATTGATGGCACGCAGATCCTCACGCACTTCAGCACGGTCAAGGACTTTGGCAGTCCGTATGCCAGCACGTACAACTCAATGGCGAATCCAAAGGAGAGTCTTGGAACCTGGCAGAGCTTCCAGCAAAAGGAATTACACCAGGATTTACTGATGGCATATGGTTTCGGTGATGGCGGTGGTGGCCCCACGCGCGAGATGCTCGAGAACATCGAAGCCATGAAGCACTTCCCTGCCCTTCCACAGGTCAGGCAATCGAGCGTGAAACAGTTTTTCGAGTCCATCGAGCCGCTTACCGAATCAAAAATGATGCCCATCTGGAACGGCGAGCTTTATCTTGAATATCATCGCGGCACATACACTACACAGGCACGTAACAAACGCGCCAACCGCAGGAGCGAATTTCTCCTGCATGATACAGAGTTTCTTGCTGCCTACGCATCCATCATTGCGGATTACCAATACCCAATCACTGAATTTCAAAATGCGTGGCGCACTGTTTGTCTCAATCAATTCCACGATATTATCCCCGGCTCGAGCATCGGTCCCGTTTATGAAGAGTCCCAGCAGCAATATGCGCAACTTACACAGGAGGTGACCCGGCTCCGTGATGAAGCTTTGGATTCGATTGCGAGCCAATTGGATAAAGACCTGATCCTCGTCAACGCGACTTCATTCACACAATCGGGTCTGGTCTTCATGCCCGGCGACTCATTCCAACGCATGACGCGGGATGGCAAACCTGTTCCCGTCCAACCAGCTGAATCCGGCATCTGGGTGGATGCAGGCGAACTCGCGCCATACAGCGTGCTTGCTCTGCAAGTAACGATGGACGATGGACCAAAGACAAAGGTCAACAGTTTACCGTCCATGATCTGCCTGGAAAACAACTTTCTCCGCGTCGAATTCAACACGAACGGTGACATCACGCGTATCTTCGATAAGCAGGCAAATCGTGAAGTGCTTGCTGCGCATGCCATAGGCAATCAATTTCAGGCATTCGAAGATCGCCCCAGCGACTGGGATGCATGGGACATCGAGATTTTCTACGATGACAAGATGTGGCTGGCTGAGCCGGAATCATCGATAAGGTTTATCGAATACGGCGAGCTGCGCCAGACCATCGAGATCAAACGCCGTATCTTGAACAGCTCCTATACTCAACGCATTTCACTAAACCACAATTCCCCGCGCCTGGACTTCGATACGCATATTGACTGGAATGACCGTCACATCCTGCTCAAGGTCGCCTTCCCTGTGGATGTGCTCGCACCGCAGGCCACCTATGAAATTCAATGGGGTAACGTGCAGAGACCCACGCACCGCAACACAAGCTGGGACTGGGCCCGCTTTGAAACCTGCGCTCACAAATGGGTGGACCTGAGCGAAGGAGACTATGGCGTCAGTCTCTTAAACGACTGCAAATACGGACACGACATCCACGGCAATGTCATGCGTATTACCCTGCTGCGTTCCCCCAGCATGCCCGACCCAATGGCGGACTTTGGCGAACACCAGTTCAAATACAGTCTCTATCCGCACGCAGGCTCATGGAACGAAAGTACACAACGTGAAGCGTATTTGTTGAACGACCCAATTTTGGTCTACAGGTCGAAAGTTAAAGGTCAAAGGTCAGAAAGACCAGTCACTAGTCTTCGCGCAGCATCCCCGTGGGACCAATCTCTAGTTTCCGTCTCCTCCCCCAACGTGATCATTGAAACCGTCAAGCGCGCCGAAGCTGGCGACGGCCTCATCATTCGCTTGTATGAAAGCCAGCGGAAGCGCAGGCAGGTCCAGGTCCGGTTTGGATGTGCAGTGGAAGCGGCCTGGGTCACGAATCTGCTTGAGGAAAACGAATCCGCTTTGAGCGTGGAAAATGATTCGATCATCCTGAATTTGAAACCATACCAGATCATGACACTACGAGTGAAATTCAAATGATGACAGAAAAAGAGTTTCTCGAATTTATGGATGCCAATGGCTTTGTGTACGAGCGATTGGAACATCCCGCTGTTTTTACCTGTGCGGAGGCTGAAGCGCACCGCCCAGCCATGCCTGTTGTGAGCACAAAAAATCTTTTTCTTTGCGACAGGAAAGCACGGCGGTTCTTTCTGGCAGTGACCGCCTGTGAAAGGACAGTGAAATTGGACAGTCTGGCCGGACAATTGGGCGTCGCAGGTCTGCGGTTCGCATCGGAGGCAAATCTGGAGCGCATCCTGGGCGTCACCCGCGGCGCAGTGACAATGATGGGACTGGCGAATGACACGGAACATATCGTTGAACTATGGATCGATGCAGAGATCTGGCAGAGTGAATATTTTCTCAGTCATCCGCTCGTAAATACGGCAACGTTGATCCTTTCGAAGGCAGAGCTCGAACGCTTCTTCGCTCTGACTGGACATCTCCTGCACGTATTTGACGGAGCGTGAAATGAAGATCGCATTTGCTGGAACAGGGTACATCGGTAAAATTCATGCGCAAGCCGCACAGGATTTGGGTTTGGAACTGGCGGCGGTCGTCAATCACAAAACAGACTCAATGGCTGAGTTCTCAAAACGATTTGGTATTTCACGTCAATATGAGAAGCTGGATACCCTGCTGAAGGATGGTGGCGTGGATGCACTGGTCATTGGCACACCAAATTTTTTACACGCGCCGCAGGCAATCGCAGCTTTAAGGGTGGGCGTCCATGTGCTGGTTGAAAAGCCGATGGCTATGAACGCGCGTGAAGCGGAAAAAATGATGGACGCCAGTGCAAAAAGCGGGGCGAAGTTGATGGTGGCACATTGCTGGCGGTTTGACGAAGATGTATTGTGGCTGAGAAAAGAGTCAAAGAAATTGGGGGAAATCATCCGCACCAAGGGAATCGGTGTGCATACGCACTGGGGACCCTCAGGCTGGTTCACGCAAAAGGAATTCGCGGGCGGCGGTGCCCTGGCGGATATGGGCATCCACGCGCTGGATACAGCACGCTTTTTACTCGGTGACCCGAGGCCAGTCGCCGTGTATGCAAAGATCGGTACCCATTACAAGG
>JBDTPH010000316.1:0-10278 GCA_039932795.1 Chloroflexota bacterium
AAAAGTGACATTTCTACTTTGGAAAACAGGTGACACTTTAACTTTGGGCTAACAGGCTTTAACGGGATCAACTGTCGGCTGGGAAGGATGCGCTCATCGGAGCGAAACGGGGATAAATCTCATGATATTCGTCACTAAGGTGAGTGATATCCCAAATGTTATAATCCCGCGCATCATTTCGCAAGGAGAAACAAGATGGCATACACAAACGTTACAGTGCCCGCAGGTGGAGCAAAGATCACCATTCAAGATGGAAAACTTCAAGTTCCCGATAATCCGATCCTTCCCTTCGTCGAAGGCGATGGCACGGGCCGTGATATCTGGCGCGCTTCCGTGCGCGTATTCGATGCTGCTGTGGAAAAAGCGTATGGCGGCAAACGCAAGATCCATTGGATGGAAGTATACGCCGGCGAGAAGTCATTCAAGATGTTCCAGAGCTGGCTTCCCGAAGAAACGACCGACGCCTTCAAGGAATTTTTAGTGGGCATCAAGGGACCGCTCACGACTCCGATTGGCGGCGGCATCCGTTCCCTGAACGTTGCCCTTCGCAAAATCCTGGACCTGTACGTCTGCCAGCGCCCGGTTCGTTGGTACAACGGAGTACCCTCCCCAGTTAAACATCCCGAATATGTGGATATGGTCATCTTCCGCGAGAACACGGAGGATATTTATACTGGCATTGAGTTCCAGCATGGCACAGAAGAAAACAGGAAGTTCAAAGAGTTGTTCAACCAGGCGTTCCCGAAGGAATATGCCAAGATGCGCTTCCCCGATACAGCCGGGATCGGCATCAAGCCTGTTTCCGAGGAAGGCACCGAACGTCTCGTGCGCGCCGCCATCCAATGGTCACTGGACAACAAACGCAAGAGTGTGAACTTCGTCCATAAGGGCAACATCATGAAGTTCACCGAAGGCGCGTTCAAGGATTGGGGATACACCCTCGCCAAACGCGAGTTCCGCGATCAGATCGTCACCGAACGCGAGACCTGGATTTTGGGCAACAGGGAATCCAAGCCTGGCTTGAGCGTGGAAGATAACGCCAAAATGATCGACCCCGGCTTTGATATGATGTCACCGGACCAGCAGAACGATATCAAACAGGAAGTGGAAGAATCATTGAAGTTGTGGGATACCCACGGCGATGGCAAGTGGAAGAAGATGCTGTTGATCAAGGACTCGATCGCCGATGTAAGCCTGCAGTTCACCCTCATCCGCCCGCGCGATTATGATGTGATCGCCACCCTGAACTTGAACGGCGATTACCTCTCCGACGCGCTAGCAGCACAGGTGGGTGGGATCGGTATCGCTCCCGGGGCAAATATCAACTACGTGACCGGACACGCCATCTTCGAAGCGACTCACGGCACGGCGCCGAAGTACGCTGACCTCGACAAGGTCAATCCTGGCTCGGTCATCCTCTCCGGAGAAATGATGTTCCGCTACATGGGCTGGACAGAAGTTGCCGATCTGATCGTCAAGGGCATGGAAGGCGCGGTCGCGGCCAAGACAGTCACCTACGATTTCGCCCGTCTCATGGATGGTGCGAAGGAAATCAAATGCTCCGAGTTCGCCGATGCGATCATCGAGCATATGTAACAGAAAAGTTTAAAGTTAAGGTTTGAAAGTCAGAAGTCCGGTACAGAGAATGTACCGGACTTTTTGTGAAAATCAAAATGCTCAGTTATTTAGCTGAAACCAGTTCAACATCGAAAATAAGGGTTGCATTTGGTGGAATGACACCCCCTGCGCCGCGTTCTCCATAGGCAAGGTCCGGCGGGATAATAAGCTGTGCTTTCCCACCAACCTTCATCAAGGCAATCCCTTCATCCCAGCCTTTGATCACTCGTCCCTGCCCCAGGGGAAAGGCGATTGGCTCTCCACGTGAGACGGAACTGTCAAAGACCTTTCCATCCTGGAATTTACCCGTGTAATGGACGCTGACCGTTTTGCCAGCCTCTGCCTGCGCTCCGGTGCCAGCTTCCACTTCGAGATATTCCAATCCACTTGCTGTTTTCATAGTCTCTCCATTCTGAATCATGAGTTGTCAAATAATTGTACCTGTTTATGATGGACTAAAAAGTGAAAGCCGTCTCATGCATGAGACGGCTTTCTTCAATTTCCATATCTTTGACATATCTATGGCGTCGGCGTTGTGACAGGTTCCACTGTCGGAGTTCCATCTGGTGCGTTGATCAACGTTGCTGCCTCTTCCGCCGTTTGCGGCATCCCGTTCAAGATCCAGCGGATAAAGGCTTCGGTTGCGTCAGGCTTGAGATGTCCCTTTGGAGGCATGACACCGATCAATTCTTTATCCGGATTTTCAGGATCCATGATCGGCGTTCCCTGAATGACCTGGAGCAAATATCCGTTCGGGTCGCCGGCGATCACATTCTTTTCCTTGTTCTCACCCGTGGTCAGGATCTCTTCATAAGTGGTCATCAGGTAATCGTTATTGTCCTTGCCTTCGCGGTGGCACGATATGCAGTAACGCTTCACAATGGGTTGAATGTGCACGTCATAGGATGGCACTTCGCCTGCCACCAGTGGCGGGAACAAAGGCTTCAACGCTTCTGCAGGAATCTCGAAACGGTCATCCCACATGTAGCGCATGAACGTGATCATGTGATCGATCTCGCTCCTCGAAAGTTCGCCGCCATAGGTCTTGCCAGACGGAGGCATGCCCGCGTTCGGACGTCCATAGGCAATCACTTCATACATCGCGGAATCGGTGATCGTATACAACACGTCCGTGCTGTTAATGGGCGTGATCTCCTCGCCTTCCAGTCCTTCCACGCCTTCGATGATCGCCACAGAACCATCGTCGCCGTGACATTCCACGCAATTGACCGAATACAAATCCTGCCCCGCCAAAATTTGATCGACCAGCGTGGACGCAACTTCCACCTCTTCAGGTTTGGGATAGGTCGCGGCGCGCGCGCTGACGACTACGGTCATCACGACCATCGCAAGAGAGCCTGCCACCGTTATCCAGATCGGGAGATTCCGCCTTGTCGACTGCTGATAAATATCCCGTTTGAAGGCGTACAGCGCGACAAGGAGAGTCAGCACCGCAGCAGGGATGAATAACCCGCCGATGGCCTGCAGGGTTGTGGAGGCCGCCAGCTCTGCCGCGTTCGGGGCGGCGGGTATGCTCGCCATAACGGTCAGCAAAATGATATCCAAAATGACTGTGCCCATTGCAGTGAGGGCAAAGATGCGGCGTGAATAATGTCTATAGGGGGATCTATCCAGTAATGGCAGGAGAGTCAGGATCCCAATGCCAATGCCCGGCACAAGAACAGTCGCCAGCCATTCGATCTTTCCAATGATAGGGATCTGCCCATAGAGTGCAAGAAATTTAAAGAGGAAAAGAAAATACCATTCGGGGCGCGGCAGGTAGGATGTATCGGCAGGGTCCGCTTTGGCTTCAGGAGCAACGCCGATAAACGTGGCAAGTAAAATGAGGACCATGAAGATGCCCAGCGAGACGATCAGGTCCTTGAAGACACTATCAGGCCAGAAGCGTTCCCCTCGGGTGAGTTCGCGTTCGTAGCGTTCGTTGATTTTCTTTTTGGTTTCGTCGTTCATGATCTCTCCTGTGCAGGGCATTCTCTTCTGACGCCCACGTGGACGCTCGCGAGCGTCCGCTACACAAAGCGTCCGCTACACAAAGGCTAATCTTCTTTTGTGGGGAAATGAGACTCGCCGTGTCTCATGATCAGAAACAGATGCACACCGATCAAACCAGCCAGCGCGGCAGGCAGCATCCAGATGTGCGCGGCGAAGAAGCGCTGCAGCGTGAGCGCACTGAGATCTGGTCCGCCGCGCAAGGCTTTGAGGATGAATTCGCCAACGAATGGAACAGTTCCGGCGATCTGTGTACCCACGGTCGTTGCCCAGTAGGCTCGTTGATTCCAGGGCAGCAAATATCCGGTGAAGCCCATGCCGATCGTTGTGAGGAACAGACCAATGCCGATCAGCCAGGTTAACTCGCGCGGGTATTTGTAGGAAGCGGTGACAAACACGCGTAACATATGGATGAAAACGATGATGACCATCAGGGATGCGCCCCAGTGGTGAATGCCGCGGATCAGCCAGCCGAAAGCGACGCCTTCCATAATATATTGAACAGAGTCGTAGGCATGATCAGGTGAGGGCGTGTAATAGACTGTTAGGAAGATGCCGGTTGCGCCCTGTAAAATAAAAAGGAACAGACTCGCGGAGCCGAGTGTGTTCCACCAGTTGCCCTTCGGTTCAGGACGATCAAGCAAATTCTTGTAGAGGTCATTGAGGCCAAGCCGTTCATCCAGCCAGTCAAAGGCTTTTTTCCACATGGTTTAGGCTTCCTTGTAAAAGAGCTCGAGCATGCCTTCTTCGGTCACGCGAAACTCGGCATAGCGTTCAAGCGGACGAGGCGGAGGGCCACCCAGCACTTCGCCCTGTGTTCCAAACTTGGCATCGTGGCAGGGGCATAGATAAACCTTATCGGCGTCGGACCAGTTCACGGTGCAGGCAAGATGCGTGCATTTGCTGTTGAGGATCAGCAGATCGTTTGGATCATCCGATTTGCGGATTACAAATCCGCCATGACTGGTGGCGGTCCGCTCCCAGCCGTTGACCTGTACGCGCGTAAACGAGAATGGAGTCGGCTTTCCGACGGGCATGTCTTCCAGTTTCCCAACAGGAATCCAGTCTTCTTTTGCGCTTTCCCGCAGTGCGGGGTCAATCAGATAGGCAATCGTGGGAAGCCCGATCACGGCAGTAATTACGCCGCCAATGATCAAAGTGGCTCCTTTAATGAAATCCCGCCTGTTAATCGGCTCAGACATACGCACCTCCAAAGTGGTTCATATTGTCGCGTAGGGGTTTTCGCCCCAAAATTCGCAATGCGATATTATTTCGATTAGAATAAGGGCGCTTGGCGAGTATTCCTGCATATCACCAATAAAAATGGCTTTCGAAAAACGACTCATCAGAAATAGATTTCCAGCCTAAACAGGCGGCACCATGTGTATTCTGGATTATAAGGGTCAACGCCCTCTTTTTTACAGGAAGTCTGAAACCAATAACCCATGAGTATTGTCACTTTTAATAAATCAAGCGTAAATGAGATAATGCGCTATCTTTCCAAAAAAATTCTTTCAAGGAGGCATGGATGGACCTGAAAAGGAACGTCCCTCTGGCAACCGGCTTGCGTTATCGGGGAGGGGGGCCCATGCTAACGTTCGTCCTGCATCGCATTGGCGGAGTGGGCATGGCTATCTTTGTAGCCATGCATATGCTGGCATCATTTCTGGGAGGGGATATCGGGGGCTTTTTGAACGATGTCTATTCCAACTGGCTTTTCCAGATCTTTATCTTCTTCTGTGCACTGTTCCATGCCATCAATGGACTGCGGATCACCATCCTGGATCTGTGGCCCAGACTGCTTGAGCATTCACGGGAAGCCATCTGGGTGCAGTGGGCGGTCTTCCTGCCCCTTTTTGGCATTGCGGTTTTTGTGATCATGAGTACGGCGCTTGGAGGCTAAATGACAACTCCAAAAACAAGAACTCTTTCGCTACGCAAGCGCGGCTTCAACTTTGAAATGGCCATGTGGCTGTTTACGCGCCTTTCAGCGCTGGCGATGTATGGATTGATCCTCGTGGCGATTATTGGTGCCCTGATCATGGGCGCGCGCAACGATATGAATCTGGCAGACGTCCTGCGCTGGGGGTTCATGCCCAATGCCGGCCACGTTCAAAGCACAGATGTACCTGACCTGGGGCCGTGGGCAAGTCCATTCTGGAAGGTGACCGCAAGCCTGCTTCTTCTGGTTGCCGTGGCACATGGCGTGCATGGGCTGGTTGTTATTGCGGACGACTATATTACATCTGGGCGCGGGCGGCAGATCGTCCGCCTTCTGAGCATCATTATGATGATCTCAATGAGTATCATCGGTTTGTATATCCTTTGGACTGCGTGAATTCTTTACCACAAAGAGCACTAAGGATCACAAAGGAAAAACCAAACCTTTGTGGCACTTCGTGACCCTTCGTGGTGTACTGGAGTACTTATGGCAAATGTTCATCAATTTGAGGTAGTGGTGGTCGGGGCGGGCGGCGCGGGACTTATGGCTGGTCTGTATGCCTCGCGCGGCGCGAAGACGGCTGTTATCAGTAAGCTTTACCCAACCCGTTCCCACACCGGCGCAGCGCAGGGCGGCATCAGCGCGGCGCTTGGCAATTATGAAGAAGATAGGCCCGAATGGCATACCTATGACACGGTCAAAGGCTCGGATTATCTGGGCGACCAGGATGCAATCGAGTTCATGACGAATGAAGCCATCGACGCGGTGCTCGAACTGGAGCACATGGGGCTTCCATTTGACCGTACTCCCGAGGGCCGCATCTCACAGCGACCGTTCGGTGGGCACACCAACAACGAGACCGGTAAACCTGTCCGGCGTGCGGCACACGCGGCTGACCGCACGGGTCATATGATCCTGCAAACGCTGTATCAACAGTGCCTGAAGAATAAGGTCAACTTCTTCGATGAATTCCAGGTGCTCGACATGCTCATCGTCAATGGCAAAGCGGCGGGAGTGGTGGCTGTCGAACTCTCCACGGGCGAACTGCATACCTTCCATGCCAAGGCGGTGATCTTCGCCACAGGTGGACATGGCCGCATCTTTGAAGTGACATCCAATGCTTATGCGTATACAGGCGATGGAGCGGCAATCCTCCTACGCCACGGCCTGCCCCTCGAAGATATGGAATTTTTTCAGTTCCATCCGACGGGCATTTACAAGCTCGGCATCCTCATCACGGAAGGTGTTCGCGGCGAAGGCGGCATCCTGATCAACGGATTAGGCGAACGCTTCATGCCAAAGTATGCACCGAGCGTCAAGGACCTGGCATCACGCGATGTGGTCTCGCGCGCGATCTACACTGAGATCCGCGAGGGACGCGGTGTAAACGGCTCGAACTATGTCTATCTCGATGTGCGCCCTGAATCGGTGATCAAATACGCAGCCATGGACGGTCGTACAAATACCGATGGCACTCCCTACATAATCACTGGCGAACAGGTCCTGGCAAAACTCCCGGACATTATTGATTTCTGTCGTGTCTATCTGGGGGTGGACCCCATCACACAGATGATGCCGATTCAGCCGACCGCGCATTACACCATGGGCGGTATTCCTACGAACAAGTTTGGCGAAGTGGTGACCGACAGCAAGAACACGCCTTTCCCTGGCTTATATGCAGCAGGCGAATGTGCGTGCGTTTCCGTTCACGGGGCAAATCGCCTGGGGACAAACTCCCTGCTTGACCTGGTCGTCTTTGGCAAGCATGCGGGACTTAAAGCGGCGGAGTATGCAAAACAGGCTGAGTATGAGGAACTGCCTGCCAACGCAGATGCAGAGTCGAGGTCCCAGTTCGATGCGTTGAGGAACGCGACGGGCAGTGAGAACGCGTTCGACATATCCACCGAGATGAAGAAGATCATGTTCGACGAAGTCGGCATCTACCGCAGCGAAAAGGGGATGAAGGAAGCCATCGAAAAGGTCAAGTCCTTGAAGGAACGCTTCAAGAATGTGCGCGTCAGTGATACCGGCAGGATCTTTAACACCGAGTTGTTAAACGCATGGGAACTTGGCAACATGCTCGAGATCGCGGAAGTGGTTGCCGAGTGTGCATTGAACCGAAAGGAATCGCGCGGCGGCCATTCACGCGAGGATTATCCCGAACGCGACGATACGAACTGGCTGAAGCATACCCTTGCCTGCAAGCAGGATGGAAAACTGACAATTGAGTACAAACCGGTTGTGATCACCAAATACCAACCGAAGGCCCGAGTTTATTAGTGAGGTAACCATGCAGGTAACTTTAAAAGTTTTCCGCTATAACCCTGAAGTGGACAAAAAATTCCACTATGAGACGTATACGATCGAAGCGCTGGAGACCGACCGCATTCTTGACCTGCTTGAACACGTGAAAGGCTATAACGATGGCTCGCTTTCGTTCCGTCGTTCGTGCGCCCACGGCGTGTGTGGATCGGATGCGATGCGCATCAACGGACGCAATCTGCTGGCGTGCAAAGCGCTTGTGCGCGATGTAGGCGATACGATTACCATTGAACCATTACTGGGTTTGAAGGTTGTCAAAGACCTGATCGTGGATATGGAACCATTTTTTGATAACTACAAAAAGATGCTTCCATACTTTATCAACGAGTCACCGTTGCCTGCGGATGGACGGGAGCGACTCCAGTCCCCTGAACAGCGCGCCCGATTTGATGAAACCACCAAGTGTATTCTGTGTGCAGCCTGTACAACATCCTGCCCATCGTTCTGGGCAAGCGACGAATATTACGGTCCGGCCGCGCTGGTCACTGCGCACCGTTTCATCTACGACAGCCGCGACGAAGGCGCTGCCGAGCGCATGCAGATCATCAGTGAAACGGATGGTCTGGCGCGGTGTCATACCATCTATAATTGCACGAATGTATGCCCGCGTGATATTCAGATCACAAAGGCGATCGGTGAGTTGAAGATGTCCACATTGACGGGAAAAGTGGACTAAAGAGAAGAGCAAGTAGCAAATGAAAAGTAAACAGGCTGTGCAATGCGCACGGCCTGTTACTTTTTCCGGTAAATATTGCTATTATAAAAATCAGCCCAGCGACTTACTGTCGCTGGGCTTTGTATCCATTCAGTCTTTGCTATTTCGAGAGGTCGCCTCGCACCGCACCTGCAGGGAACTCAGTGCTGTGTACGTTGACGTAGTATTTCTCCGGGTTTTGTATGATGCCTTTGATCAGATCACGGTCTGCGCTGGTGCATCCGCTTGAATGACCAGTTGCATCCGGCGGGGTGAGCGGTACCACCACTCCGCCAAAGCCAGTCGCTGGGTTGATCAAATGAATGTGAGCCCCGGTCGCTGGCAGTGTAATGCCAGAAACCTGGATCTCCCAGCACACCTCACCCTGACCCGGGTTGAGCGTAATTGTTGCTGTGCCACTGCCATCCGGGTCACCCGGGCCAGGTATTTCCGCCGCACCTGTGAGAGTGGTTGTAAATTTACGTCCACCATTTGCTGCGACACTGGTTAAAGCCAGCACTGTCAGCAGGACCATGACAATATGTAGAAGTGTAGTCTTTTTCATTTGTATTCACCTTTCCATTTGTAAGATTGTCAGTGAATGCAGCGATGAGAATCGATCGAACTGTTGCACATAGTGGCTTGGAATCACCTCCTTCCAGGCACAGCCCAGATATCCGGGCTGTGCTGTTATTCAGGTTAACTATATTTGGTTTACTTTTGATTGTGCCATGCTGAGCGGAGCGAAGCATCTCTACGACTGAAAACCGAGACCCTTCGCTGTCGCTCAGGGTGACAATTTGTAAGGCGACTTACGTTAACCTGAATAAAGTACTATATCCAGATTAATTTTTCAATCGGTTGTAGCAATGGCTAATCTAACCTTAATAAAGGATAGCTGAACCATTCAGCGCCAGATGTGAGAAAGTGGCTCAAACCTATTAATGCTTACGTCCGTGAAGAAGGGATCGGATTTATCAAAACTAAATTGAGTTCGAGAAATCAGGAGTAACACGCCGTGTTGTCACACACCCGCCCAATCTAAATATGGTCCATATTCAGGTAAAGTGCCAGGCTACTCCAATCAGAAGCTTCATTGCTTTTCCCTTTCAGTCATTTATAATCAGCCTATGAAACAAGCTCTCGACCGTTTCATCCTGGGGTTTCCTGTTCTATTCCTAAAGCAATATCCCTACGCATGGATCGCCGTCGTGGCGCTCTGGCCGCGCTCCCGCTCATTTGCAGTATTCTTCCTTTCCATCATCGCCATCGGACTGTTGTCCCTGCGGTGGCAATCCAGGGCGTGGATATCACATATGCGACGCCAGCATGCCGGCCAGGATGGAAAGTTCCACATAGACCAGCCTTCAGTACCGTGGCAGCGATCTGCAAGGAATATCGCCTTTCTAGTGATGGGGAGCATACTGGTTGCCCTCCTGCTGCAAGGTCAATTTGGGCTGACTTTCTGGCAGCTCATGATCATAATAGTGGGATTCAACATTTTTTATCAGGACACACGGTTTTTTGGCGCGGCAGTGACCTACATCATCACCGCCACAGGCATCGCAATCCGCTTCATTCCCGGCCACCTGGACTACAGTCTATTCCTGCCGTTTAAAGAGATCAGTCGCATTGAACGCATGGAGTATCAGAAAAGCATGGACACGGACCTCTTCGCCCGCACGCGTGATGT
>JBDTPH010000317.1:0-1777 GCA_039932795.1 Chloroflexota bacterium
AAAGGGGACATTTTAACTTTGCACAAAAGGGACATTACCACTTTGCGATAACACACCAATCACCATCAGTTGACAAAACCTGTCTTTGAGATAAAATTCAGTGCGCAAGAAATAAAGCCGAAGTGGCGGAATTGGCAGACGCGCTACGTTCAGGGCGTAGTGAGAGCAATCTCGTGAGGGTTCAAGTCCCTCCTTCGGCACTGAAAAGACTCGCTGAAATCCGAGTCTTTTTGTTTACCCGCCTCCCAGCCTCCCTGTTTTCGCAGAAATTGGGGCGGTTGTTGCGAAGCGACAGGAGGCGTTGGGTGGTATAATGAGAGTAATTCAGGCATGTTCTTCATTAGTTAAGACGCGGAGTCACAGAATCTCGTCCTTCGTGTCTTTTTTATGCCGTTTATCCCCCCATAACAGAGAAAAGTATGACCGAAGAAAATCCCCTAGCAGGAAACATTCAGCAAGTTGATATAGATGCCCAAATGCGTGAGGCATATCTTGATTACGCAATGAGCGTGATCGTGGCGCGTGCCCTTCCGGATGCTCGGGATGGGCTGAAGCCTGTCCATCGGCGTATTTTGTACGCCATGCAGGAGTTGGGTATCCGTTCCAATACTTCCTACAAAAAGTCTGCCCGTATTGTGGGTGAAGTGTTGGGTAAATTTCACCCGCATGGCGACTCGGCGGTCTACGAATCGATGGCACGCATGGCACAGGATTTCTCCATGCGTTACATGCTCGTGGATGGACAGGGCAACTTTGGCTCTGTGGATGGTGATGCGCCCGCGGCGATGCGTTATACCGAAGCCCGCCTCCATAAACTAGCCGAAGAGCTGCTGGCCGATATAGATAAAGATACTGTGGACTTTGGGCCCAACTTTGACGACTCGCTCGAAGAGCCGCTGGTTCTGCCTGCACGCGTCCCCAATATGCTCTTAAATGGGACATCTGGTATCGCGGTGGGAATGGCGACCAACATACCCCCGCACAACTTGCGTGAGCTGACAGATGCCATCATCTTTCTGATCGACAACCACGAAACGATGGATGACATTCCGCTCTCAGAGTTGATGAAGCGCATTCCAGGCCCGGATTTTCCAACTGCCGGCATCATCGTCGGACGGGATGGGATCGAGTCAGCGTATGCCACAGGGAAGGGACGTCTCGTTGTACGCGGCGCCGCGCACATTGAAGAGGGCAAGGGTGGCAGGCACGAGATCATTATTACAGAAATTCCGTACCAGGTTAACAAATCAAACCTGATCGAACGCATCGCGGAACTTGTCCGCGAAGACCGGATTGACCAGATCTCAGACTTGCGTGATGAATCAGACCAGCGTGGGATGAGTATCGTGATCGAACTCAAGCGCGGCGCGCAGCCCAAGAAGGTTTTGAACCAGCTTTATAAATATACAGCACTGCAAACAACCTTTGGTGTACAACTTCTGGCGCTGGTGGATGGTGAGCCGCGTACCCTGCCATTGAAACGTTCCCTGCAGATCTTTATTGAACACCGCCAGGTGGTTATTGTCCGCCGTACGAACTTTGAGCTGGCGAAAGCCCGTGCCCGCCAGCATATTCTCGATGGCTATTTGATCGCACTCAACAATCTTGACGCGGTGATCAGGACCATCCGTGAATCACACGATGCGGACATTGCCAAACAGAATTTGGTCAGCCGTTTCAACTTAAGCGAAATCCAGGCGCAGGCGATCCTCGATATGCAGTTACGCAGGCTTGCCGCTCTCGAACGCTGGAAGATCGAAGAAGAGCACAAACAGGT
>JBDTPH010000318.1:0-8373 GCA_039932795.1 Chloroflexota bacterium
GACCACCCTCTATCCCATTTGGGCGCGCCTGAACCCCGAGGATATCTTCACCTCCGCCCAGACCGCCCTCGCCGAACTCGCCCTTTCGGGATGCACGACCGCATCCGACCACCTCTACCTTTTCCCCAACGGATCAAAACTGGATGACGAGATTGCCGCGGCGCAGGAGATCGGACTCCGCATCCAGGCTTCACGCGGCTCGATGTCCCTCGGCGCCTCACAGGGCGGACTTCCGCCTGATTCCGTTGTGGACAGCGAAGACTCCATCCTGAAGGACTCCCAGCGGCTCATCCAGAAATATCACGACCCCAAGCCCGGCGCGTTCGTACAGATCGTCCTTGCGCCGTGTTCCCCGTTCAGCGTCACCAGCGACCTGATGAGACAATCCGCAAAACTGGCGCGTGAGTATGGCGTCCATCTCCATACCCATCTGGCTGAAACTGAAGACGAGGAACAATTCTGTTTACAGAAATTCGGATACCGTCCCGTTGGGTATATGCAGGAAGTGGACTGGGTGGGAAATGACGTCTGGTTTGCGCACGCGGTCTGGGTCAACGCCGAGGAGATCCAGGTCTTCGCCAAACATAACTGCGGCGTGGCACACTGTCCCACCTCCAACATGCGACTCGCTTCGGGCATCGCACCGATCAAGGAATACCGCGCGGCAGGAGTCAACGTAGGCCTGGGTGTGGACGGCTCCGCATCCAATGACGGGTCACACCTGCTCGCTGAGGTCCGCAATGCGATGCTGGTCTCGCGCCTCAAAGAGGGCATCACAGGCTTCTCTGCTTCCCCCTCTCCCAATGGGAGAGGGCAAGGTGAGGGGCGCAAATTGATGACATCACGCGAAGCGTTATATCTCGGCACACGTGGCGGCGCGGCGGTATTGGGACGAACCGATATTGGAAGTCTCGAAGCGGGCAAATGCGCCGACTTCTTCGCCATCAACCTGAACCGCCTCGGGTTTGCTGGCATGCATGACCCCGTCTCCGCGGTTGTGTTTGGGCAATCCGTCAATGCAGATTACACCGTTGTGGGCGGCAAATTCGTTGTCAGGGAAGGACAACTGGTCACTGTTGATGAACACAAGTTGATCGAGAAACATAATAAAGCTGCGAAAAGGTTATTATCGCGCTGAGCGGAGAGAGCGTAGTGAAAGCAGTCGAAGCGGGATTGCTTCGCAGAGTGCGCTCGCAATGACATAACAAAGACATGCTTGATTTCATCCTCTCCATCCTTGCTGGCTGGCCCGCGATTTTGGCTTCGGTCATTCTTGCTGTAGTCGGCTTGCTGAAAAGCAATTATCGATTGCTGGTCATGTCTGCCATTATTGCCTTTCCATTTTCATTGTATTTGAGCGGCTTTCCTGTGATCCGTTCACCCGTCTTTCTGACTCCTGTGCTTGTGTTTGGCGCTGCATGGGCAATGTATTACGACAGGGAAATGATTGCATGGATCCTGGGGATCCCATTTTTTCTTGTGGTGATCCTGCTACTCTTCGCCCTGGCGGCGGGTGCATGAACACTCTTGTTATCTTTTCGGGTCTGCCTGGCACAGGCAAATCGACATTAGCCAACAGGCTTGCACGTCAATTGCACTGGCCTCTGCTGCGAATCGACGATGTCATTGGCGACGTTCCTGAAAATGCAGGGATGGCGTTCTGGGATTCCAGAGTGGCAATTCTGCTCGATCTGATCGAGACTCAACTTGAAGTAGGGCTCAGTATCATTGCCGACTCTGTCTTCATGAACATGGACCGGCATCACGCACAGGAATTGGCCCGCGGCCATCAGGCGCTTTTTCGTCCGATTCATGTTTTTATTTCTGATGACAAAATTTGGGAACAACGGGTGACCACGCGCTACAACGAATTGAACGATAAGCGTGTAGCGACCTGGCGGCAGGTTCAACATCAGCGTGAACGTTTTCGGGAATGGGAACCGGACACCGCCCTTATTCTTGATTCTTTGAATTCCGCGGATCAAAATTATGAATCCATTTTGAACTTTGTAATGAACGACACTGTGACTCTCAAGCCTTTATCAACTCTTCCGCTGGTTGAAGGTAAATATCACGCATAGCCGGCTTGCATTAACCAGGAGAAATAATGCCCTCATCCAAAAAACTCACTAGTGCCCTCGTCGATACCGCCATGGGACGTGTGCCTGCCGACCTTGTCATCCGCAATGGCAAATGGGTCAGCGTTCAATCAGGTGAGATCATTCCCGGGTCAGATATCGCCATCAAGGAGGGGCACATCGCCTACATTGGCGAAGATGCCCGTCACACCATTGGCAGGAAGACGAAGGTCATCGACGCGAATGGGCGTTACCTCGTCCCGGGCCTGCTGGACGGGCATATGCACGTAGAGTCGGGCATGCTCACGGTCACTGAGTTTGTGCGTGCGGTCGCAGTGCGCGGCACCACCGGCATGTTCATTGACCCGCATGAGATCGCCAACATCTTCGGTTTGAAGGGCGTCAAGTTGATGGTGGACGAAGCCCGCAAGCAGCCCATCCATGTCTGGGTGCAGGTGCCTTCCTGTGTTCCCTCTGCTCCGGGCTTTGAGACTCCCGGCGCATCCATGGGTCCGAAGGAAGTGGCACAGGCGATGAAATGGGATGGCGTCATCGGTCTGGGGGAGATGATGAATTACGCGGGTGTCTCGATGGGTGATGACAAATTGCTCGAAGAGATGTCCATCACGCACGCCAACAACAAAACCATCGGTGGGCATTACGCTTCACCCGATCTCGGAATTCCGTTTCATGGATATGTGGCGGGCGGCGCGGAGGATGACCACGAAGGGACCCATCTCGAAGATGCAGTGGAGCGCGTACGTCAGGGCATGAAAGCCATGCTGCGCTACGGCTCCTCCTGGCACGACGTCGCTTCGCAGGTGGGCGCGATCACGCACCTCGGCCTGGACTCGCGTCGCTTCATCCTCGCAACCGATGACTCGCACGCTGGAACATTATCCAACGATGGACACATGGACCGCGTTCTTCGTCACGCCATCGATCAGGGACTGCGTCCCATCACCGCCCTCCAGATGATGACGATCAACACCGCCGAGCATTTTGGCTTAACCAGGGAAATGGGTATGCTTGCACCCGGCCGCTGGGCAGATGTGGTGCTTGTCAATGACCTAATTAATTTCAAAGCGGATATCGTCATTGCAAAGGGACAGGTCATTGCTGAAAAAGGGGAATTGAAGATCTCATTGCCGAAACGCAGCTATCCATCCTGGGCGACGAAGTCCGTCAAATTGAAGCGTGCATTGAGAACGGAAGATTTTCGTTTACAGGTCAACAGTCAAAAGACAACAGTCAGGGCAAATGTGATCGGGGTGATTGAGAATCAAGCTCCCACAAAACATTTGACATTTGACGTGCAACCGGAGAATGGCGAGATCAAAGTGGACATGCAACGCGATATTGCCAAGATCGCACTGGTCGAACGCCACAAGGGGACAGGCAGGATAATGATGGGGCTGGTCAGCGGTTTTGGCTTCACATCGAAATGTGCGATCGCTTCCACGGTTGCGCATGACTGCCATCACATGATCGTTGTCGGCACGGATGAGGAATCCATGGCGGTGGCAGCCAACGGCCTGGCGCGCTGCGGTGGAGGTCAGATTGTGGTTAAGAATGGCAAAATCATTGGTCAGGTCGAGTTGAAGATCGCCGGCTTGATGTCAAATGAAAAAGCGGATGTGGTCGCGAAAAAGGCGGAAACCATCCTGAAGGGTTTTGAATCATGTGGTTGTCAATTGAACAACCCAAACATGCAGTTGTCACTGCTTGCATTGGTGGTCATCCCCGAGTTGCGTATTTCGGATAAAGGCCTCGTGGATGTCACAAAGTTCCAGTTTGTTCCAATAGTGGAGGACTAATGCCTAATTTTCCTTTTCAACGTTTGCAGGTTGATCTGGCGCATTTGATCGCCAACACGCCCGCGGGTGCGCGCCTGGTCTCGGAACCTGACCTGGCAAAACAGATGGGCGTCTCGCGTGCCACCCTGCGTGAGGCGATGCGTACCTTTGAAACACAGGGATTGATACGACGCCGTCAGGGGTCGGGCACGTATGTCGTTGGCAAGTTTCAGGTGATCGATGCCGGGCTCGAAGTTCTCGAGAGTCTCGAGACCATGGCGCGCCGCATGAATCTGGCGATTACGGTCAGCGACCTGAACATCGAGCAGGCAGAAGCGGATGAGAATATTGCAAAGGAGTTGTGCGTGGATGAAGGGAAGCCCATCACCCGCGTCCGACGCGTGGCGCGTGCCGATGGCAGGCCCGTGGCCTATTTGATCGATTACCTGCCTGAGGGAATCCTGAAACCCAGCGACCTGCCCGAGGGATTTGGCGGCTCTGTGCTCGATCTGCTGATTGAAAGCAGAGTTGACCTGCAGGTATCACGCGCCGCGATCAGCGCAACCAACGCCCCGGCAGATGTGGCGAAGGCGCTCGAGATCCAGCGTGATGATGTGCTGTTGCGCTTCGCTTCACAGTTATATGACTCGAAAGGCACAGTTGTGGATTACTCAGAGAGTTATTTTATTCCAGGGTATTTCCACTTCCATGTGAACCGGCGCGTTGGGAAAGTGTAACAAAAATTTTGCCAGTGAAACAAATGGAACTGGCTTGCCCATCTACTTTAACTCGAAGCAGTTAAAGAGTACATCAAGCGCTTTGTCCTTTAATTCTCAAAAGGAAAACGCAGAGCACTCTGTGTTCTCTGAAGCAAAAAAATCTAAATTAAGAGGTAAACGTGACAATCCAAGAAATTAAAAAGAAAGTCGAAGCAAACCGCGAGAACATTATTCAGTTTATGCGTGATATCGTTGCCATTCCCAGCATGGATGGACAATTGAAGGAAGTTGGCGAGCGGATTCAGGCCGAAATGCGGAAGCTGGGTTTCGAAGAAGTGCGCTTCGACAAAATGGGCAACACCCTCGGTCGCATCGGCAAGGGTCCCAAGGTGATCGTCTTCGACTCACACATCGATACGGTGGGCGTCGGAGACCCCAGCGAATGGGAATGGGATCCGTTCGTGGGCAAGGTGGAGGATGGCATCCTGTATGCGCGCGGAGCCTGTGACGAGAAGGGCTCCACTCCGGGCATGATTTATGGTCTTGCTATCGCCCGCGACCTGGGCTTGCTCAACGATTACACCGCCTACTACTTCGGCAACATGGAAGAGTGGTGCGATGGCATCGCACCCAATGCCTTCGTCGATGTGGATCCCCAGGTACGACCTGATTTCGTAGTCATCGGTGAACCGACCAAGATGCAGGTCTATCGGGGGCACAAGGGCCGTGTTGAGTTGAAGATCACAGCCACCGGCCGGTCGGCGCACGCGGCATCCCATTACCTGGGTGACAACGCCGTGTACAAGATGATGGCGATCATCACGCAAGTCCGCGAGCTGGATCGTCGAATGCGCCTCGGTATGGGCTTTCATCCGGTGCAGGGCTATCCTTCCATCGCGGTGACTGACGTCATGGCACGCACGGCTTCACTCAACGCCGTGCCTGACCAGTTCACGATCTTTCTCGACCGTCGCATCACTTTGAGCGAGCCGCGCGATGAGGTGATCGCGCAGATCAAGGGGCTGATCCCTGACTATCTGCAGGAAGAGATCCAGGTTGAAGAGTTGTTCTACGACGCGCCATCCTACACGGGTCTCGTTTTTCCGGTGTCGAAGTTTTATCCACCCTGGCTATTAGATGATGCACACCCGTTGACACAGGCAGGGCAGCGCACTATCGAGGCGCTGTGGGACGAGAAGCGGCCGCTGGGAACATGGGACTTCTCAACCAACGGCACCTATTGGGCTGGAAAGGCTGGCATCCCTTCCATTGGCTTTGGCCCTGGTGATGAGAAAACCGCACATATGAGCCATGAAAACGTGCCACTCGATGAGGTAGTACGCGCCACGGAATTTTATGCACTGCTACCAAAAGTGTTGAGTGAGCAGGTGAAATAATACTCCCACCATCCCGGCGATGAGCGCCAATAATCGCACCCTATGTGTGGTTGGGCGAAAGAACCGACAAGAAGATTATCGAAGCAAGGAAATCTTGCAGTCGTCAAAATCATTCATCATGAAATAGGAGGTTCGTATGCGTAGTTTTGCTGGTCGTGACATCCTTTCACTCAAGGAGTTCGAGCGGAATGAGTTCTTTCACGTTTTTGATGTTGCCGCGAGGATGGAACCCATCGCGCGGGCACGCAAGAATGTGGACTTGCTCAAGGAAAAAACTCTGGTAACAGCTTTTTATCAGCCTTCGACGCGCACGCGTTTGGCCCATGAATCTGCCATGCATCGCCTGGGAGGCCACGTCACTGGCTTCTCTGATGCAAAAATGACCCGTGCAGGTGACTTCTACCAGGAGTCCATTAAGGATACGGTCAAGATGCTGGAATATTATGGTGACGTGATCGTGATGCGCCATTTCCAGCAGGGCGCCCCCCATGAAGCCGCAAAATGGGCGAGTATTCCCATTATCAACGGCGGCGACGGTTGGGGCGAGCATCCAACGCAAATCCTCACCGATCTGTACACTGTGCTTCGTGAGAAGGGTCGCATTGACGGGTTGAAGTGGCTGGCGGTTGGCGATATGCGCATGCGGACCATGCACTCACTTGGTTATGCCTTGAGCCAGTTCGATTGTCCGATTACGTTCGTCTCACCGCCTGAGATGGGCCTGACCGATGACTTCAAAAAGGAACTTTCGCAATTCAGCGTGAACTTCCAGGAAGTGGATCATGTTGACAAGGCTATCGGCGAAGCGGATGTGATTTTGGTGGAGCCTGTCGTGCAGCCTGATTACACCAAGTCCCGCGATGAGCGCACCGGCGAACTGGACCTTACGCCTGCAAACTACAAGATCACGCGTGAACTGTTGTTTACGAAAGCAAAATCTGACGCGATCCTACTTCACTCTCTGCCTCGCATGGATGAGATCCCGATCGATGTGGATATCACCAAATGGTCTCGCTATTGGCAGGAAGCCTTCAACGGTGTCGTCATGCGGATGACACTGCTTGCGCTTGTCCTCGGTGCCATGGAATAGAAAAATCGGCGCGTGACCACATCAAATCCTTCATGTGTAGACGGAAGACACGAGCAAAGTCAGAGCAGCACGGGATGGGCTGACGCGCAAGCCTGAGGCTGATACCGTTTTGCCAACATGTCATTGCGAGGGCGGTGTTCGCGTTGAGCGGAGGGTCGAAGGTACGTAGAGACCCGCAGTCGACACTTGCACCCCGTTCGGGCCGCAAGTGCAGGTGAGCGCCGTCCGAAGCAATCTCCTGGTTAATCAGAGATTTCTTTGTCGCTACGCTCCTCGCAATGACATAAACATAACTATGAAAACGTTTGTAAGATTTCTAAAGATGGCACGTCGCTCCGCAGGAGAAGTGCAATCACAGCTTTATCTTGCTTTGGATGTTGGTTATATGACAGACGATGAGCTGCAGAAGGCCTATACCCTTGCGATGGAGGTTAAACGACTCATCAACGGAATGATGACTTACCCAAGAAAATCGGACTAGTTATTCAATGACTAGCAGGCTAAAGACAAGAAGACTAAAAGACAAGGAGACTAATACAATGCAAACCAATTTTCGTGGTCGCGACTTCATAGGCGACCTGGACTTCACGAAAGAGGAAGTCGAAACCGTTCTGGATGTGGCCTGGGACCTCAAGCGCAAGCGTGCTCTTGGTGAGCCGCATCCGTACCTGCGTGACAAGGTGCTGGCGATGTTGTTCTTCTTTTCGTCCACACGCACCCGTGGATCGTTCGAAGCGGGCATGGCGCAACTGGGCGGACATGGCGCGTTCATTGACTCAAACACAACACAGATCTCTCACGGTGATACACCGGTTGAGATCGGTGAGATCTTTGGCCGTTATTTTGATGGCATTGCCATCCGTCACTGTGATTATGGCGATGGCAACAAATATCTAAACGCCGTCGCAAGGTCCAGCCGTGCACCCGTGCTGAACATGCAATGCGACATTTACCATCCCTTCCAGTGTCTCGCCGATCTGATGACGATCATGGAAAAGAAAGGGCGCGATCTTCGCAAAAAGAAGATCGTCGTTTCATGGGCCTATGCCGCTTCCTATCTCAAACCGATCTCCGTTCCCCAATCCCTGATCCTGCAGATGCCGCGCTTCGGTATGGATGTGACGCTGGCATATCCCCCGGAATTCTCGCTCATGCCCGATATCGTCGAGCAGGCAAAGGAGCAGGCACGGATCGCCGGCACCAGCTTCGAGATCATTGACAGCAAGGATGGCATGACTGAAGCCTGCAAGGATGCGGATGTGATCTATGCCAAGTCCTGGGGTCCGCTGTTGA
>JBDTPH010000319.1:0-8157 GCA_039932795.1 Chloroflexota bacterium
TTCCTTGAATGCGTATTCAACGTTGATTCCTTTGGAACTCTGCGCACTTTTCGCAAGCAAATACCAGACCGCCGAAACCGCTAAAACTCCCAGCACGACACTGTAGGCCAATCTACTGGTCAGCCCAAGCTGGGAATAGAACATGAACATCAACAGCATTCCACCGCCCAGGAGGAAGCCGAGGATTCCAAGGATGGTAACGAGCGGAATGTTGCCAACCTTATATGCAGCGCCGGGCGATGATTCGTACACATCCCTGGCGCGGTATGGCAGCAGGGCTCCCGCAAGGCATGTCACCACGAATACATATCCACAGGCGAAGGTCACCCCAAGAGTCAGTGCTACCCAGTTACCGTTCAGGTTGTACAGCAGGATCACCGGGATGCTGGCCAGGAAATACGCCAGATGCGCATTGACCGGGGTATGGCGTTTGTCATCCACCTTGCTGAACCATTCGGGCAGCAGGCGGTCGAGCGACATGGCAACCATCACACGCGTCATGCCGATGTAGCAGTTGTGCACGATCTGGTGTGAGTTGAGGATGTATCCCAGACCGATGATGATGACCACGAGCGGGCTCGCAGTAAGCGCAACAGCAATGATGTTGGGCCAAAGCCAGAAGCCGGAAATGGTCGATTCACCCACACCGGACCAGTACCCCGCACCCGCAATGTAGAGGAATTCCGTACCCACTGCCTTCTCCAACGCCGCAGCCAGGAGGGCAAGCAAAATCCCTGTAAGGATCAGCGAGCCTACGATGATGAACATCTGGCTGTTGAAGGAACGGGCATTCTTGATCTCGCCGTTCTGCTGGGCAGAATAGGTGGCCCATTGCAGGGATGTCCAGGCGATCGGGGCAACCAGCAGGGTGGCAAGCAGGCTGAACGGCGGATTCAGGTCCACGCCTGCGGCAACGGATGCATCGCGGGCAGTCTGCACAAAATTATCCACGCCGCCGACCGCCCTGGCAAAGATATCGATTTGCGCCATCGAAGTGGCTGGGTTGCCCATGAAGAGCACAACCAGCATGGTGAAAAAGGCGAGCACTGTGCCGCCGATCATTACATTCTGAAAGCGGACGTAGTTCTTGAAGCCGCTGATGAGGATCATCATCGAAACGAAGGCATTCAAAATGCTGGTGATGATGATACCTGTGGAGCTTGTGAACCAGATCCCCACGTTCGATAGTGCGGCATTACCCATGGTCGCGCCCAGGCCGAGGAATAGCGGCGCAAAACCGAGATAGGATAGCAGCCAGCCTGAAAGCGCCACCCATTGCAGGATCCAGATCACATAGCCGGACATCACGACCGGGAACGCAACACCGCCACCAAACACGCGGCTCTGGAACACATAATCGCCGCCCGAACGCGGCAGCGCGGTGGAAAGCCAGACATAGACCAGCGCAATCGGGATTTCGATCACCATGGCAAGCAAAATTCCCCAGACGAGTTTGCCACCCGGCAGCGCGCCCGGCGCCCACAGATATGTCCAGGGAAAGATCAAGCCCATCGTAAGGATGTTATAAACGAATGCGGAAAACGGGGACATGACGCGAACAAGGCCCGATGCTTTTCGGGTAAATACTTCCGGTTTTGCAGTAGTCATAATTTTCTCCTTTGGCGAATAAAGTCGAAATACAACCGGCGTAAAGAGTTGGAATAGTGGGCGTTGTGCTCCTTTCTACAGACAAGAGTTATCCACTTGTCATTTGATATCCCTGTACTTCCCCCTCCACGAATGTGACAATACAACCGCGCAGAATACCCTCAGCATACTCACTACCAGGATTGATACAGGTGGTGCGACCGATCTTTGCCACAGACTGCGACTCATGAATATGACCATGCAATCCCAACATCGGTCTATATTTTTCGATCGCCTTACGGACGGCTTCGCTTCCCGCGCCGTGCAAAACGGGTTGCCCTCCCCGCACAATTTGTTCCGGCGGATCCTTCGTCCAGTCCAGCATCGGGCAGGTGTCCAGGGTTGAATCTTTAGGTGGGTCGTGGAAATTGAAGATGGCTTTTTGCAGATCAGGGATCTGCACCGCCATCTCTTCGATCATTTTTCCCAATTCATCCTCTGAAACTTCGCGCGGTGTCTTCCACGGGGTGGGTGTACTTAACCCCACGGAAATCATGGAATGAGCTTCATCCACATGCACCATTTCGTTTTCACAGGCGAAGAAGGACTTTGTGTCTTCACGTTTCATCACATTCAAAACGTCCCACTCGTCATCGTTGCCGCCGGTAACAAAACACGTAATACCTGTTCCGTTTAACCGCTCCTCAGCCAGGTTGACCCAATTGATCAGTTTTTGTTTTGCCAGTTCGTTGAACAACTCATTCACCCGCTGGGGATCTGCCTGTACATTGCGAAACTCGTCCTCTTCCATTACCTTGTAATAAAACCCCAAAATATCCAGCTTCCCCATCAACGACTTCAATTCATCCTCGGTGGAAAGATGCTCAACCCTACCCTGTACAGTGGCACGGTAGTTCCCGTTCAGCTCTTTGATAATTGGGATCATCAACTTACCCTGGATGTCTCCGCCCATCACCAATACATTGACCTCGTAAAACTTCCCGGCATTGATGAATTTCCGAAACGTCCGCTCGGAGCCATGCAGGTCTGTTGCGAAAAACAGACGGGTGGCTTGCTTCTTCGGCTTCCTTGAAAAGAAAGACATGCAACGTCCTTTTCTATGGGCGAGCTTGTTGGAGTATTATGTTATCAAAACACGGTCAAGTGGATGAAGTTGCGCAGGATTCCCGCTGGTGAACCCGATCACTTAAACGTAACGACATATGCACTTTGTGTGTTTGATAATAAAATCACGGTCAAGGGTTTACGAAACCATTTCGTCGAGGAGCCTGATATGACGGAAAGTTCCATTGGGATGGGCGGGCAGGATCGAACGGAACGTGACAAATTCGAAAATGAGTTGAAACGGATCATCAGCGCCAGCGAAGAGGCGGGAGTTATGATGCGCGTCATTGGCTCGCTGGCTTTTCAAATGCACTGCCCGCAGTTCGGCTACCTGCAAGCCGCCATGGGACGCGCCTACACCGACATTGACTTCGGCGCGTATGGCAGGCAAAGCAAACAGATTCTGGAGATGATGAACGGCCTCGGCTACGTGGACAACCGTGAAGTGTTCATCGTTTCGGAGGGCGAACGGGCGATCTTCGACAAGCCGGAAGCGGGTCTGCATGTGGACATCTTCTACGAAAAACTGGACTTCTGCCACACCATTTACTGGAAAGACCGCCTCGAAGTGGATGCCCCCACGATCCCATTAACGGAACTGCTCCTCGAAAAAATGCAAATCGTAAAGATCAACGAAAAGGACGTGATCGACACGATCATGCTCCTGCTTGAACATCCATTGGGGGATATTGACCGGGAAACCATCAACATCAAACTGGCTGCACAGTTATGCGCCAGTGATTGGGGACTGTGGCGCACGACCACCATGAATCTTGATAAGGTCAGGCAACTCGCACAAGGCTACGAACAATTAAGCCCTGAGCATAAATCAAGGGTGAGCGGGCAGGTGAATGACATTCTGGCGCGATTGGAACAGGAACCCAAACCGCTGGCCTGGCGGTTACGAGACAGGGTTGGTGACCGCGTCAAATGGTACAAAGATGTGGATGAAGTTCAATAAAAGAGAGGCATCATGACTACACTTGTCCGAGACCTAATGCATAAGGGTTTACTCACCTGTCAAACGGATGCACCGCTGGGGCTGGTTTCCTCGCTGCTGACGAAGTATCATACTCACGCGCTGGTGGTTGTAGATGAAACCGGCAACCCTGCAGGCATCATTTCCGATTTTGATCTATTGGCGGGCGAATGGCTTTCAACAGACAGGGAAAGCCTGGAGGCCATGAAGAGACTCACCGCCGGCGAGCTAATGTCCACCCCGATCGAAGCCATAGAGGCAGATACTTCGCTGGTGGAAGCTGCCAGCAGGATGATGGAAAAAAGTGTCCATCGCATGCTGGTGACCGAAGCAGGCGCAGCAGTCGGGGTTGTCTCCGTCTCGAACTTTGTGGAAAATGTTGCCGCCCAGGAGAAACCAAAGCGAAGTACCGTTGGCGATGTAATGTCAGACGCGTTTCTGGTCTGCCGGGACAAGACCACGATCCTCTCCGCAGCGCGTACGATCACCCAGGCGGGCTGGCGATCAGTGATTGTGGTGGATTCAAGGGGACGGCCGCTGGGGGTCGTCAGTGGCATTGACCTGCTGCAACTTGCCGGGCAGCCTGTGGATGAGAGCCTGACTGTGAGCGATCTGATGAACCGGGAGCTGGTCACCGTGGACATCAACGCCAGTTTGCAGCAGGCGGCAAACTTGATGATTCAAAATCACACGCATCGCGTGATCGTGGTCGACACCAATGACCCGCAGAGTTTCCCGCTGGGTGTGATCTCATCATTCGATATTGTCGCCGAGATGGCGAGACCCGGTTCAGACTGGCAGACCGGCTAATCGGTAGAGACGCCTGCTGGAAACAAGGTTCAGCGCGCCACTTCCTCCACTTCCGTATACCAGCGCACGCGTGTGCCCACCTTGTCGCGCATCTGCCAGGCAAGGGACTTGGGCATCGTGTCGAATGTATTCAAAATCCGGCGCACACGATCAATAATTAATTCGCGCTCCTCACTCGAGATCGTCAGACTTTCATCAGACACAATCTCTTCGACGCGTTTCAAGTTGATCGAAGTCGTCTTGTATAACCCCCAGTCATCACTGCATAATCGGGCAATTCGCTGCAGGTTGATCCTGCCGTCATCGTGATCACCGAGTTCATTATAGAGCAGCAGCGAGGCGATATCGAGCGCATCCTTGCGGTTCAGTTCCACGATCTGGGATTTGGATAAAAGCAATTCGGCCAGTGGAATAGTGACCAGGTCAAGCTGGAGGCGTCCTTCCAGCGGCAGTTTGTGACACATCTCGAAGTCCCCGAGAAAAATGTCAATATGCCTGCCAGTCGAATCGTCCAGGTAGATCTGGCGGTGCGCCCCGTTCAGCAGATTAAATTGGCGGTTGGAGGTGTAATCCATGCTGAGGAAAAACGACTCGAGTTCCCGGCGGGCACCACTATAGGTGACGAAGTCAATATCGGGATATTGACGCGTGAAGAATTTTTGATAATCGCGGCTGTGTATGCGTACCGCCAGCCCGCCGATGAGCCGCAAGAAAATATTTTGCGCGCGGGCAGCACCGATCAGGCGGTTGGTCTCCTCCAGGACATCAGGTTGGGTCGGCATAAATCAACTGCAGGTGACAGTCACTTTTGGATAACATCAAGTGACTGTCACCTGCGTATTCCTATTCCACCGGTATTTCAGCATGGACCTTATCGAGATCGATGCCGCTTCTCTTGCGATAGGCCTTGAATCCAAAGTAAATGACAGCAGCCAGGGCATACATGGATAGCATGTAAATGATGGAGGTGCCGTTCTTATATCCGTTCTCGTTGATGCTGTAGCCAATTCCATATAATGCATTCGGGTCCAGGATCCATTGGTAGAGCAGGAACACCAGGAAGCCACCGAAGATCACGCCTGCCACACTGATCAATGGAAAGCCGAGCACTTTATATTTTGCGATCGGTGAGGCATTGTAGAGGTCGGGCTTGATATACGGGAGCAAAATCGCCGCGATCGTTGTTCCGAGATACGTGACCGCGATCACCAGCGTGGACGCCAGGGTCAGCGAACGGAAGTTGGCGATATTGTACGAGAACAGGTAGGAGACAAAGATGGAAGGGATGACCATCAACAGCAGGGCATAGATCGGGGTGCCCGTGCGTTCATCCACTTCGGCGACCTTTTCGGGCAGCAGGCGGTCAAACGCAGCGGCGAAGATAACGCGCGTGGACGAGAGGAACACAGTTCCGCTCCACCCGAACCACCACAGGCTCATCAAAGCAACCACAATGAATTGCAAAACTCTGCTGGATGTAAGGAAGGATGCGAGCAACGCCGGATAGGGCCAGACCGGGAACGCGGGTGCATCCGTTGTAAAACCCCAGGCATAGTTCCACCATGCGCCGCCGGACTGAACGTAAAAATCCCACCCCACTGTTTTGCCGATGGCGTATAGCAGCAGCATACCGAGCAGTGTGGTCACCAGGAGTGCGGAACCCATACCGGTGATGTTGCGTTTGAAATCGGTCGCACCGCGAACTTCACCATAAAGAGTCGCGCCCCAGTTGGGCCACAAGTTGAAGAAGACCAGATACGGCAGCGTCAGGAAGATCAGCCCAAGTCCACCACCCACAAATGGAAGCGCTGCGCCTGCATTCGTGCCCAGGGCAACGGTCGCGTCATACACGCCGGGTTGCGCGCCGAACATTTCCGTCGCGTTGGCTTCAAACCCCGCCCTGAAGGCTTCGGGGGATCCTGTCAGCAAAAGGACGATGACAATGAACAGGCCCAGCATGCCGCCATAGAACGAGAACTTCTGGATGCGTGCATAGGTCTTCATGCCAAGCGCAATAAAAATACTGACGATCGCCAGCGTGATCAGAGTCGCAGTGAACGATCCATTATCTGTACCTGCAAACCATAGGGCAGTATCTCTTGCCCCGAGTATGCCGAGCAACGGCACCAGCACAATATGACGGAACATGTCGCCGTACAGCGGTACCCACAGCCACAGGATGAACCACCAGCCCGTCACGGCAAGGATGAAGCCCACCGCGCCGCCAAGGATGCGGCTTTGCCAGACGTAGTCACCGCCCGAGCGCGGCATGACGGCAATTAACCCGGCATACACAACCACCTCAAAGAAGATGAACAATGCGCTTACGACCAGGGCCGGGATCAGTCCACCCCCGAAGTAGTACATTTGGCTGAAGCTGTACAACCCGAGTGTGATCAGGTTGATGGAAAACAACGCGTACACGAACGCGTCGAAGACCGACCACGAACGCACCAGGCCGGTCGCCTTACGGACAAACAAGTTAGTCATGACACACTTCTCCTTTGGAATTTGAACGTGTTATGAAATGCTTACATCTCATAACACGCTGGAGCCTAGAGAGTTATCCTGTTGTCAGTACGTAATTTTCGATTTTGTTCGTGCCAAGTTTTACAATTGCACCTAATAGCGTCCCCTGTTCGTACATCGAGCCGGGATTGATGCAGAGCGTTTTGCCGATGCGCGTCGCGCCGCGTCCCTCGTGGATGTGTCCGTGCAGGCTCAGGAGCGGCTGATACTTCTCGATCGACTTTCGCAGCGCAGTGGACCCCACCGGCTTTAATGACTGTCCTGCCAGTATGGGACGCAGATCCTTATCCAGTTCTGCAGCTTCGTCGAGTCCCGATTTAAAAGGTGGCACATGGACATTGAACACGGCGTTACGCGGATCTTTCAGCTGGCACGCCATCGCTTCATAGCGGACCGCCAGCTGATCCTCGTCCTCTTCGCGGTGCGTATCCCACGGCGTTCGGTTGGACCAGCCTGAGGTGATCATTTCGTGGTGGGCGTCCAGGGGAGTCACCTGCCCCTCGACCAGGAGCACGCGTCGGCTGGAACGAACGATCTCATCCACTTCATCCATATCATCATTGCCCGGAGAACAATAGACGCTGAGGTTCGTACCCTCCAGTTTTTTATCCGCAAGATCCATCCATTGCTGGACCACCTTCAGGACTTCCTGTGAAAAGATCTCGTTGACACGTTCGGGATTCTTTTCAAGTTCGCCGATCTCCTCCGGGTTGGTGATGTAGGGATAGTAGCCGCGGCTGCGAATACGTTTAATCATATCCTGCAGTTCATCGTCCGTGGATATGTCGAAACCCTGCTCAAGCAATGTGACGTGATATTTTTTTCCGCCCTGATGGAGGACAGGCACAATCGCCTTGCCTGTCATATCACCCCCAAGAATTAAAATATCCGCTTCATAAAATTTCCCCGCGTTGAGGAACTTGCTCCAGCAAATGTCCGAGCCATGAATATCGGTGGCAAAGAAGAGTTTTGTCACGTTCACATCCTTTGGCGATGGGATTATTCAGGTTAACTCAAATTCCCTTACAGTATGTCACCCTGAGCGCCAGCGAAGGGTCCCTGTCTCAGCCGTAGAGATGCTTCGCGGAGTTTATCCTGAGCGAAGCCGAAGGGCTCAGCATGACATG
>JBDTPH010000320.1:0-23760 GCA_039932795.1 Chloroflexota bacterium
TCCCTGATTCCCCGCGTATAATACGCCCCAAAAATACAACTGACATTGCCAAAACATACCGTCATTGCGAGGAGATTGCTTCGCTCGCGCTGGTCTCGATACGCCCTTCGCCAGGGACGCTCAGGGCTACCCGACCATCAGCCGCTCGCAATGACAGGACTTTGGAGGAGAGAAAATGGCAAACTATATTTGTGTGACCTGTGGCATGCAGTATGCGGAGACGGATGCGCCGCCGGAGCACTGTCCCATCTGCGAGGATGAGCGGCAGTACATCGGACACAAGGGTCAACGCTGGGTGACCCCGCTTGAGATGCAGAAGGATCATCAGAACAGGATCGAAGAGGTCGAGCCCAATCTGACAGGCATCGGCACTGTGCCATCTTTTGCCATTGGACAGCGTGCACTCCTGGTCCGAACTCCGAATGGAAACATGCTCTGGGACTGCCCCAGCCTGCTGGATGATGCAACCGTGGAAGCCGTCCGTGCACTTGGGGGAATCTCAGCCATCGCCGTTTCGCATCCGCACCTGGCTGGGTCACTCGTGGACTGGAGCCGGGCCTTCGACAACGCTCCCATCTACTGGCATGCAGACAACCGTCAATGGGCGATGCGGCCCGACCCCGCCTATGTATTCTGGGAAGGCGGGACCCGTCCGCTGCTGGAGGGTCTGACGCTGGTCCGCTGCGGCGGTCACTTCGATGGCTCGTCAGTGCTGCACTGGTCACAGGGTGCAGAGGGACGCGGTGCGCTGTTGACAGGCGATACCATGCAGCTTGCGCAGGACCGGCGCTATGTCAGCTTTATGTATAGCTATCCCAATATGATCCCCCTCAACCAGCGCGCCGTGGAGCGCATTGTCCACGCCGTGGAACCCTTCGACTTCGACCGCATGTACGGCGGCTGGTGGGATTACGTCATGTCATCGGGTGCCAAATCCGCGGTAAAACGATCCGCGGAGAGGTATATCAAGGCGATCCGCGCGTAGAGGGTGAGATTTGGCAGGTCGCATTTGCATTATTATCCTATCCACCCGTACAGATAAACGCTCTCATAAGCCATCACCCCCGCTTAATTTGAATTGAGATGAAGTCCATTATAATAACCAGACAATAATTTTAGAAAAAACGAGTGTTCCAAGAGTCGAATCTGTCTTTTGGATGGGATGGTGCTATTTATGAAGAAAGACCGCAAGCCATTGACGCCCCCCATCGCTGCACAATCCACAGATCAGAAAAATCACAAAACCGCTCCACCACCTGCCACACATGAAACAAAGGCGCGGGTTTCACGCGCCGCCAAGGGAAAGTGCATCGAGTCACTGGTGCTGGATCGAATCAGCGATGGCGTGGTTGCCTTTGACAGGGCGATGACACCCATCTACGTCAACGAACGCGCCGGACAATTGCTGGGACGCGAGCCCGCGGACCTGATCGGTAAAAACCTGTGGGCGGAATATCCTGATTCCATGCAGACGCCGTTTGCACAGGCCTGCCAGAGTGCGCTCGAGACGCAGACCGTCACCGCGTTTGACGGGAGCTTCCTCCCGGTACAGGACAGCTGGCTCGAAGGCCGCATCTATCCCTCGCAGGACGGGCTCTCGGTCATCTTTACAGGTGCCGCGCAGTCGCAACAGGGGAGGATCGAGCGGCGGCGTCGGCGCGAGGACCGCTACCAGATCCTGTTCGATGAAATGCAGGAAGGTTTCGCATTGGCGCAGGTGATCCTCGATGAGAATGGCAAGCCGCGCGATTACCGCGTTCTGGAAGCGAACGCCGCCATGACCCGCTTTCTTGGCAAAAGCCGCGAAGAACTTGTGGGGCACACAGTCCAGGAGGTATTCGCGTTCGACGAGCAGGATTCCGAGATCCTGCAGCGGGCCGGCCGGGTTGCGCTCGGGGGTGAGCCATTCTTCATCGAAGACTATTCGGAAATCCTTAACCGTTCGTTCCGTATCCATATATTCTCGCCCGGGCATGGGCAGTTCGCCTGTCTGTTTTCTGATATCACCCAGACCAAGCGGACTGGGACTGCGCTGCGAAAATCAGAGGAGAAATTTTCCAGGGCGTTTCATCTGAGCCCGAGCGCAATGGGGATCATGCGTACATCCGACGCGAAGTTTCTCGATATCAACGAAAGCCTGTTGAACATGTTTGGGTTGACCCGCGAACAGGTGATCGGCAGGGGTGTCCGTGACCTGGGCATCATTATTTCGGAGGAGGACAGGCAATCGATCACCAGTACACTACAGGAGAAGGGCCATATTCGTGATCACGAACTGACCACGCAGGGTCCGTCCGGCACGGTCCATCACATGCTCCTTTCTGTGGAAGTGATCGAAATCGAAGACGTGCCCTGCGTCCTTGTCGCGGCGGTGGATATTACGGAACGGAAACGGGCGGAGGAAAAGATCCTGGATATCTCCAAATTCCCAGGCCAAAACCCCAACCCGATCATGCGCTTTACGCGGCAGGGCGAACTGCTGTATGCCAACCAGTCTGCTGCGCCGCTTTTGACCTTTTGGGGCCAGCAGCATGGACAGATCCCTCCCCCCGAATTACAGGAACTTCTATCTTCAGCCACCGCCCTCCAGGCAAACGTCGAGATTGAAATTGAGGGTGCTGGCAGGATCTTCTCCTGCCTGTTGGTCGCCATTCAGGACACTGACTACGTCAATTTCTATTTCCGCGATGTGACCGAACGCAGGCAGGCGGCAATGGAACGCGCCCGCACCGAGGAACAACTGCGCCAGTCTGAGCAGCTATTCGCCACTGTGTTCCGCTCCAGCCCAACTGCGATTGTTCTTACCCGGCTGGGTGATCTTAAAATCACGGATGTCAATGAAGTCTTTTGCAGCTTATTTGGCTACTCGCGCGAGGAAACCCTGGGTCACAGCTCGGTGGAACTGGGCCTCATGGATGCCGAGTCGCATCACAAAGCCATCGAGCAATTGAAGCAGGAGGGATTGCTCAGAAATTACGAACAAAAAGCCAGGGACCGCAATGGCAGGCAGCTGGATGTTTTGCTCTCCATTGAGATGCTGCGTGTAAAAGGCGAGATGTATATGCTAACCAGCATCATTGACATCACCGAGCGCAAGCGTGTGGAGCAGGCGCTGAAGGCCGAGCAGGAGCTGCTGGCCCGCATCTTTGAATCGATCCCGGTCATGCTCACCCTGTACGATCCATCCGTCACGATACTCAAGGTGAACTCGCAGTTCGAGAAATCGCTTGGCTGGAGAAGCGAAGAGCTGGCGCACATCTCAATCATGGAAGAAAGCTATCCAGACCCCGACAAACGCAGGCAGGTGCAGGAATTCATGGATGCCTGCGAAGATGGCAAGTGGATGGATTTTCAGATGCGAACGCGCGCAGGTGGCACGCTCGAGACTTCCTGGTCGAATATCCGACTTTCGAACGATGTACAGGTGGGAATTGGGCTCGACATATCAGAGCGCAAACAGGCAGAAAATCAGATCAGGCAGCTGAACGCCGAACTCCAGTCGAGGATCGATGAAATGGATTCGCTCATGGAAATCCTGCCGGTCGGCGTCTGGGTGGGGAATGAAGATTGTTCAGTGATCACAGGAAATGCCGCCGCCTACAGCCTGATCGGTCTCAAGCGGGGAGGCAATGCTTCACTCAGCGGTCCTGAATCGGATAGGCCTGCCGGCCTGCAGGTTGTCATCGATGGTCAGGATGTGCCGCCTGAGGATGCTCCCATGCAACGGGTGGCGCGCAGCGGCAAACCATTGCTCGACTTTGAACATGAGCTGCGCTTCCCCGATGGAGAGCGCAAGAGTATATTCACGAGTATCGCTCCTTTGCTCGATGAGCAGGGCAGGGTCCGCAAGGTGATCGGCGCATATACCGACATCACCGAGCGCAAACGAATGGAAGAAACACTGCAGGCGGCGCGCGGCAAGGCTGAGCAAACTGCCCACCGCATCGCCCAGCTCCAAAAGGTCACAGCGGCGCTGTCTGAGGCCCTCACTTCATCCCAGGTCGCCCAGATTGTGACAGAGCAGGGCGCGCCGGCCTTTGGCGCGCTGAGCAGCTCAATGATGCTGCTCAGCGAAGATGGACAGGCGCTGGAGATCATGTACTCCACCTCACCACAGGGCATCATCAACCCATACGCACGCTTCCCAATATCCCTGGATGTTCCCGCAGCCGATGTCATGCGCTCCGGCCAGCCTGTATGGATCGAATCACGGCAGCAATATCTGGAACGCTATCCACATCTGGCCGATCAGATCGAGCGCTGGGGTCATGAGGCTGCCATAGCGATCCCCATGGAATATGAAGATCACGTACTCGGGGTGCTCACCATGAGCTTTGACCGTGTCCTGACAAACACGCGCGAAGACCAGGAGTACGCCCTGACCCTGGCACGACAGGCCGCCCAGGCGTTGGAACGGGCGCGCGCCGAGGAAGCTCTGCGCGAGTCCGAAGCACGCTTGCGCGCGATTATCAGCCAGGCAACAGCAGGGATGGTCCGCAAGGACCCCAGCGGCAAATTACTGTTTGTCAACCAGGCTTTCTGTGAAATGCTTGGCTTTGGTGAGTCCGAACTGCTGGGCAAAACGATGTGGCAGTTAACGCATGAGGAAGATATTGAGGAGAATAAGAGACTGTACAACCGTCTGATGGTGGAAGGTACACAGTTCCAGCTTGAAAAGCGCCTCATTCGCCGGGATGGTTCGACTCTCTGGGTAACTGTCAGCGTCTCTCCGGTGCTGGATGCAGCAGGGAAGACGCAATCTGCTGTCTCGGTCTATGCCGATATCACAGAGCGTAAACACGCCGAGCAGCAGTTACACCATCTGAACATTGAGCTTGAGGACCGGGTGCAGAAGCGTACCGCCGAACTGCGATCTGCCTATGAATTTTTGCAGGAGAGCGAGGCAACCTCGCGCCTGATCCTGGAAGCCATGCCGGATGCCATTGTCATTACCAACAGGGATGGGTTGATCGTGCACTGCAATGCCCGGGTGGAAACACTGTTCGGCTACTCACCCCCTGAAGTACTCGGACAACCCGTGGAGATATTGCTCCCTGCACGCTACCATGAGAAGCATGTAAAACACCGCGTAGCCTATGAGGAGCAAAAGTACAGGCGCATCATGGGCCTGGACAGGGATCTGTTCGGACGGCGCAAGGATGGCAGCGAATTCGCGGTGGAGGTCCTGCTTTCTCCCATCCATGATTACACCACCTGGGATGTGATGATGAGCATCCGTGACAATACACAACAGAAGCAGGCACAGCAGGCATTACGCACCAGTGAGGAAAAGCTGCGCACGCTTTTTGAGATCCTGCCGGTGGGCATTTCCTTCCTCGATAGGGATGCACGCATTACCGACACGAACTCCGCGCTGGCTGACATCCTGGGTGTTCCCAAAGAGCAACTCTTAAAGGAAACATTCAAATCGAGGAGCTACATCCGCCCGGATGGCACGCCCATGCCGCCCACGGAATTCGCCAGTACACGCGCTCTCACCGAGAACAAAACCATCTATAATGTTGAGACGGGCATCGTCAAGGACAATGAGGAAATCACGTGGACGAATGTAAACGCCGCGCCGGTCCAGGTCGCGGATGTGGAAGCGGTGGTCGTCACGGTGGATATCACCGAGCGTAAACAGGCCGAGGCAGCCCTGCATAAGAGCCGCGAACGCTTGAGGGTTCTCTCGCGGCGCCTGGTGGAAGTGCAGGAGGACGAGAGGCGTGCGCTTGCCCGTGAACTGCACGATCGCGTGGGTCAGAATCTGGCCGCCCTAAACTTGAACCTGAACATCCTGCGCAACCAGTTTTCAGATGATTTCCTGAAACACCTTGGGCCCCGCCTGGACGACTCGGTCAACCTTGTCAGGCAGATCATTACGATCACACGCAACGTAATGGATGACCTGCGCTCGAATGTACTCGACGACTATGGATTGGAAGCTGCCTTGAGCGAATACACTGAAAAGTTTACGCAGCGCTATGGGATCCCGGTGGTCACCGATAAACCAGCGCATCCCATTCCGCGCATGAATAGCGGCATCGAGATGACCCTGCTGCGAATCGCCCAGGAGGCATTGATGAATGTTTCGCGCCATGCCCAGGCTACACAGGTCAGCCTCTCGCTCAACGTTGACGAGGATGCCGTATACATGGCCATCAAGGACAACGGCAGTGGCATCCTTTCGTGGCAGAAGGCCAACCAGGCCGGCAGTCACGGGTTGAGGATCATACGGGAACGCGCCGAGGCATTTGGTGGTCTTTTGCAGGTGAATTCAGCCTATAAAAAAGGCACACAGATCGAAGTGAGAATCCCGCTTGGGAGCGGCAGCTAGAACAAAATCGCAGTAGGAGAAGTGATCATGATCAAAGTCATCCTTGCGGACGATCATCCTGTAGTTCGCGATGGTTTGCGTTTTCTGCTCGATGCCCAAAAGGACATCCAGGTGGTGGGCACGGCAGTCAATGGCCTCGAGGCAGTGGAGCTTGCCTCACGTCTCTGCCCGGATGTGGCAGTGATGGATATTTCCATGCCGCTGTTGAATGGCATTGAAGCCACCCAGCAGATCCTTGCGGCCTGCCCGCATACTCACGTAATGATCCTTTCGATCCATTTCACCAGTGTGCACATCCAGCGCGCCCTGCAGGCCGGTGCACTGGGATACCTGTTGAAGGAATCGGCGGGAGAGGAAGTGGTGGATGCGATTCGTACGGTCTACGAGGGCAGGCGCTATCTCAGCCGAAAGATCGCTGAAAGCGTGGTGGATGAATATGTGCGGCATAGCGCCGGCGACGTGCTCGAAGGTCTCAGCCCGCGCGAACGCCAGGTGCTGCAGTTGATCGCCGAGGGAAAGACCAGTTCAGATGCCGCAAAGCTGCTGTACCTGTCCGTCAAGACCGTGGAGACATATCGAAGCCGCCTCATGCAAAAGCTGGGCCTCAAGGACATGGCATCCCTGGTGAAATTTGCCATTCAGAATGGCATTATTTCCCTCGAGGAATGATGTGGCTTGTGTAGGGAGTTTTCTCTCATACCCATCAAAATAATCCACGGCGAATATCATACATCCCTGACAGACAGATAGTTCCCTGTGCTATATATTAGGAGCAGCGGAGCATTTAACGGTAAAGGGTTCGCCCGCACCCGAAGATGCCTCGAGGCTTGAGTTTCCCCGCTCAACCTCGAGGCTGTCGCTTTAAAGCAACGGGCAGGCTGGTTTTATCAGCCTGCCCGTTTTGATTCCCGTAAGTTTGGATGGTTTAACCAGCGCCGCGAGCTATCCCATTCCTGAATATTCACGTACCACCTGTTCCTCCAACTCCGGCGTGATCTCCAGCAACGGAGGTTTCACCGACCACCTGGGGAACCCATGCACCCGGTGTAACAATGCCTTCAGTGTTGGCGGGAAGGGCGGGTACTTATCCAGGATGTCACGTTGTCTTTTCACACGCGCCTGCGCTTCGGTCGCATCCCGGCCTTCGTTCATCAAGTCCCATACTTCGCGCAAGCCGGGCGAGAGCAGGTTGGCAGGCGCGGTAATGCATCCGGCGGCGTTGTTCTGCATTGCCATTTGCAGATACGAATCTGTACCACTAAAGACAGCCAGGTCCGAACCGAACGTCTCACCCAGGGTACGGGCCAGCTCAGGGTCGTGCGAGGAATCCTTGAGGCCGGCAAACTGCGTCGGGAACGCGTCTTTCAGGCGTGAGAGCAGCTTGATCGAGAACCCGATCCCTGCCACGTTGGGAAAGTGATAGCCCAGGATCTGTCCCGTGGAGGGGACGGCTTTCCGGATCACTTCACTGAACCAATTGAACAAGCCCTCATCGGTCGCTTTGCGGAAGTAATACGGCGGCAGGACCAGCGCAGCATCATAACCAAGATCGAATGCAAGCCTGGTGAGCTCAATGGTTTCAGAAAGGCTTGGCGTCCCGGTACCCGCAATAAGGCGCAAGCCCGGCGCCAGATGGCGGGAGGTGCACACTGCGCGCATTACCACTTCCCGTTCGGAGGCTGAGAACGAGGGGCCCTCGCCGGTCGTGCCGAAGAGCACAATGCCGTGGCAGCCCCGCGAGCCGAAAAAACTTAATAAAGCGGGAACAGACTCCAGGTCCGGGGTTGAAGCGTCCTCAAGCTGCAGGGGGGTCACGGCTGCCGCGTATACGCCAGCGAGGGGATGTTGTGTTGTCATGTTTATTTCTCTCCTGTGAAAGGTTATTTTTTCTTCCTGCCCAAAGTAGGTTTGCGTACCTGTTTCTTTTTTATATCATCCTGCAGGAACTTGCGGGCCGCATCCTCGGGAGGCTGCAGCGGAACACCCTGCTCCTCCTGAAGATAATGCTGGTGGTCGAGCACCCACAAATACAGATCCCCTTCGCTCTTACCAGGAAATTCCCCAAGGATATCGGTGGCGCGGATCACGTTAATGATGGGCATGTACACTGTCTCATACCAGTGCCGGATCGCATCCTCTTCAGAAATATCACGCTTGAGATCAAGCCCCATGAAATAGCGGTGTACAGCGATATGTTCAAGCATGCGGTCGAAGCCATCCGGAATGTTCAGCTTGATATTGGCATCCGGGATCAGCGAATCGATGGACGTGCGCTCCAGAAAATTCACCTTGTTCTCGAGGATCACAAGATCTTCCGGTTTTATATTGGGTGTGATGTTGACACGCGTGGCGCACTCGCGCACCTCGGCTTCGATGTAGATCTGTCCCTGCTCGCGCGCCACCGACACACGATGATGACCATCCACCACAAAATAGACCTGGCCCACTTTATACAGCACCACGGGCGGCAGGCTGATATCCTGATAAAAGGCACGGTTGACGCTCTGCCAGCGCTCTGCGAGTTTATCAGAAGCAGGCAGGAAGACGCGGTCGAATTCGTGATAGCGATTCAGACTCCCTGCGATCTCGTCCACAAGAACGGTCTTCACTCCCCGATAAATAGGACCGCCCACATGCAGCTTCTCCTTGATCTCATCATAGGAAAGCAGCATGGAATGTTGACCCGACAATGTTCCCCAAACTCTATTCATAAAGGCTTTGAACCGCGCCCGCTGAAAATCGGCGCGTGCTTGATCATTAAACAAATCTGACATGACAAATAACCATACCTTATGGATGTACGTTCTCTTAGCGCCGGGCCTTCCCCACGAAGGTTATGCGTTGCCTATGGGACGCCAGGCCGTGAGAAGATGAATTTCGCTAATGGCTTACATCGATGATCTTATAGGGAAATATATTCATGATGCGGGTGATCCCATGTTGCGTATCGGAGGGCGAGAGATTGCGCCGCTGGAAGTGCGTGTGCCCGTGGAAGTGATAGCGAGGCTGGGCCACGCGCAGAAGCCAGTGGATGGCTTTCAATCCCTGATGGGCATGACTGTCATCATCATGGATGCCGAAGGGCGGCGAATGCGTAATAAGGATGTCCAATGCGCGCCCGTAGTTCATGCGGTTCAAGATCAGGCGCGGGAACAGTTGAAAAGCCCTCAGGTAGGCTTCAGCCTGGGTATACTGGTTCGTCCCATGCGGGCGGTACTGGATGCACCCGCCAAAGCCGCCGATCAAAAACTTTTTATAGCGCGTCAGTTTCAGGTCCAGGTTGGAGCCGCCTTCCACATGCGCCAGGTAATTCTCGGCGTTGTAGGTCGGGTCGTGGTTTCCAGGCACATACATCAAAGGGACATTCAAAAAAGTGAGCAGGTTTTCGAGATAGGGATAGGGCAGGTCGCCGCATCCCACGACCAGTTCAATATCTCTGAAATGACCGTTTGTGCACAGACTGTAGAGCCTTTCAACAACTTCATCGCTAACCGCCAGGATTTTCACAATGGACGTATTGTGCCGCAGAATAAACTTCCCTGCAAGGTGGTATTTCAGGCTGGATTCACAGTTCAGGCACGAAATTGAAATGTTGCCCTCTTCCGGATGGTTGTCAAACATAGCACTGCAAACTATAATTTGCTGATTATAGGAGAAACACACTGGAGACACGCATATTTCCTGAACTGTCTGACGACCAGGGTAACAGCAACTCAAATACTCCACGTCAACTTCAGGCAGGCGTTACGCTTGCCAATCGCTATGCAATTCAAGAGGTGATTGGTGTCGGCGGCATGGGTTCGGTATACCGCGCCCGCGACATGCACTTCCCAAACGTGACGAAACTGGTGGCGGTCAAGGAAATGATCAATACAGCGCCCGACCCGCTCGTGCGCGAAACCATCGTGCAAAACTTCGAACGCGAAGCCAACATGCTGGCAACCCTCCATCACTCCTCCATCCCCCGCATCTACGATTACTTCTCAGTGGAAAGCCGTTCCTACCTTGTCCTCGAATTCATTCATGGCAAGGATATGGAGGCCATCATCAATGAGGCGAAAAATTTCCTGCCTGAAGAACAGGTGTTAAGCTGGGCAATCGAATTGTGTGATGTGCTCGATTACCTTCACAAGCACAAGCCCGACCCCATTATCTTCCGTGATATGAAACCGTCGAACGTGATGATCAATAATAATGGCGATGTCATCCTTGTGGATTTCGGGATCGCCAAAACGTTCCAATCCGGTATCAGGGGAACAATGATCGGCACCGAGGGATATTCACCCCCGGAACAATATCGCGGTGAGGCGACTCCCTCGGCAGATATTTACGCATTAGGCGCCACCATTCACCACGCTTTGACCCGCCGCGACCCGCGCCTTGAACCTCCCTTCTCCTTTGGGGAGCGCCCGATGAGGAGGATCAACTCTGCTGTATCCGCCGAAATGGAAGCCGTGGTTAACATGGCTTTGGAATACAACCCTGAGAGTCGCTTCCGTAGCACGGCTGATATGAAACAGGCGCTTGCGAACGTTGCCCGCAAGACCGGCGCGTTGGTGCGCATCGCTGCGGGTGCACCCACGGGACCCATTAATGCGGGGGGGATCAAGCCATTATGGTCGTTCAAGTGCGAAGATGAGATCCGCAGCACTCCGGCGATCTCCCAGGGCACGCTTTATGTGGGCTCGTACGATAACAATCTTTATGCACTGAATGCGGCAGATGGAAAATTCCAGTGGAAGTATCCCACGGACGGGGGCATCGTCTCACGTCCCATCATCGCGGACGGCAATGTTTTTTTTGGATCGGAAGATAATCGATTGCATGTTGTCAGCGCCCGCTCGGGGAAGGTGGTATGGACGTATTATGCAAAAGGTCCCATTCATTCGTCTCCGCGCATTGCCGAAGGTCACATCTTCTTTGGCTCCGATGACCGGCACCTGCACGCGGTGAATTTGAATTCAGGCCGCACGGTGTGGCAGTTTGAAACTACGGATGTGGTGCGCTCAACCCCGTTCGTGCTCAACGACCTGGTATATGTCGGCTGTGAGAGCGGTGATTATTATGCGGTGGATTTCCGCGGGGAATTAAAATGGCGTTTCCATGCCAAACGTTCCATCACATCCTCAACCACTGGAACGGCACAGGCTTTATTCTTTACGTCCGTGGATAGTACGCTTTATGCACTCGATCCACGCAATGGCTGGGTGCTCTGGCGTTTCCGCCTGGGCAAGCCATCCATTAGTTCACCCTGTATCGCGGATGATATCGTGTTTGTGGGCGCGTCGGACGGGTTTATCTATGCGGTGGAAGCCAGGAGCGCGAAAGAGGTCTGGCGGTACCGCACCGAGCATCAAGTGAATGGTTCGCCGATAATATTCAAGGATTCTCTCTACTGCGGATCAGTGGATGGAAACTTGTATTGTTTGGAATATCGTACAGGACGTTTGCGCTGGAAATTTGGAACCGGGGGACCCATCACAGGCACACCGCTTGTAAATGATGACATTGTGTACGTTGGCTCCAATGATCACCACATTTATGCATTGCTGGCCTGAGGAGGAGTTTTGGTGGATAAATTTTTTCGCTGGATACGTGGTAATAAACCGCAACCGGATGGTAAAGCGCAGGACATGGTGAATACTGCTCCACTCACAGAAGAGCAGATCCATTCAATCGTTGGTAACCAGAATGAGCGTTTTGACCTTCAGCAGTTAATGTCAAGCTGTGGCCAGTCTGTGGGCAAACAACGTGAGTTGAATGAAGACAGCCTGCTCGCCCTCACCTCCATTATGGCCGGTAACTCTGGAAATCTTCCCTTCGGTCTTTATATCGTGGCTGATGGCATGGGCGGGCACCAATTCGGGGAAGTGGCCAGCAATGCTGCAATCCGCAGTGTGGCGGGATATGTTCTCCGCAAGTTCCATCCCTATCTTTTTAACGTCAAAGCGGATTCAATGGACGAATCCTTTCAGGAGATCATGCAGGCTGCAGTCCGTGAGGCACAGCGCGCCATCCAGAAGGAAGCCCCCGGAAGTGGCACAACCCTGACCGCCGCGCTGGTGGTGGGTCAACAGGTCACAGTTGCACACGTGGGAGACAGCCGCGCCTACTTTATATATCCAGATGGACGTGTTGAGCCGATCACACGTGATCATTCGCTTGTAAAACGCCTCGAGGAACTGGGACATATCACACCCGAGGAAGCCGCGAACTATCCACATCGTAACGTGTTGTACCGCGCGTTGGGCCAGGGAGAAATATTGGACGCGGATATTTTCACTCTTGGTTTTCCGCAGCCTGGTTATTTAATGATTTGTAGTGATGGCCTATGGGGCGTGATCAGCGAGCAGGATGTTGTTCGTTCCATAAACGATGCACCCAACCTGCCGCGCGCCTGCCAGAATCTTGTCAACGCGGCCAATACAGCAGGCGGGCCTGATAATATAAGTGTGGTCCTGGTTCAGTTGGTCGGATAACTGAGTCTGCAGCCATGCAGGATTATTACAGTCTTCTCGGTGTAGGGCGAAGTGCGACGCAGGAGGACATCAAGCGTGCTTATTTTGATGCTGCGCGAAAACTTCATCCGGACACAAATGCAGCCGCCGGCGAGACGGAAATGTTCCTGGGAGTACAGCAGGCGTATGAAACCCTGGCCAACCCCCAACGCCGGGCGCAATATGATGCCACTCTTCCACCCGAAAAAAAAGTTGTCCTGCCTTACAGTCATAATTTCCTCTACAGCCGCCCGAATTTAATAAGATTGGATGAGCCGCAAATGCTCTATGTGATGCTGGAGCTTCAAGCACCACTGGAAGCACGCCAGTCTCCCGCGCCGCCTTTAAACGTCTGCCTGGTACTGGATCGTTCCACATCCATGCGGGGCGAAAAAATGGATGTTGTGAAGGCTGCAGCCATTCAAGTATTGCGCAATCTTAGACCGCAGGATGTTCTTAGTGTTGTAACGTTCAGTGACCGCGCAGAAGTTAACATCCCGGCTGCCTATCAGCAGGATCGGACACGGCTGGAAGCAAAAATACAGATGATCCTGCCCTCGGGGGCAACAGAGATCTATCAGGGTCTTGAAGCCGGTGCAAAAGAGGTGATGCGCAGCCTGGATCCCAGGCGCGTGAATCACATCATTCTTCTCACCGATGGGCATACCTATGGTGATGAACAGCAGTGCCTGGCCCTTGCTTCGAAACTTGCCGAGCACGGCATAGGCATCAGCGCCCTGGGAATCGGAAAGGATTGGAACGATATTTTCCTTGATGTGCTTGCCACACGTACGGGGGGAAGCAGCGCCTACATCGCCCACCCACAGGATATTAAGCGTTTATTGCTTGAAAAATTCAATGCATTGGCCCAAACGTATGCCGAAGATGTGACTTTACAAGTGGCGCCTGTCGAGGGCGTGGAATTATCCTCTGCTTTCCGCCTCCAGCCTGATCCATCACCGATTTTGCTTGAAAGTCCCCTGCATCTTGGAACAATATTGCAGGATGCTTCCACTCATGTACTTTTTGAGTACATGATTCGGCCAATAGCGGTAAAATCAGATTTGTTAACAATTTTGGATGGAACGCTAAAAGTCTCAATAGCATCGCATCCCATGCCTGTGCCATCGCTGCGTGTACAACTTCAGCGTCCCGTATCTGATGTGCCAGAGGTGAAGCCGCCGCCTGCGGAGATCGTCCAAGCTCTATCCCATCTGATGCTGTATCGGATGCAGGAGCGCGCACGCGAAGAGATTGACAAGGGACATATGGAAAACGCAACCCGGCACCTGAAAACACTTGCTTCGAATTTACTGACACAGGGTCAACGAAATTTGGCACAAACCGTATTACTTGAGGTGGATCATTTGGAAAAACGAAATGTTTTATCAGCCGAGGGCAGCAAAAAAATGAACTATGGCACGCGCGCTTTATTGGATGCGTCGCTAAAAAAGGAGTAGGTATTATGATCATATGCACAAATTGTCAACACAAAAACGTGGCGGGGGCGATGTTTTGTGCCGAGTGTGGCGCACAACTTGATGGTGTGGAGACGCTGGTCACCCAGGCGATCACGGATGAGCAAATAGCCAGTGAGTTAAGTCGGAAGTCTCCACGGCCTGATCCCGGATCCACCCCACCCAATAGCTGGATCTCCCTGCACCTGATGGACAGCGGAAAGATACTACCGCTTGCCTCGCGCAATGAGTTTACATTGGGACGCTTAAGTGAGGGCCAGCCCATCATGCCCGATATTGACCTGACTCCGTATCAGGCCTATGCATCGGGCGTGTCGCGTCTGCATGCGGTGGTGAAACGTGACGCCGAGCGCGTGCTGGTAATGGACCTCGGCTCGTCAAATGGCACCTATGTGAATGGACGCCGCATTAACCCGCATGTTGAGGAGTCACTAAATCACGGTGATATCCTTGCGCTTGGTAAATTGAAGATACAAGTCCTGCTTCGCAATATTTAATGATTTGCTTTTAGTAGAAAGGTGTAGAGATGGCATTCACCGTCATTTTGCATATTGCTGGCGAAGCTTCCATTGCGGGAGAGGTGGACGAATTGCCAAAGGCAACCGATACACTGCTCACGGTCAGCAACCCCCGTTTGCGTGATGGCAAGGATATTCATTACCTTGAACATAACGCAGTGAAGGTGATCTGGCCCATTGACAAGATAACCCTGATCGAAATTCTTGAAAGCGATGAAGAAAACCTGATTGGCTTTGTGAGGGAATGATCCATGTCTGATGATTTTGATCGCCGTCGTATTCTGATCGTGGATGACGAGGAACGCATGGTGCGTTTTATCCGCATGAATCTGGAGCACGATGGGTTCCAGGTTTCAGAAGCGTTCAATGGCAGGCAGGCCATTCAAAAACTACGCGATATCAACCCGGACCTGATCCTGCTCGATGTAATGATGCCGGATATTGATGGCTTTGAAGTGTTGGAGACCATCCGTGAGGCAAGCAGTGTGCCTGTCATTATGCTGACGGCAAAAGGCGAAGAGGACGACCGCGTACGTGGCCTGGAACTTGGCGCAGACGATTACATTACGAAACCATTCAGTCCTCGTGAAATGGTGAGCCGCGTCAAGGCAGTCATCCGTCGCACGGAAGGCGCAGGCGGCTCCATGCACGACATTATCGAAGTGGATGAACGCCTGAAGATCGACTTCGACCGCCGAGAGGTATGGCTTGAGGGCAAACTCGTCAAACTGCGTCCCACAGAATACCGCCTGTTGTATCATCTTGTACAGAATGCCGGCTGGGTGGTGACTCATGACCAGTTGCTGGTCAAAGTGTGGGGCTACGAATATCGCGACGAACCTCATTACGTGCGCCTATACATAAATTATTTGAGGCAGAAACTGGAAAAAGACCCTGCCAATCCAAAGTACATTCTCACGGAACGTGGCGTGGGCTATCGCTTTGTGGATTACAAAAGGAAGAAGGAACTGGCTTAAGCGATACTATTTCGCCATCAGCATCCCTGATGCCATTTTTATGGTTCTCTGGGAATCGCCGTGATGCTCGGCTGGATTGACAAATCCAGCCGCCAGATTCGGCGCAAATGCCAGTGTATTTCCTGCATGTACGGGATTTGGCAATCCCTCGTTAGCCGAATCACGGCAACTCCCAATGAGCCGTTTTTATTACGAGCCCATATTTTTCTAATTAGGGTAAAATCTACCCATGCCAAAGCAACCTGCCAAACAAAGAATTATCCTTGTGGATGACCATGAGGTCGTACGACTGGGATTGAAATCCTTATTGGAGCGACACCCCCAGTTTGACGTGATCGCAGAAGCCGGTTCGGCGCGTGAGGCAATTGAAAAGACCGATGCGCTCAAGCCCGATGTAGTGGTGATGGATATTCGCCTGCCCGGCACTTCGGGGATCGAGGCGTGTGAACAGATCATCAATAAGCACCCCAACGTAAAAGTCATTATGCTTACTTCCTATGCGGAAGACGAGATGTTGTTCTCTGCCATACGTGCCGGCGCTTCAGGCTATATCCTGAAGCAGATCGGAAGCGATGACCTGGTGAAGGCACTCGAAGCCGTATCGCGCGGGGAGGCGCTTCTTGACCCCGCCGTGACCCAGCGCGTGTTCCAGGAAGTGCGCCGCGCCGTCAAGGAGGAGGAAGCCTCCGCTTTCCAACATTTGAGCCAGCAGGAAAAGCATGTGCTGTTGTTGGTCTCGGAAGGCAAGACCAATCGTGAGATTGCCAAGCAGTTGTTCCTGGGGGAAGGTACAGTGCGCAACTATGTTTCAAGCATCCTTTCAAAACTGGGAGTCAACAACCGTGCCGAGGCTGCTGCATATGCAGTGGAACATAACCTGAGGGAATATATAACAAGCTAGTGTCGGTGAATGTATAATGACGGAGTCACACTTGTGGCTCCGTTTTTTGTTAAGGAGATAGCTTTGCTTTCACAGGAAATCACAGACGGCGTGATTCTCCTGCGTCCGTTCCATATGAATGACGCAGATGAGACTTTTAGCGCGGTGCGCGAATCGCTCGCAGCGATTAAACCATGGATAAGCTGGGCACACGATGGTTATTCCATTCAGACAGCAAGGGAATTTATCAGGATCACGCGCGCGCGTTGGGAGGAAGGCACGCTATTTGCGTTTGTCATTACCGATGCCAAAAGTGGATCTGTTCTGGGTGGGTGCAGCCTGAGTCATATCCACCCCGTATATCACCTGTGTAATCTTGGATACTGGGTGCGGACCAGTCGACGCGGCGGTGGGGTTGCCGTCCGTGCTACAAAGCTGGCGGCACGTTATGCTTTTGAAAAGATCGGGCTGATCCGCGTGGAGATCGTCATTGCGCCTGAAAATAAAGCGAGCATACGCGTGGCCGAAAAAGTCGGTGCGCACTACGAAGGGATTCTGCGTAACCGCATGGTCGTGGGCAGGGAGATCTATGATGCACAAATGTATTCACTCACCCCGCAGGATTTTGGTCTGATCACACACTTATAGGTTTTGTACAGAATAGCCAATGATTGCCTACAGTGTTAAACAAAAAAGGCTGACATTCGTCAGCCTTTTTGATTCATGATCTGTTCCAGCGCGTTCTTGAAAACCTCATAGGGTTGCGCGCCGACCACCGCGTAGCGATCATTGATCACATAGGTCGGCACCCCTGTCACGCCGACCTGCTGTGCCCAGCGGACCTGCTCCGCGACGAATTCAGTATATTTGTTGCTTTCAACAACCTGCTGCATGTCGTCTGCATCCAAACCAACTTCTTCTGCAGCCGAGCGAAGTACGTCCCATTTGCTGGGGTCCTGTCCATCCACATAGACTTTGCGAAAAACAACCTTGTGGAACTCAAGCACTTTGCCCTGCTCACGGGCATACTCGGTGGCTTCATGTGCGAGGCGCGTGTTGTAGATGCGTTCCGTGGATTTGAAGTCCATGCCATGAGAGCGAGCCATGGATGCCAATCGCTCCTCTGATCCATTCGTACGCGCACGCTTAATGTACTCGGGCAGCTCCAGACCTTCTGGCGGAGTATCGGGGCGCAAATAGTAGGGTCGCCACTCCAGCTCGATGTTGTATTCTTCTTTTAGCCTCTCGACCACACCCTGGCCGACATAACACCACGGTCATATGTAATCGGAGAAAACCGTCAGCTTGAAATCCATTTGTTTAAGGGCCTCAGTTTCACTATTCATTATTCATTTGATACGGGGTGGAGGGTCAGGAGCACACCGTTTTGTGAGGGATCATGGACCAGGAGTCCATCATCCGTTTCATGGGAGGGAATTCCTGCCGCGTCCACGCGACCGATGACCTGGTCCAGCGATTCTTGATCCGGGAGTTCCACTGTCAGGTAACGTAGACCGACCGCGTCAGCTGGAGGCGCGTCTTCGCCCTGCCATGTGTTCAGGCCAACATGATGGTGATACCCACCCGCGGAGACAAACGCCATTCGGAACGCCTTTGCCACACCCATCAGGTCAAAGCCGATGATGCCGTGGTAGAAATCCACCGCCTCATCAATGTTGCGAACATGCAGGTGGACATGCCCGACGCGCGTGTCAGGCGGGATGGGCTGCTCGAGACCATCGTCTCCGTTGAGATGTTTGAACAGCGCATCGACATCGAGCGGCTCACGTCCGCTGCTCAATGAGCCATCGGCACGGCGTGTGATGTATTCACCATTTGCAAGGGTCCATGTGCCATCTTCAGGCGACTCTGCATACAGTTCGATGCCGTTGCCTTCGACATCATCAAGGTAGGTGGTCTTGGTCATGATGTGATCGGTGGGATGGTTTTCGTAACGCAATGCATACAGACGTGCGATGGCACGTGCAAGCTCTTTTCGATTGGGGAACAGGATCGCAAAGTGATACAGGCCGGTGACGCCGCGATATCTTTTTAGATCGGGCTCTTCTGTTAATCGTAACAGGTCTGCACCGCCAGCACCGAGGCCGGCCCTGTTTCCCTCACGCCAGTGGAGTTTGAATCCAAGTGCCTGCATATAGAACGCGATCTGGTTCTCAAGGCTCGCAACCGTGAGCGCAACATATCCCATGCGCGTGGCCGGATGGATGGAAAAGTCAGTCTTTAAAGTTTCTTTTTGAATATTCATTTCTTTCCTTACTTATATTAAAAGACACAGTTTGCAGGGTTAGGACTATGTATCGTTTTGTTTAATTACCTGTTGATTTTTTCCTAGCCACCTGACACTTTGTTTGAAAAGTGGTCCGTTGGTCGAGTAGGCGGCGTTTTTCCGCCATATCGAGACCAAAGGTAACCGGGGAAACAGTGATTTCCTGCCAATTTGTGGTCTCGATACGCCCCTCTACGAACATTCGGGGCTACTCGACCAGCGGAAATTGACAGAAATATAAAACTCTCAGGTGGCTAGATTTTTTCCTACCACAAAGGTTAAAGCTTTCCTTTATAGTAGAGAGTTCCTTATCCGAGAATCTTGACTGCGCTGCCCCAGTTGGTGCCAGGTGTGCCCTGTGTAACGATGTGCAGAAGCTGCATGCCTTCGATCTGGCGGGCACGGCTTAATGGACCTGTGTCAACGGGGCGCATGCCGCCATCCCTGACCAGTTCAGCAACCTTGCTCTTTGCATCGTCGTCATCGCCTGCAATAAACACATCGAGCGGCTGGCCGGCTACTTCGCCGGCGAGAAGCGTGCCTGCGTACGTGGTGTTGAAAGCCTTGACTACTTTTGCGCTGGAGACAATTGCCTTCGCCAGATCCTCCGCCGAGGACGAATCAGATGCCGTGGCGAGTCCGTCGTAGGTGGAGTTCAATGGGTTGGCAATATCCACAACGACCCTGCCCGCGAGTCCCTGTGCGATCCAAAGTGCAATGTTCATCTTGACTCTCCTCAACCGATCTGGTATTATACAGTTGTTGCCTAAACAACAGATGTTGTCTAATTTACCGCCCTTACCCATTTGGGTCAACCACCAAAAACCCAAATCTGTTGGATAAGCAACACTGGAGCCAATATGTTGTCTACTTTCCTGGAAGAAAAACTCGACCCCCGCGTCAAAAGGACCCGAAGCCTGCTCGAACAATCCTTCATGGATGTTGTGGCTCAAAAGGGATTCCAGTCGGTCTCTGTGCAGGACATCACCGAAAAGGCTGGCGTCAACCGCGCTACTTTCTACGCGCATTTCCCCGACAAATACGCCCTGCTCGATTACAGCGTCCGACAGGGATTTAGGCAGGAGCTTGAAAAGCGCACCTTGAATGTGTGCACATTCAGCATGGATAACCTGCGGGCCCTGATCGTCACGGTTTGTGAATTTATCTCGAATGCCAGCTCGCATTGCAATCCCCCATCCCCTCAATTCGAGTCGGTCATGGAAACACAGGTCAAAGCCCAGGTGCAGGAATTGATCCAAAACTGGATCCAAAAGCTGGGTACAGACGCAGACCCGAAGATCGCGGCCACTGCAGCGAGCTGGGCGATCTATGGTCTTGCGCAGCAATGGAGTCATGACAGAAACAGGAACCGCCCTTCGGCTGAAAAATTCACTGATCAGATCCTGCCCCTTATCGCAGGAAATTTAAGTCTGGCGCAGCGGGTATAACATCCATGACTCTACGCGCCACATTCCCCGTGACAGTGCATTTGTTTTTCTTTCGAGGCAATCGAGTACTCTTGTCCCGTCGCTTCAACACCGGCTACGCGGACGGACAGTACAGTGTCCCTGCCGGCCATTTGGACGGAGGCGAAACGGTTCTGGCTGCGGCCGCCCGTGAAGCGCAGGAGGAAGTCGGCGTTCGGCTCGAAGCGGATTGCATCCACTATTCAAGCGTGATGCACCGCCTGGATGGAGAGGAACGCGTGGATTTCTTTGTGAGTGTCAGTGAGTGGATGGATGAACCCGTCAACGCAGAGCCTGATAAATGTGACGATCTGCGCTGGGTGGATGCTAATGATCTGCCAGTGAATACCATCCCCTATATAAAAACAGCGTTGCACAATCATCTGAATGGAATCAAGTTCGACGAATTCGGCTGGTAGGGTTACAAAACATCCCGACGTTTGCTTAGCAAACGTCGGGATGTTGATCTTTATTCGATGCCGCTTAGAAAGTCCTCCTTGCGCCGCCGGTGATAAAGACCTTTGTTTTTATACATTTCATGATCTGCCAGGCTGATCACCCTCTCCAATGTAAGACCCGCCTCGCTGACTGCCTCTCCCATCGAAAGGCTTAACTCCGGTTCCCCGTAATATTTATTGTTCACGGTCACAGAGGACTGAATGCGCTCCATCAACTCCTGGGCAAGTTCCAGTGTTGTATCAGGCATGATGACAATGAACTCATCGCCGCCAATGCGCGCAGTGATGTACTTCTCATCAATGCTGGCTTTGAGCACCTCTGCAGTACGGCGGATCAATTTATCGCCTGTATGATGGCCAAACATATCATTTGCGGCCTTCAAGTAGTTCAGATCAATAATGATCACGCAGACGGGATCACGGCGGCGAATCTCCATTTGTTGGAGCGTCTCCTCGAAGAAGCCGCGGTTGTACAGCCCGGTCATCACATCATGCGTACCCAGATATCGCAGATATTGCTCCGCTTTTTTGCGGGCGGTTACATCCTGCAATGCAACAAGCACCCAGCTAAAATCACTCTCGGAACCCGGCATCAGAGTCCATGCCAGCTGCACATGGACGGGCTGGCCTGAAAGAGAAAAATTTACGCTCTCACGGTCGAAAAATGTTTTTCCTTCCCACATATCCGCAAGCTCATCTACAAAGTGTTCCTTTGTGTCATCGCGAAATACCTGATCGAGGTTGGCAAGAAGCGTCTCTTTATCACGAGCTTCAAATAGATCAAGTGTTTTCTTATTTACGTCAAGGATCCGGATCATGCCCATGAAATGGTCAGCAGCTTTCGGGTCTGAAGCCAGGTAGGCTCGAATATCCATCACACCTTCGGCGCGCAGTCTGTCAAATTCCTGTTTGATCGCCGTGTAATCCTCCTCCCACAGCGAGATGGGGGCATGGGTGAAAAGATGATGGAAGCGCGTCTCTGCCTTCCTGAGCGCGGTGATATTTTCGATGGATACCAGTACGCACTCCCAGCTGGATTCACATTTGGGCAAAATACGCCAGTGCAGGCGGATGTGGAGCGGTTCGCCATCCAGCCGATAATTGACCCCGTCTGCAGACCCTTCCAACTCACCGTTCCATAACGCCATTAATTCCGAGCGGAAATGAACGCGCATTTCATCGCGGAATATCATATCGAGGTTTGAAAGCAACTCCGTTTCAGAACCGGCTCCGAACATGGCAAGCGTTTCATGATTGACATGCGTCACCTTGATGCGCCGCATGTTATTTTCGATTTCTTCAGGATGGTCATCCAGATAATGCACGAGATCCGTAACCCCATGCGCGCGTAGACAGTCCAGGGATTCCTTGATCCCGCTGTAGTCCTCCTCCCAGAGCGAGATGGGGGCATATTCAAACAGATCCCTGAAACGATCCCCTCTCTTTTCTTTCGGCATGCGACTCTCCTTTGACAGGTTGGGTATATTATACAGCCCGTATAGACATCAAACCCTCGTGCAGACAGTAAAACATCGCAAAATCACAAAACCGTAAATTGCGGTAAGATTTCCCGATGGGATATTTGCTTCTTGAAGGCGGAGCCGAGTTCGGCGGCAGTATGCGCGAGCCCGATCTACAAGCCATCGAACTGGCTGGCGGATTCAGCGCGCCGATCCGCATCATTCCCACCGCCGCGGCGCCCGATCACAACCACCAGCGTGCCGGGAATAATGGGATTCGCTGGTTTCAAAGTCTGGGTGCAAAGGACGTGCTTTCGGTTTCATTACTCAGCAGGATCAGAGCTGATGATAAAAAGATCGCCCAGTCGTTACGGGATGCAAAACTTATTTATATGCTTGGCGGCTTCACACATTATCTCAGTCAGACATTGAAGGATAGTCTTGCCTGGGAGGCCACACTTGAGGCGTATCAGAATGGCGCGGTCATTGCCGGTTCGAGCGCGGGTGCGATGGTCATGTGCGAGTTGTATTATGACCCCGGTCAGGGACGCGTGCACCAAGGATTGGATCTCGTATCGAATTCACTCGTCCTGCCGCACCATAACACGTTTGGTAAAAACTGGGCATCGCGGCTCACTACGCGACTGCCGAATGGAATCCTGATAGGCATTGACGAACAAACCGGCATGATCAACGATGGCGCAGACCAATGGACTGTGCATGGACGAGGTGCGGTCACCTTGTATAAGGATAGTAAAATTGAAACCATTCGGACAGGGAGCACTTTCACCCTGCAGACTGGGAAACCGGTCTAATAACGAAACCAGAAAAAGGTAGTTCGAGTGCCTTCCCATCCATTATGAATCAATCCATTTTCGAATCTCCTCAGCAGGCAATCTGATATGTGGTCAAGGTTGAAGTCCCTGCGATTCAGTGGAAGGTCCATTCCCTGGATGGTGATCCTCGTCGCGCTGCTGGCATACGGACTGCTCACTCCATGGCTCGGGTTTTATTGGGATGACTGGGTTTTTGCCTGGCTGCTGCATTTCCAGGGCGCTGCTGAACTGGCGCGCTCCTTCCTTCCGTTTGACCCATTGATCAGCCCGTTCTTTTTTTTGACATCTACCCTCCTCGGGGAAAGCACTTTCATATGGCAGCTCTTTGGCCTGGTGATCCGCATTCTGGTCAGCTTATGCACCTTATGGACCCTTCGTCAGATCTGGCCCAAATATTCACGTCAGGCTGCATGGGCGACGTTCCTTTTCCTGGTCTATCCCGGTTATGGACAGCAATGGGTCGCGTTTACCCACGCAAATCAGGAATGGATCTCGTTTGGATGCATGATCCTGTCTCTTGGGTGTAGCGCGCGGGCTATACGCGTAAACGCCCAAACCAAATGGAT